>JBFFUJ010000053.1:0-11522 GCA_041571375.1 Lysobacterales bacterium | reverse complement strand
TCGCCGGCAAAGCGTGACGAGAAAATTCCGGGCTGCCCGCCGAGCGCGTCCACCACCAGACCCGAGTCGTCTCCAAGAGCCGGCAGGCCCGCGGCCCGTGCTGCGTTGCGGGCTTTTATCAGGGCGTTCTCGATAAACGTCAGGCCGTCTTCCACCGCCTCCGCCACCGACCATTCGCTCTGGGCCCGCACCCGCCAGCCCAGCGGCTGCAGCATATCGCCCAGCTCCCGCAGTTTGCCCAGATTGCCGCTGGCCAGGACGAGCGTGTTGTGAACGGTGCCTGATTCAGCCATGGAGCGCAGCGGATTGCTGTTCCATGAGTTGCCTGATCCCCTGCTCAGCCAGGTTCAGCATCTCGTCCAGTTCATCGCGGCGGAATGCGTGCCCCTCCGCTGTCCCCTGTAATTCGATGAAGGCGCCGCCGTCGTTCATGACCACATTCAGATCGGTCTCCGCGGTGGAGTCCTCGGCGTAGTCCAGGTCCAGCACGGCAGTATTGCCGACGATCCCGACCGAAACGGCTGCAACCTGCCCGTGAATCGGGTTTTGCTCGATCACGCCGCGCGCACCGAGCCAGCGGCAGGCGTCGACCAAAGCCACATATGCGCCCGTAATGGCTGCCGTTCGGGTGCCGCCGTCCGCCTGGATGACATCGCAATCCAGCGTGATGGTCCGCTCTCCCAGGGCGGCCCGGTTGACCACGGCCCTGAGCGAGCGGCCTATCAGCCTCTGAATTTCGAGAGTGCGCCCACCCTGCCGACCGCGCGCGGCTTCCCGCGACATGCGGCTGCCGGTCGATCGAGGCAACATCCCGTACTCCGCAGTGATCCAGCCTTCTGCCTTGCCGCGGAGAAATTGGGGTACGCGGTCTTCCACCGAGGCGGTGCAGAGCACCCGGGTATCGCCACACGATATGAGGACCGATCCCTCCGCATGGCGCGTGAATTGCCGTTGTATTCCAACGGCTCTCAGTTCGTCGGCTGCTCTTTCACTGGGTCTCATCTTCCATGCCTTTGACTCGATTCGGGATTGGCCTCGCAACCGCTGACGCGATTACCATATGCCGGTACCATTGTGCCAAGCCAGTCGAGCGGCAACAATCACCGCAACCCGGACCGCGTATTGAGGGACACAAAATGATCCGCAGCATGACAGGATTCGCCAGTATCGACCGCCAGTACGAGTTCGGTCGTCTGGCCTGGGAACTGCGATCGGTCAACCATCGCTATCTGGAAATCAGCTTGCGGCTGCCCGAGCAGTTCCGCAGCCTCGAACCGGAAGTCAGGCAAACGCTGGGAAAACACCTCAGCCGCGGCAAGGTGGATGCAAGTCTGCGTTTCACGCCGGCGCCGGAGACCCTCAGCTCGAACCTGGTCCTCAATCACGGCCTGCTCGACCGGCTGCTGGCCCTGTTCACTGAAGTCCGGCAAACCGGCGGGACCGATCAGCCGCTCGATGCCATGGCCCTGATGCGCTGGCCTGGGGTGATCGAGGAACAGCCCCCGGATTCCGAGTCTCTGCACGCGGCCGCACTGGAACTGCTCGGTGAAGCGGGCGCCAGTCTGCAGGCAGCACGCGGCCGGGAAGGCGCCGAGATCGACGCCGCGCTGCGGGAGCGCCTGACTGCCATCGAGTCCTGTACCAGCCAGGTGCGGGAGTGGCTGCCTGAGATCCGCGAAGGCTTGCGCCAGAAGCTGCTTACCCGCGTCGGCGAACTGCAACAGCCGCTCGAGCCGGGCCGCCTGGAACAGGAGGTCGCATTTCTCGCTCAGAAAATAGACGTCGATGAGGAGCTCGACCGCCTGGACGCGCACGTCAAGGAAACCCGGCTGGTCCTGGAACGCGACGAACCTGTGGGCCGCCGTCTCGATTTTCTGATGCAGGAATTCAACCGGGAGTCCAACACGCTGAGCTCCAAGTCGGTCGACAGCCGGACCACGAATGCGGCCGTGGAATTGAAAGTCGCCATCGAGCAGATGCGCGAACAGGTTCAGAATGTCGAATGAGGGCGGGAAAGCGGACGGACCGGGGCTGTACGTGGTCTCTGCACCATCGGGTGGTGGAAAAACCAGCCTGATCAAGGCCCTGCTCGAGCGTGACGACCGGGTTGCATTGTCGGTCTCTCACACTACGCGTCCGCCACGGCCGGGAGAGCAGAACTCGGTGCACTATTACTTCGTGGACGATGAGCGCTTCGAGAAGCTCGCCGGCGAAGGGGCCTTTCTGGAGCACGCCCGGGTTTTCGGCCATCGCTACGGCACCGGGCGCGATGCGGTCGAACGGCAGATGGCGGACGGATTCGACGTCCTGCTCGATATCGACTGGCAGGGCGCCCGCCAGGTGCGCGCATGCTTTCCGGCTGCCCGCTCGATTTTCGTGCTGCCGCCGTCACTTGCCGCTCTTCGTGAGCGACTGCGGCGGCGCGGTCAGGACACGGACGATGTGATCGAGAACCGCATGCGGTCAGCCCGGGCGGAGCTCTCCCACGCGCGGGAGTTCGACCACCTGCTGATCAATGACGATTTTGAGGCGGCGTTGGACGATTTGCAGTCCATTATCCGTACCGGCCGGCCCCGGCGCGACGAGCGAGGCGAACGGAGTCGGCAACTTCTGGCAGAACTGCTTGAAAATCGATATTATTAACGGTTCGACCCGGGGAATCTGAATCCCGGACCATAAGCAGATTGCTGATTATTTGGAAAGACACCCATGGCCCGTATTACCGTAGAAGACTGCCTGCAGAAGATTGACAACCGTTTTGAAATGGTTTTGACCGCGACCAAGCGCGCACGCCAGATTTCCAATGGCGCCGAGCCCATGGTTGAAGAGCAGAACGACAAACCGACGGTGATCGCTTTGCGCGAGATCGCCGAAGGCCTGCTTGACCCCGAGAGCGTGGACGTGATCCAGGCCGAGATTGAAGCCGCCGAAGCGTTCGAGTCGTCCCTCGAGGAAGAAGACTTCGCACCCTGACCACGGAGTCCCTGACATCGACAGGCCCGGAACCATGCCGATGCAAGCCGTCACGGAGTATCCGGATGCTGTCCTGAAGCTCAGGGATCTGCTCAACACCTATCTGGAACCCGACCGGGTCGCCCTGATCCTCAAGGCCTACGAGACCGGCGAAGCCGCTCATCGTGGGCAGACGCGCAAGACCGGCGAACCGTACATACTCCACCCGGTTGCGGTGGCTCAGATCCTCGCCAACATGCGCATGGATCACGAGAGCATCGCGGCCGCGATCCTGCACGATACGATCGAAGACACCCCGTTGACCTGGGATGAGATCCGCGCCGGCTTCGGCGAGGAAATTGCCGACCTGGTCGAAGGCGTCACCAAGCTGGACAAGATGAAGTTCCGTACGCGCATGCAGGCCGACGCCGAGAGTTTTCGCAAACTCATGCTGGCGATGTCGCTCGACCTGCGCGTGATTTTCATCAAGCTGGCGGATCGACTGCACAACATGCGAACCCTGAGCAGCATGACGGCGGTATCGCGTCGGCGCATCGCGCGTGAAACGCTCGATATCTACGCGCCTATCGCCGACCGGCTCGGCATGAACAGCATGAAGCACGAACTGGAGGACATGGGTTTCGCCAATCTCTATCCGTGGCGGCACCGCACGATCACGAAACACCTCGAGGCGACGACCGGCAATCGGCAGGAAGTGGTCAGCACGATCCTCAACGTGCTCCGGTCGAGGATGGCGGAAGCGGGGGTGCCCTGCCGGATCAAGGGTCGCCAGAAGTCGCCCTACAGCATCTATCAGAAAATGCTGGACAAGGATCTGTCCTTCCGCGAGGTGACCGACTTCTTTGCGTTCCGAATCATCACGCGCACCGAGGCGCAGTGTTACCTGGCCCTCGGTGCCGTGCACACCCTCTACCCGCCCAAGCCCGGCCGGTTCAAGGACTACATCGCGCTGCCCAAGGCCAACGGCTACCAGTCTCTGCATACGATTCTCAACAGCCCCTTCGGCCTTCCCATCGAAATTCAGATCCGCACCGAGGATATGGACCTGATGGCGAGCAAGGGCGCTGCCGCGCACTGGCAGAACAAGGCGGACGCGGCAGCGGGCGAGGCAACCGCGGGAACCGCCGAAGTCCGCGCGCGCGAATGGTTGATGCGGTTGATGGACGTGCAACGCCACACGGCCGACTCGCTCGAGTTTCTCGACCATGCCAAGTCCGACCTGTTTCCGGACGAGATCTTCGTCTTCACCCCCAAGGGCAAGATCATCGACCTGCGCCAGAACGCCACCGCACTGGACTTTGCCTACGCGATCCACACGGATGTCGGCAACCACACGGCGAAAGCCCTGGTGGACAACGCCGAGGTCCCGCTGTCAACTCGTCTGGCCAATGGTCAGACCGTAAAAATCGTCACTGACCCCAGCGTCCAGCCCCAGCCGCAGTGGCTGGAATTCGCCGCGACCGCGCGAGCCCGGACAGCCATTCGTCACTACCTAAAGAGCCTGCGTCAGGAGGACACCGTGGCACTTGGCATGCAGCTGCTGGAAAGGGCGCTCAATGACCGCGGCAGTTCGATCGAGCAGGTACCGGAAGGAACCTGGCGCCTATACCTGAAGGAAAACCATTTCAGGCGCCAGGAAGATCTGTTCAACGATCTGGCCCTGGGCAATACGCTGGCCAGCCTGGTGGCCGCGAAACTGGCGCCCGAGACCGACAAGGGGCTGGGCCTGGCAGACGCGGGTGAGGCGATAACCATCGCAGGGTCAGAGGGCAGCGCCCTGAGCTTCGGCGCCTGCTGTCTGCCCGTACCCGGGGACAAGATCATGGCTTACGTGTCGACCGATAAAGGTCTGGTGGTGCATCGGGTGCAGTGCAGTAATGTGCGGGAATTCCGCAAGCACCCGGACCGCTGCGTCGATGTCAGCTGGGCGCCGATCACCAAGGGCATGTTCCCGGTGGCCATGCGCATCATCGCGCGCAATACACCGGGCGTGCTGGCCAGCATATCCACCAGCATCGGAGAGGCCGGCAGCAACATCGAACGCGTGGCCCAGCCGGAAGCCAACCCCGAGACCGCGACCCTGCTATTCACCCTGAGTGTGCGGGATCGGGACCACATGGCCAGAGTGCTCCGCCGACTCAGGCGGAATGCCAACGTACTGCGCGTCAGCCGCGCGGGCTGAACTGACGGAGGACGCATCATGAGCAAAGAAATCATCGAGACCGCCTCGGCGCCCGGGGCCGTCGGGCCATATTCCCAGGCTGTCCGGTACGGAAACCTTGTTTTTCTCTCCGGCCAGATCGCTCTCGACCCGGCCACCGGCAAACTCGTCAGCGAGGACGTCGGGGCACAGGCGCGCCAGGTGTTTGCCAACCTGACAGCCGTCTGCCAGGCGGCCGGCGGCGATCTGCACGGCATCGTCAAGCTGGTCATTTACCTGACCGACCTGGGACAATTCGCCACGATCAACGAGATCATGGCGGACGTCTTCACCCCACCCTACCCGGCCCGCGCCACGATTGAAGTCGCGGGGTTGCCGCTGGGCGCTGCGGTGGAAGTGGAAGCCATTCTTGGCCTTTGAACTCAGGGACCTGCGGGGCGTCGGACCGCGCCTCGAAGCGATCCTGGAGCAATTCGGCATCCATCGGGTCGAGGACCTGCTCTTCCATCTGCCGCTGCGTTACGAGGACCGCACGCGCGTGGACCCGATTGGCGGCCTGATTCCCGGGGTTCGCGTCCAGATCGAGGGAACGGTCGAGCACTCGGCCATCGTTCGTGGTCGGCGAACCATGCTGGTTGTAATGCTCGCCGACGGAACCGGCAGGCTGACCCTGCGGTTCTTTCACTTCCGCGCTGCGCAAAAGAAGCAGCTGTCCCGGGGCACGAGGCTGCGTTGCTACGGCGAAGTGCGTGCCGGATTCAACGGCCTGGAAATGGTCCATCCCAGTTACCGGCGAATTCTCCGTGAACAGGATGAGGCACTGCCGGACCGGCTCACGCCCGTCTATCCATCCACGGAGGGCCTCGGCCAGGCCAACTGGATTTCTCTGACTGACCAGGCGCTCGCACTACTCGGTGCCGGGCGGCTGCAACTGGATGAACTGTTGCCCGCTGGCCTGAGGGGCGACCTGCGCATTCCATCCCTGGTGTCGGCCCTCACCACGATCCACCGGCCGCCACCCGGGGCGGACGTTGCGGCCCTGGTCGAGCGGCGCCATCCCGCCCAGCAGCGGCTCGCGCTCGAGGAATTGCTGGCCCACAACCTGAGCATGCAGCGGATGCATCGAAGGCAGAGGGCTTTCCCCGCCCCGGTGATGGCGGAGGCCGGCCTGCCGGAGGCCGAATTTCAGCGCGGCCTGCCATTCGAGCTGACGCAGGCGCAGGGCCGCGTCGTGCGCGAAATCCAGCAGGACCTGGCACGGCCCCACCCGATGCAGCGGCTGGTGCAGGGGGATGTCGGTTCCGGCAAGACCGTGGTGGCGGCCATCGCCGCGCTGCGGGCGATCGGTAACGACCATCAGGTGGCCATCATGGCCCCGACCGAGTTACTGGCGGAGCAGCACCTGCGGAGTTTCAGCGACTGGTTCGAGCCGTTGGGGATCCGGCCCACGTGGCTCAGCAGCAAGGTCACCGGCAAGGCCCGTAACGAAGCGCTCAGGGCCATCGCGGAGGGCGCCCCGCACGTCATCGGGACGCATGCCCTGATGCAGGAAGGCGTCCGTTTTGCGCGTCTGGGGCTCGCTATTGTCGATGAGCAGCATCGCTTCGGGGTCCATCAGCGTCTCGCGCTGCTCGACAAGGCGGGCGCCGATGCCCCGCACGCGCACCAACTCATCATGACGGCGACGCCGATTCCGCGCACGCTCGCGATGACGGCCTATGCGGGGTTGGAAACCTCGGTCATCGATGAATTGCCGCCGGGACGCAAACCAGTGACCACGGTGGTGGTCTCGAACGAGCGGCGCGGCGAAGTCATCTCCCGCGTCGCCAGCGCCTGCGCCGAGGGACGCCAGGCGTATTGGGTCTGTACGCTGATCGAGGAATCCGACGCCATCGAGGCCCAGGCGGCCGCAGAGGTCGCGAACGAACTCGGGAGCCGCCTCACGGGAATCTCCATAGGGCTCGTGCACGGGCGCATGAAACCCGCCGAGAAACAGGAAACCATGGCACGATTCAAGCAGGGGGAGCTCCATTTGCTGGTTGCGACCACCGTCATAGAAGTCGGGGTCGACGTCCCCAACGCCTCACTGATGATCATTGAGAACGCCGAGCGCCTCGGCCTTGCCCAGCTGCACCAGCTTCGCGGACGCGTCGGGCGCGGCGGCCAGGAGGCCTCCTGTGTCCTGCTGTACAGCCCGCCGATCGGCCACCTGGCCAGGGAGCGTTTGAATATCCTGCGGGAGACCTGTGACGGCTTCCGCATCGCAGAGAAGGATCTCGAACTGCGCGGACCGGGCGAAGTGCTCGGCACGCGTCAGACCGGCATGCTGCAGTTCCGCGTCGCCGACCTCGCCCGCGACAGCCATCTGCTCAACCGCATTCCGCAGGTCGCAGAACAATTGCTGGCAGAGAACGAAGGACTGGTCGACCGGCTGATCAGGCGTTGGATCGGCGATGCCTCACGTTTCGCCGGCGTGTGATCAGAGAACCGCTAGCAGCAGGGACTCGATCTCCAGGCGCGCGGCCGCGAGGTCATCCTGTATGCGGTGTTTCAGCGCGATGAATTCCGGACTGTCCCGCAGTGGCCCCAGGCGGCCGTCGATCTCCAGCGCCCACGCCTCGCGAAAACCCTTGTCGTAGGCCTCCTGGAGCTTAAACAGGGCTCTGGCTGGCTCGTCGCGCATTGCCAGCAGGACCGCCTCGTTGTAGACGATTCCGGGATCGTCCACACCGTTCAATCGACCGCGCCGCATCCTGCGCTCCGCATTGTCGAGGAGCTCAGCGGCCTGCTCCGCTTCACCGACCCGCTCGGCAGCGAGCGCCGCCAGGGTCAAGACCCACACGTCGTCACCGCTGTAGGCCAACTGGTCCTCCTCATTGACGGCTGCCAGCAGCAACCGGTGGGCCCGGGGGTATTGCTCCTGAATCAGCGCGATCATTCCGAGCTGGAAATTGAAATGCCGCTCCAGTGTTGGCGGCAAGTCCGCGCCGGACTGCTTTTTCGTCTCCTTGACCAGCGCTTCGGCCTCCTCGTAGCGGCGCGCTACCACCAGCGTCATCCAGTGCTCGTTCAGCAGGGTGGCATTCTGTCCCGAGGTTCTCAATCCCTCCCGGATCAGCCCGTCGGCCCGCTCGGGGTCGCCCAGGATCAACCACGTGCGCGCCAGGGCGGCTATTTCCTCCGGGTTGTTGGGCTCGAGATCATACGCCTTCCGGGCCCACTTCCAGCCTTCGACCAGGTTGCCGTTCCACAACTCGAGCTTGGCGAGCGTCCGCAGCAGCATGGTGGAATCCGGGTGCAGGTCCAGCACTTCGCGAATCACCTCCTTGCCGCTCGCCCACTCCCCCCGTATGGACAGGTTGGCCGCGTGATTCACGAGCAGCAGTTCATTCAGCGGGTCGCGGTTCATCGCATTTTTCAGAACGAGATGCTCCTCCGGGAAGCGACCCTCCTCTCCCAGGACGCCCGCCAGCCAGAGCTGGGCCGGAATATAGTCCTCGTTGAGATCCATGGCGTGGCGCAGGGCAGACTCGGCAGCATCGAGCTGGCCGATCTGCCACCGGGCCAGCCCCAGCGCACCGAACGCTTCGGCCGATTCGGGGTCGATGGCCAGCGCCTTGTCGATCATGGCCTGGGCCTTCTCGATCGCCTTGACCGTGGTGACATTGCCATAGAGTGACAGGAGCAGCCAGCTGTCGGCCATGGCGGCGTATGCGGGCGCGAACCGGGCGTCGTGCTCGAGCGCGTTCGCAAACGTCTCGATGGCTTTCTGCAGTTCGGTCGGAGTGCGCCGCCACCAGTGCAACCGACCGGTGCGGTACGCCTGGGCCGCGGCCACGCTGTCGGTGCGCGCCGCCGGTTTGGTCTGCAGGCCCTCGAAGGACTCCACCAGAGCATCGGCGATGTTGCTGGCGACCTCGTCCTGAATCTCGAAGACGTCATCCATCTCGCGGTCGTAGAAATTCGACCAGATGTGGTAGCCGTCTTCGACATTGATCAGCTGAGCCGTAAGCCGGATGCGGTCACCGGAGGTGCGCACGCTGCCTTCCAGAATCGTCCTGACGTTGAGCACGCGACCGATCTTGCGTATGTCCTCCACGCTGTCGCGAAAAGCGAAAGACGACGTCCGAGCGGCCACCCGGAGCCCGTCGACCTGGGCCAGCAGGTTGAGGATTTCCTCGGCAATTCCGTCCGCCATGTGTCCCTGGTCGCTACCCGGCGAGAGATCCGCGAACGGCAGCACTGCAATCGAGTTCTGGGGCGCAGAAAAATTCCGTCCCATATCCGGCGCGGTACTGCCGGATCCGTCGAAGACGCCCGAGTAGTAGTCGTAGAAAACCGCTGACAATCCGGCCGTGGCCAGCAGCATCAGGCTGAACAGAACAGCGCTCTGTGAGCGCGACAGGAGTCCTTCGCCGGTCGTTCGGTGGATGCCGTCGGCACGCACTTCCAGATGCCATGCGAGCAGGAACACCAGCGGAAACCCGAGGATGAGGAGCACCACCACCAGTGTGGGCAACCAGTCGGGTAACCGTAACGGTTCGAAGGCGGCGTCCATCAGCTGCAGCAGAACGAAGACGCCCACCGCGTAACCGCCGACGGTGCGCAGCACCTTGCGACGGTTGAGTTCGGCCCAGGTAGCCGAGAGAAAGGATAGCCGTTCAGTCATGATCAAGCCGGGCGCGCCCCGTGGTTCTCCCCTGCCGTGTTAGTAAATAGACGTCTCAAAGCCGCAATTAGTTTCGCGGGCGGCAAAAATTCCCGCGACGGGGGTGGTCAGAGCGCCTGGTCGCCCTCTTCACCGGTTCGGATCCGGATGGCCTGATCCAGGCTGTGCACGAAGATCTTGCCGTCTCCGATTCGTCCCGACGCCGCGGAATCTGCTATGGCCTCGACAACCGCCTCTACGCGGTCGTCCGGGACGGCCACCTCGAGCTTCAGCTTGGGTAGAAAGTCCACCACGTACTCGGCGCCCCGATAAAGCTCGGTATGGCCCTTCTGACGACCGAAACCGCGAACTTCCGTTACCGTCATGCCCTGGATTCCGACCTCTGCAATCGCGTCCCGCACGTCGTCGAGTTTGAATGGCTTGATGATCGCGGTGATCATTTTCATGGGCAATTCCTGTCCTGGGGTAGATCACCGGACTTTAAAACGAGCATAATCAAGCCGCAAGCCATGAGCGAAATCGCCGGGGTGCGTAGACATGCTCGACCTCAAATCGATCGACGAACTGACCCGCAAGCTGAGTGAAACGCTGCCGCCCGGCCTGAATCAGACCCGGGAGGAATTCGAGCGCCGTTTTCGCGCTGTTCTGACTACCGCGTTTGAGCGTATGAACCTCGTCACGAGGGAGGAATTCGAATCCAGCATGCAGCTGCTCGAGGAGGCGCGAGCGAAACTCGCCGACCTGGAGAGCCGGCTGGACGAACTGCAGTCCGACTGAAACAGGCGCCGTTTTCCCACGCGCCACAGCGGGGATCGCCCGCATCCTGCCACGGCACACCGCCTCACTATCCCGTAAATGAACCTCGCCCGGGTATTCAGCCGCGCGAGCATCGGCGTGGACGCCCCGCTGGTGACCGTCGAGGTGCACGCCGGTGGCGGACTGCCGCGGCTGTCCATGGTGGGCTTACCGGAAACCGCAGTGCGCGAGGCCAAGGACCGCGTCAAGGCAGCCCTGCTGACCTGCGGTTTCTCCTTCCCGCCGGGCCACATCACGATCTCACTCGCGCCGGCGGACCTGCCCAAGGAGGGAAGCCGCTTCGACCTGCCGATCGCTCTCGGAATCCTGGCCGCTACCGCGCAACTCGATCCGCAGCGACTGGAGCGGTGCGAATTCATCGGCGAGCTTTCCCTCGGAGGGGGGCTGAGCGCAGTGAGCGGCGTGTTGCCGGTGGCGATCGCGGCCCGGCGTGCGGGCCACGATCTGGTTGTTCCCGGGGCGAATGGCCCGGAAGCGGCACTGGCGGGAGGGGGTTGCCAATACGGGGCCGCCAGCCTGCCGGCCGTCGTGTCCTGGCTGCAGGGGCAGGAACCCCTGAAGGCGGCCCGCATCGGTAAGCAGGCGCCGACCGAAGACCGCGCTCGGTCTCCGGGATCGCGGCCCCGGCACGGGGATCTCGCCGACGTGTTCGGACAGGCGAATGCCCGCAGGGCACTCGAAGTCGCGGCAGCAGGCAGCCACAACCTGCTGTTCAGCGGGCCGCCCGGCACGGGCAAGACCATGCTGGCTTCACGTCTGCCGGGTATCCTGCCGCAGCTGACGCGGCAGGAAGCACTGGCCAGCGCGGCCGTCGCCTCCATCAGCCGGCCGGGGCTGGATCTGAGCCGCTGGCGCGTCCGCACTTTTCGCGCACCGCACCACTCGGCCAGCAGCGCGGCCGGC
>JBFFUJ010000052.1:0-11591 GCA_041571375.1 Lysobacterales bacterium | reverse complement strand
TCGCTTCAATCGCGGAGGGCATCGGATCGTCGATCACTTCACCTGGGTCTTCCTCGGCGACGGCTGCCTGATGGAGGGCGTGTCGCACGAAGCCTGCTCGCTTGCCGGCCGGTTCGGCCTGGGCAAACTGATCGCTTTCTGGGACGACAACGGTATTTCAATAGACGGCCACGTGGAAGGATGGTTCACCGACGATACGGCCGCTCGTTTCGAGGCGTACGGGTGGCAGGTGATCCGCGGCGTCAACGGGCATGATCCGGTGGAGATCCAGCAGGCCATAGACACCGCCCGGGCCGAGCAGGAGCGCCCGACGCTGATTTGCGCGCAAACCGTGATCGGTTACGGGGCGCCCAACAAACAGGGCTCGGAAGCAACGCATGGCGCGCCCCTTGGCGCCGAGGAAGTCGCAGCGGCCCGCGATCATCTTGGCTGGTCGCAGCCACCCTTCGAGATTCCAGCCGATATCGCAGCGGCGTGGAATGCGCGGGAACCGGGGGCTGCTGGGGAGGCCGATTGGCAGACACGCTTCGAGGCTTATCGGGCTGAATACGCCGGACTCGCTGAAGAATTCGAGCGCCGGTTGGCTGGGGAGTTGCCGACGGACTGGGCCGATCGCGCAGGACAGGTGATCGGCGATCTGCAGTCTGCGGGGGGTGATGTGGCGACCCGCAAATCATCGCAGATTGCGCTCAATGCCTTCGGCCCACTGCTGCCCGAACTGATCGGGGGATCGGCTGACCTCGCCGGTTCCAACAACACCATCTGGTCGGGGAGCGTCGACGTCAATGAGGGCGCGCCGGACGGCAACTACATCTACTTCGGGGTGCGGGAATTCGGCATGACGGCCATCTGCAACGGCCTGGCCCTGCACGGAGGGTTCATTCCGTACAACGCCACGTTCCTGGTGTTTTCGGACTACGCTCGGAATGCCGTCCGCATGTCGGCCCTGCTGGGCGTGCGCAACATCCACGTGTATACGCACGATTCCATTGGTCTCGGCGAAGACGGTCCGACCCACCAACCGGTCGAGCAGCTGGCCAGCCTGCGCCTGATCCCCAATCTGCAGGTCTGGCGGCCCTGTGACACGGTGGAATCGGCGGTGGCGTGGAAGGCGGCCATCGAGAGCCAGCGCGCACCGAGCGCCCTGGTGTTCACCCGCCAGGGGCTGCCCCACCAACAGCGATCCGCCGAGCAGCTTGAAAACGTCGCCCGCGGCGGCTATGTCCTGAGAGGCAACGCAAGCGCGGCCAAGGCTCTGATCCTGGCCAGCGGTTCGGAAGTTGCCCTGGCCATGGAGGCTGCAGAAGAACTGTCCGCGACCGGGATCGAGGTCTGCGTGGTCTCGATGCCGAATCCCGGGCTCTTCATGCAGCAGGATCAGGCTTATCGGGACGCCGTCCTGCCCCCCGCGCTGCGGTTGCGCGTGGCGGTGGAGGCCGGCGTCACCGGGTGCTGGTCCGGAATGGTTGGTGACAAGGGCAAGGTCATTGGGGTGGACCGTTTCGGCGCCTCTGCCCCGGCCAAAGCTTTGTTCGAACACTACGGGCTGACGGCGGAGAAGGTCAGCCGGGCCGTCCGCGACCTGCTCGCGGCCACTAATTGAACCAAGTATTGAGGTTAGAAGGAGAAATACGATGCCAATCAAGGTAGCAATCAACGGGTATGGCCGGATCGGGCGGAACATCATGCGTGCCTTGCACGAGTATGGCCGCACCGGGGAAATCGAGATCGTGGCCATCAACGACCTGGGTGATGCGAACACCAACGCGCATCTCACCCAGTTCGATACGGCCCACGGCCGGTTTCCCGGCCAGGTGGAGGTCGACGGCGGGGACCTCGTCGTCAACGGCGCGCGCGTGAAGGTCTTTGCCGAGCGCGATCCGGCCAGGCTGCCCTGGTCCGAACTGGGGGTCGAGGTCGTTTACGAATGTACCGGGCTGTTCCGCAGCAAGGAAACCGCAGGCAAGCACCTCGCAGCCGGGGCCAGCAAGGTCATCATCTCGGCGCCCGGGCAGGATGTGGACAACACCATCGTTTACGGCGTCAATCACGACAGCCTGAGACCCACGGACCAGGTCATCTCGAACGCGTCCTGCACCACCAACTGCCTCGCCCCGCTGGCGAAAGCGCTGCACGCGGGGATTGGCATCGAAAGCGGCCTGATGACGACCATCCACGCCTATACCAACGATCAGGTGCTGACCGACGTATTTCACAAGGACCTGCGCCGCGCCCGCTCGGCCACGATGAGTCAGATTCCGACCAAGACCGGTGCGGCTGCGGCGGTAGGTCTCGTCCTTCCGGAGCTCAACGGCAAGCTGGACGGGTTCTCGATGCGGGTGCCCACCATCAATGTATCGGTCGTCGACCTCACCTTCGTCGCCAGCCGGGCCACGACCATCGACGAGGTGAACGCAGTTGTGAAAGCTGCCGCGGACGGCCCGATGAAGGGCATTCTCGGGTACAACGACAGGCCGCTGGTTTCCATCGACTTCAACCACGATCCCCGCTCCTCCATTTTCGACGCCGGGCTGACCCGGGTCATGGAAGGCAAGCTGGTGAAGGTGCTTAGCTGGTATGACAACGAGTGGGGCTTCAGCAACCGAATGCTGGATACCACGATCGCTTTGGTGAATACCTGAGGAAACCGTGAACTACCTGCGCATGGAGAACCTGGATCTGGCCGGCAAGCGGGTCATGATCCGGCAGGATCTGAACGTCCCGGTCAGCAACGGCCGGGTGAGCTCCGATGTCCGCATCCGGGCGGCTCTGCCCACCGTTCAGATGGCTCTGCGGAGGGGCGCGGCGGTGATGCTGCTGTCCCACCTCGGGCGGCCGGTCGAAGGTGAATTCGATCCGCAGTTCTCGCTGCGGCCAGTGGCCGACCGCTTGTCCGAACTTCTCGGGCAGCCCGTCCGTCTCGAGCGCGATTGGCTCGATGGCGTCGAGGTCCATCCCGGTGAAGTGGTGCTGTGCGAAAACGTGCGCTTCAACCGTGGCGAAAAATCGAACGCCGCCGACCTCGCGCAGCGCATGGCTGAAAATTGCGATATTTTCGTCATGGATGCATTCGGCACGGCTCACCGTGCGCAGGCGTCGACCGAGGGTGTGATCCGCCGGGCGCCCGTTGCCTGCGCCGGCCCGCTGCTGAGCCGCGAGCTCGATGCGCTCGGCCGGGCCCTCGAAAACCCGGAACGGCCCATGCTCGCGATCGTCGGAGGATCCAAGGTCTCGACCAAGCTCAGCGTGCTCGAAACCCTGCTGGAAAAGGTCGACGAACTGATTGTAGGCGGCGGTATCGCCAATACCTTCATTGCCGCTTCCGGCCACAATGTCGGTAAATCCCTCTATGAGCCGGATCTGATTCATGAGGCCCAGCGCCTGATCCAGGCAGCGCATGCCAGTGGCGGCTCGATTCCGATTCCTCGGGATGTAGTCGTCGGGCGCAGTTTCACGGCGGATGCGAAACCCCTGGTCCGTAACATCGATGAGGTGAACGACGACGAGATGATTCTCGATATCGGCCCGCTGACCGCCGTCGAGTACTCGGAGATTATTGCCGGCGCCGACACGATCATCTGGAATGGCCCGGTCGGCGTGTTCGAGTTTCCCCATTTTGCAGCCGGCACACGCGCGGTGGCCGAAGCCGTCGAGCGGTCCGATGCGTACAGCATTGCCGGCGGGGGCGATACGCTGGCGGCAATCGACGAATTCGGCGTGACCGACGCCATCAGCTACATCTCGACCGGTGGCGGCGCATTCCTGGAATTCGTCGAGGGCAAGACTTTGCCGGCGGTGGCGGCGCTGGAGGCCGTGGCCGGTTGACGGCCGGCCTCGGGACCCTTGCCGCATCGGCGCGGTCGGGCCCGGCCGCGGCGCGTGCCCCCGGACTCGTCGGCTGGTAGGATATCGCGCAATGACCTCAATGGAGTTACCTATGAATGCCAATCCCGCTCGATGCAGAGTTCCTTTGCGCCTGGTCCTGGCGTTAGCTCTGGCCGGCCTTTTGCTGAGTGCCTGCGCACCCAGCGTAAAAGTGCGAAGCGATACGGATCCCGGGGTTGACATGAGCCGGTATCAGACCTACGGGTTCTTCAATCAGATGGGGGTCGAGGGCGAGAATTATTCCAGCCTGCTCGGTCAGCATTTCCGGGATGCCATCGGCGGCCAGATGAATGCGCGCGGATACCGCATGTCCGAAGACCCTCAGTTGCGGATCAACGTATCGATCGGGGCGGAGGACAAGGTCAAGGTCAACACCTACCAGGATCCCTACCTGCACGGCGGTTACTATGGCCATCCGGGCTATGGCTACTGGGGCAGCCCCTGGGGCTATCCCACCACCACGCGCACCACGGTTCACCAGTACACGGAAGCCAACGTCTACATCGACATGGTCGACACCAGCAACCACCGCATGGTGTGGCAGGGCGTTGCGACCTTCACGGTAACGGACAAGATGCAGGAACAAATGCGTGAGACCGTGCGGAACACGGTCAACAAGGTATTCGACGCCTATCCCGTGCCGGCTCCTGCCGCGCAATGATCGAGTCGCTCGCGTCGCGCGCCGGGGGCCGCGTAGCGGCTTCAGCGCTCGGGCCCCTGCTGGCCGCCGTCCTGATGATTGGCTGCGCCATTGCAGCGGCCGGCTGTGCCTCGGGTTTGACAGTGCGCAGCGACGAGGACCCCGGGGCCGATTTCAGCGTCTACCGCAGCTACAATTTCTTCGAGCCCATGGGCATCGAGGGCGGCTACAACTCGCCGGTCTACGGCGAACTGTTCCGTGAGGCCATAGGCCGTGAAATGAGACAGCGGGGCTACCGGGTGGCGCCGGAGCCCGACTTGCTCATCAACGTTACCTTTCGCGTCGACGACAAGGTGCGGATGACATCCCATACCACGCCATACATGAGCGGTGCCTACTATGCCCAGCCGGGTGGTGCCCAGTATGGTTCGGCCCTGGGGGTTGGCGTCGGCGTGGGGTCGCGACCAAAGAAAATCACGGAAGCATCGGTTTTCATCGACCTGGTCGACGCCGAACAGCATCGCGTCAGCTGGCAGGGCGTCGCCGTGATCGATGCGAACGACAAGGTCGCCCAGCAACTGCGGGACGCCATTTTCACAGCCGTCAACCGCGTTTACGACCTCTATCCCTATCGCGCGAGCCCCTGAGGCAAGCGGTCAACCATCGGGCCCGGTGCGCCGAACCGCTGGGTTCCGGCACGCGTGCGAATCCAAGCCGAAGCGGTCACCAATTACCTCTATAATCGCGCCATGAATATCAACATTGCAGACCAGGCTGGGCACCAGCGCCGCACCAAGATCATTGCAACCCTGGGCCCTGCTACAGACGATCCCAGCGTCCTGGGGCGCATGATCGAAGCGGGCGCCGATGTGTTCCGCCTCAACATGTCGCATGGTTCTACTGAGGACCAAATGCGGCGTGCGGAGAAGGTTCGCGAGGTTTCCGCTCGCCTGGGGCGCGAAGTCGGATTGCTGGCGGATCTGCAAGGCCCCAAAATCCGTGTCGAGCGCTTCCAGGGGGGCAGCGTGGAGCTGGCGCCCGGCGACGTGTTTACGCTCGATGCCGGTGACGCGAAGACGCCTGGCAATCACGAGCGCGTGGGCGTGAGCTACGCGGGGCTCCCGTCCGACGTACATCCGGGTAACATCCTGCTCCTGGACGACGGCTTGATCTCGATGACCGTTGAAGCCGTAGAAGGCCGCAATGTGCGTTGCCGGGTGGAGCACGGCGGCATCCTGCGGGACCGCAAGGGTCTGAATCTCAAAGGCGGTGGACTTTCCATCGCCGGGCTCGCGGAGGACGATCTGCCCCACATCGACCTGGCGGCAAAAATGGGGGTGGATTACCTGGCGGTCTCCTTCGTCAGCGATGAGCACGACATGTTGAGGGCGCGGCGGCTGCTGCGCAAGGCCGGAAGTGAAGCCGCCCTGGTGGCCAAGATCGAACGTGCCGAGGCCGTCCAGAATCTCGAGGAGATCTGTGATGCAGCAGACGTGATCATGGTGGCGCGCGGCGACCTCGGCGTCGAGATCGGTGACGAGGAGTTGCCGGGGCTGCAGAAGCTGATCATTCGCACCGCGCTGCGGCACAACCTGATCGTGGCCACCGCAACCCAGATGATGCAGTCGATGGTGGAGAATCCCATCCCCACGCGCGCCGAGGTGCTCGACGTGGCCAATGCGATCATCGATGGGACCGATGCCGTCATGCTGTCTGCCGAGACGGCGATCGGCAAGCATCCGGTGCGCGTCATCGAGGCAATGAACCGCATCAGCCTGGGCGCCGAGCGCCACTTCGAGCGCGAGGGGTCCGTCACGCAACTGAACGTGAGGTTCCAGCGCATCGACCAGGCCATTGCGATGGCCGCGATGTTCATGGCCACGAACGTATCGGTTCAGGCCATCATCGCGTTGACCGAATCGGGATCGACCGCCCAGTGGTTGTCCCGGGTGCGGTCTGCCGTGCCCATCTATGCCTTCTCGCCCAATGAAAACAGCCGACGACGCATGTCGATGTTCCGTGATGTCTATCCGGTGCGGCAGGAAGTGGAGAGCGACGATGATGAACTGGTTGTACAGTCCGCCGTGCGGAAACTCTGGCAGGCTGGCGCTCTCGCCGCCGGGGACCGGGTCATTGTGACCATGGGCGATCGCATGGGAAAATCGGGCGGCACCAACACCCTTCGCTTCATTCGGCTGGACGAGGAGGGATATTCCGAATTTCAGCCCACCCTGGACCTCGGGGAAACGGCGGGGCCGGTATCCTTGACCTGACCCGGCAGTGCACGGTCACGGAACTGTCTGACACGGATTTCGAGCATTATCTGAGATGAACGACAAGCTGCGAGAAAGCGCCCTGCTGTACCACCGCCACCCCAGGCCGGGCAAGATCAGGATTGCGCCGACCAAGCCCCTGACGACGCGGCAGGACCTTTCGCTCGCGTACTCCCCGGGCGTGGCCGCGGCCAGTGAGCTGATCCATCAAAGCCCCGAGGCCGTGCGCGAGGTGACGGCACGCGGCAACCTGGTCGGCGTGATTACCGACGGCTCAGCGGTTCTGGGCCTCGGCAACATCGGGCCGCTGGCTGCCAAACCGGTGATGGAGGGCAAGGGCGTCCTGTTCAAGAAATTCGCCGACATCGATGTTTTCGACATCGAAATCAGTGAACAGGACCCGGACAAACTGATTGAGATCATCGCGGCTCTGGAGCCGACCTTCGGCGGCATCAATCTCGAGGACATCAGGGCGCCGGGCGCGTTCCGCATCGAGAAAGCACTCAAGGAGCGCCTCAGCATCCCCGTTTTTCACGATGACCAGCACGGAACCGCCATCATCACCGCCGCAGCCGTACTGAATGCACTGCAGATTGTCGGCAAGAAGATCGGCAAGGTCAGGCTGACTGCGTCCGGGGCGGGCGCGGCGGGTATCGCCTGTCTCGATCTGCTCGTGAAGCTCGGAGTCCGGCGGGAGAACATCCTGGTCTGTGACCGGGCCGGCCTGATTTACAAGGGCCGGCTCGAGGATGAAGACCCGGAAAAATTGCCGTATGCGCGGGAGACGGACATGCGCACCCTGGAAGAGGCCATCGTGGGGGCCGATATCTTCCTGGGGGTTTCGGTTGGCGGTGTCCTGACCCGGGACATGGTGGCCACCATGGCCGGCCGGCCGATTATTCTGGCGCTGGCGAACCCGGACCCTGAGATCCTGCCCGAGGATGCCCGCGCGGCAGCGCCGGATGCCATCATCGCAACGGGCCGGTCGGACTACCCGAACCAGGTCAACAACGTCCTCTGTTTCCCATACATCTTTCGCGGAGCGCTCGATGCGTGCGCGACCTGCATCAACGACGCCATGCAGATGGCCTGTGTCCGGGCCCTGGCCGAACTGACCCACCGGGAAGTGCAGCAGAAGGAGGCGTTCTCCTACGAAGACGAAGCCCTTCAGTTCGGGCCGGACTACATCATTCCCCGGCCCTTCGACCCGCGTCTGCTCTCCAGCGTAGCGCCGGCCGTTGCTCAGGCCGCGATGGACAGTGGCGTGGCCAGGCGCCCCATAGAGGACATGGAGGCGTACCGACAGGCACTCGATGCCTTCGTATACCGCACGGGCATGCTGATGAAGCCCGTGTTCGATTCCGCGCGGCGTTGCCCGAAGAGGGTGGCCTATGCGGAGGGCGAGGAACCCACGGTGCTGAGGGCGGTCCAGTCCATCGTCGACAATGGGCTCGCCCATCCGATCCTCATCGGCCGTCCGGAGGTGGTGGAGCGCCGCATCGAAAAGTACGGACTGCGCATCCGGCGCGGTGTGGACTACGAGTTGGTCAATCCCGAGCGGGATGACCGTTATCGCGACTACTGGACCGACTATCACCGGATCATGGAGCGCCACGGGGTTTCGCCCGATATCGCGAAGACCGTCGTGCGCACTCGGACCGCCGTCATCGCCGCCCTGATGGTGCGTCGAGGCGACGCGGACGCCATGATAACGGGCGTGGTAGGGCGCTACCGCAACAAACTGAGGCACGTACTGGACGTCATCGGCCTGCGTCCGGGCTCTCCGATAGCAGGTTCGATGAGCGCTTTGACGTCCGAGGAAAACACGCTCTTTGTCTGCGATACCCACGTCAATTCGAGCCCGACCGCCGAGCAGGTGGCCGAGATTACATTGATGGCTGCGGACAAAATGCGCATATTCGGCATGAGACCGAAAGTGGCCCTGTTGTCGCACTCCGCCTTCGGCAGCGAAAGCGACCCCAGCGCATCCAGGATGAAGGAGGCACTGGCCCTGCTGCAGAAGCGGGCCCCTGAGCTCGAGGTCGAGGGCGAGATGACGGCAGACATGGCCCTCGACGAGGCTCTGCGTGACCAGGTCTTTCCCCGTTCGAGGCTCCGGGGTCGGGCCAATCTGCTGGTTGCGCCGGACATTGCCGCGGCGCATATCAGTTTCAACCTGGCGCGCATGCTGAGCAGCAGCGTCACGGTGGGCCCGATTCTGCTCGGGGTCGACAGGCCGGCGCACATCCTCACGCCCTCAGCCACGGTGCGGCGCGTGGTGAACATGACGGCGATCGCAGTGGTTGATGCGCAGAGATATGAACGAGACCGTGCCGGTGAACCGGCTGCTTCGGGGGTTTCAGGATGAACCAGAAAGACGAAAAACTCAGACAGGACACCGATCCGCAGGAAACTCAGGAATGGCTGGAGTCCCTGCAGGCGGTCATCGAAAGGGAAGGCCCGACGCGGGCCCACTTCCTGCTCGAGCAGCTGGTCGATTACACGCGCCGTTCCGGTGGTCACCTGCCGTACGACGCCACCACGGCATACATCAACACGATTCCGGCGCCGCAGGGCGCCCGCCATCCGGGCAACACGGAACTCGAGTACCGAATCCGCTCGATCATCCGCTGGAACGCCATGGCCACCGTGGTGCGTGCCAGCAAGCGCGGCGGCGAACTGGGTGGTCACATCGCCAGCTTTGCCTCCGCTGCGACGCTCTACGACGTGGGCTTCAATCATTTCTTTCGTGGCCCCGATCACCCCGGAGGCGGAGACCTGGTCTACATCCAGGGACATTCATCGCCGGGGATCTATGCCCGTGCCTTCCTCGAGGGCCGGGTCACGGAAGAGCAGCTGGACCGGTTCAGGCAGGAGTCCGAAGGGTCGGGCCTCAGCTCCTATCCCCACCCGTGGCTGATGCCCGAGTTCTGGCAATTCCCTACGGTGTCCATGGGTCTGGGGCCTATCATGGCGATCTATCAGGCACGGTTTCTGAAGTACCTGCACGACCGGGGCATTGCCGATACCTCGGACCGCAAGGTCTGGTGTTTCCTCGGTGATGGGGAGACCGACGAGCCCGAGTCGCTGGGCGCCATCTCGCTGGCGGGCCGGGAAAAACTGAGCAACCTGATTTTCGTGGTCAACTGCAACCTGCAGCGGCTCGACGGCCCGGTGCGGGGCAATGGCAAGATCATCCAGGAACTCGAGGGCGTGTTCCGCGGCGCGGGGTGGAACGTCATCAAGGTGATCTGGGGTTCTTACTGGGACAAGCTGTTTGCCAAGGACAAGCATGGCCTGCTGCGCAAACGCATGGAGGAAGCGGTCGACGGCGAGTACCAGACTTACAAGGCCAAGGGCGGCGCGTTCACCCGCGAGCATTTCTTCGGCAAGTACCCGGAATTGCTCGAAATGGTGGCGACGATGACGGACCAGGACATCTGGCGGCTCAACCGGGGAGGGCATGACCCGCACAAGCTCTATGCCGCCTACAGCGAGGCCATGAGCTACAAGCGCCTGCCCACCGTGATTCTGGCCAAGACGGTCAAAGGCTACGGCATGGGCGGGGCGGGCGAGGCCCAGAACATCACCCACCAGCAGAAGAAAATGGACACGGAATCCATTCGCCAGTTCCGGGACCGGTTCGGCGTGCCGATCGCGGACGACGACCTTGACCAGGTCCCCTATTACCACCCGGGCGCCGACAGCGACGAGGTGCGCTACATGCTGGAGCGTCGCGAGGCATTGGGCGGTTTTCTCCCCCAGCGGCGGCGCGCGGTCGAACCGCTCGAGGTGCCGGAACTCGAGGCCTTCGGCAAATTGCTGGAAGCCACCGGGGAACGCGAGATCAGCACCACCATGGCGTTCGTGCGCACGCTGACGACCCTGTTGCGTGACAAGCGCATCGCCGAACGCATCGTGCCCATCGTGGCGGACGAGGCGCGGACCTTCGGCATGGAGGGCATGTTCCGTCAGCTCGGCATCTACTCTTCCATCGGGCAGCTGTACACGCCGGTCGATTCAGACCAGTTGATGTTCTACAAGGAGGACCAGAAGGGCCAGATCCTGCAGGAGGGCATCACCGAGGCGGGCGCGATCTCTTCATGGATTGCCGCCGCCACCAGCTATTCCAGCAACGGCGTTTCGATGATCCCGTTCTACATTTTTTACTCCATGTTCGGGTTCCAGCGCATCGGCGACCTGGCCTGGGCGGCCGGGGACATGCGCGCGCGCGGTTTCCTGGTTGGCGGCACGGCCGGCCGCACCACGCTGAACGGGGAAGGCCTGCAGCACGAGGACGGCAACAGTCACCTGATGTCGGGCATGATCCCGAACTGCGTATCCTACGATCCAACATTCGCCTATGAAGTCGCGGTGATCGTACAGGACGGCCTGCGGCGCATGTACCGGGAAGGCGAGGACGTCTTTTACTACCTCACCGTCGAGAACGAGAACTATCCCCACCCGGCCATGCCGGCGGGATCGGAGGAGGGCATCCGGCGGGGGCTGTACTTGCTGCAGGAAGGCGGCGAGGGGCCCAGGCGGGTGCAGTTGCTCGGCTCGGGCGCCATCCTCAGGGAGGCCGTCGCCGCAGCGAGCATCCTGCAGCAGGATTTCAACGTGGCCACAGATGTATGGAGCGCGACCAGTTTCACCGAATTGAGGCGCGACGGTGTGGATTGCGCCCGCTGGAACCGCCTCAACCCGGAGCAGGAGTCGCGCATTCCCTGGGTGACAGAGTGCCTGCGCGACCGCGCCGGCCCGATCATTGCAGCGTCCGATTACGTGCGCGC
>JBFFUJ010000051.1:0-11674 GCA_041571375.1 Lysobacterales bacterium | reverse complement strand
TCGACAGCGCGGCCAGGCAGGCCGTGATGAAGCCGCTGCCGGTGCCGATTTCCAGCACCGTCTCGTCCTCGGCCAACTCCAGTGCCTGCAGCATTCTGGCCTCTATTTTCGGTCGCATCCAGCCGCCTCATCAGGCGGGCCTCCATGGCCGGCGACTCTCCGGTGACCACGAACAGCCGGCCTCCCGGGTTTACCCAGCCCCGAAACGCCTCCGTGACCTGGGGCACCGAGCCGGTCACCACCACCACATCGTGCGCCTGCTCCGGCTGCCAGCCACGCATGGCGTCGCCGACAAACAATTCCACGTTATCAATGGCCTTGTCCTTCAGCTTGAGGGCTGCTTCCCGGTGCAGCTCGGGGAAGAGTTCCACGCTGACCACCCTTTTCGACAGCGCGGCCAGGCAGGCCGTGATGAAGCCGCTGCCGGTGCCGATTTCCAGCACCGTCTCGTCCTCGGCCAACTCCAGTGCCTGCAGCATTCTGGCCTCTATTTTCGGTCGCATCATGACCTGGCCACAATCCAACGGGATGGCCAGATCGGCGAAGGCGAGCTTGCGATAGCGTACCGGTACGAAGTCCTCACGATGGATGCGCTCCAACAGGGCCAGCACCCGGCTGTCGAGGACTTCCCAGGGTCGAATCTGCTGTTCGACCATATTGAACCGTGCCTGTTCGAAATTCATCGCTGTATCCTGGTCCGTAGCGCCCGGTCGACCGGGTGTAAACGCCCAAGGGTAAGTCTTCGCGCCCCCCGCATCAAGCGAAAGAGTGCGCCCGCTTGACGCTTCGATTAAGTGCCATTAGTCACAGCAGAGCTGGCCATTCCGGCCGGCCCGGGCGGCAGCGGGACGCCCAACTGCCAGCAGCGCTTGCACCGCCACCGCAGGGCAAGCTATGTTCAGCACCCGATATGGCACAAACCGCGCCCAAATCCATCACCCTGCCGGCAGGATCGGCAAATTCCTGGACCACCATGGTTGTTTCGTCTGCAATATTTCCCGGGATATTCCGGTCATGAGCATTGAATCCGGGCGCCGCTCGAAGTTCGACCGGCTCGCCAGCGACTACGGCTCGGACCTGTACCGCTTTGCCATGTGGCTGTGCGGCGACGATGCGCTGGCCAAGGACCTGGTCCAGGAGACCTATCTGCGTGCCTGGAAGGCACTGGACCAGCTGAAGGACAACTCAGCGGCAAAGAGCTGGTTGATAACGATTCTGCGCCGGGAGTACGCCAGGACTTTCGAGCGCAAGGTGCCGAAGTTCACCGACCTCGACTCCGTGGTGTTGCCGGACTACAGCGAACTCGGGCCCGATGACAGGGCGGAAGTCGGCCTGCTGCGTCGTCAGATCATGGAATTGGCTCCGAAGTACCGTGAGCCGCTGTTGTTGCAGGTGGTTCTGGGATGCAGCTGCGAGGAAATTGCCGAGCAGTTGGGAGTGAGCAAGAGCGCAGTCATGACTCAGCTGTTCAGAGCGAGGGAGCAGCTGAAGTCGAAAGTGCAGAAGGATGGGGTAAGCGGCAATGTCCATGGACTCTACTGAATTCAAGCGCATGCTGGGTGCGGAACCGCGCAGTCAGGACCCGGGCTTTTTGCGCGCCCGGGACTCGACCCCCGAATCTAGGGCGGCAGCGGCCGAGGCCGACCGCTTTGAAGATCTGCTCGAGCGCGCGCTGGCCGCTGATGTCCCCGCCGAGCTGACCGGGGACCTGCTCGCCCTGGCTGAGCAAGGCAGCCGGTCCTGGCGCCGTCCGCGGGCCTGGGCGATGGCCGCAAGCTTGATGATCGCCGCTGGTGCGGCCGTTCTGATCCTGCGCCTGAACAGCGGCTGGGCCACGGTGCAGGACTACGTCGCCGAGCATTATGGACATGACGGTGCCGCGATGCTCGCCCTGGCTCAGGCAGGTACCGCGGCCCCCAATATCCAGGAGACCCTGGCCGAATTCGGGGTAACGGCCACACCAGAGCTGGCCGGACTCGTGTCCGTCATCAAGATCTGTCCGAGCCCGGAGGGCTCCGGCGTTCACATGGTGCTCAATACGGACCGCGGGCTCGTCACCCTGATCTACATGCCGCACACCGCAGTGAGCGACGGCGAACAGTTCGCTCTCGACGGCGGCGACGCCTATCTGGTCGCCCTCGATGCCGGATCCGCGGCCATCATCGGTTCAGCCTCGCAGAACGTCTCGGGCTTCGGCGCCCTGGTCCACAGTGCGCTGCGGCCGCTGACGGAACCCGGCTGAAACCCCTGGCCCGGCGCCCCGCCGTGGCCAGTAGGGAAGCGGGCCCGAATCTGGTATCTTGAACCGTATGAACGCGCAATTATCGCAGCGTGCCCGCATCCTGTGGATCACGGTGCCGTCACTGCTGGTTGCTCTCTGCCTTGTCGGGATGTTCTTCCTGAACCATGAACCTCCCCTGTTCAATCCCGCCGGACGCGCCACCCTGCACGCCCAGAATCACGGTCACCAGGTGGTGACCGGCTACACCACCACCACGACGTTGATCGAGACCGTCGGCGTCCTGCTCAACAAGCGTGGCGGATACCTGTCCAACGACATCCTGCCGCCCTGGGTGCTGCTGGACAATGTGCCGAACTGGGAATTTGGTGTGCTGACCCAGGTCCGCGACCTGGCGCGGGCGATGCGCAACGATTTCAGCCGGTCGCAGACCCAGTCCACCGAGGACCCGGATCTCGCCGAAGCCGATCCCCTGTTCCACTACGACAACGGCCGCTGGATACCCCCGGACACGGAAGGCCGCTATCGCAAGGGTTCGGAGGCGCTGGAGCGGTACCTGACGCGCCTGTCCTCCTCCAGCGAACCGACGGCACAGTTTTACGCCCGGGCCGACAATCTCACGGACTGGCTCGCGATCGTTGAAAAGCGCCTGGGTTCGCTCTCCCAGCGTCTCTCGGCCAGCGTCGGGCAGGTCCGCCTCAATACGGATCTGTCCGGCGATGCACAGGCGAAACAATCGACTGAAAGCCCTGACGTACTCATGGTAAAGACGCCGTGGACCCAGATCGACGATGTGTTTTATGAAAGCCGTGGCAGCGCCTGGGCACTGGTGCATTTCCTGCACGCCATGGAAACCGACTTCGACGAAGTGCTGCGCAAGAAGAACGCCGTGGTCAGCTTCCGACAGATCATCCGTGAACTCGAAGCGACCCAGACGCCACTGCACAGCCCCGTGGTGCTCAACGGGAGCCAGTTCGGCCTGTTCGCCAACCACTCCCTGATCATGGCCAATTACATTGCACGGGCCAACGCCGCGATCATCGATCTGCGCAAGCTGTTACAGGAAGGATGATGGCCCTGTCCCCGAGACGACGACGCCTGGCGCTGGCGCTCGCCCTGCCGATGACCGGGTTGTTCATCGCCGGCTGCGCGTCCGACACCATGGAGCAAAGGCGCTTCGGACAGCAGATGGTCTGCCATGACGGCCAGCAGACGCTCGCGGTATCCAATGCCGACAGCTTCGTTCACCTCGATCATGGAGACGCACCGGGCCCTTGCCCCGGGGGCTGATCACAGGATCGCTCTGAATGGCAACTGAACTCGAGGTTCGTCGAGACCATCTGCCCTACATTTCAAGGCTGGACCAGCGGCTCCCCGGCTGCATCGACCTGGTGGTCATCCACTGCACGGAGCTGCCCGATTTGCTGGCCGCTCGTTCGTATGGCGAACGCATTCTGTACCCGGGGTCCGGAACGGGCAACAGCGGCCATTACTACCTGGAACGAAATGGCGCTGTCGAGGAATGGGCGCCCATTGATCGGATAGCCCACCACGCGGGGCAATACAACGAACGCAGTATTGGAATCGAGCTTGTCAACCTGGGCCGTTACCCCGACTGGTACGACTCGCGGCGGCAAACCCTGTCGGAACCGTACCCCGACGATCAGATCGAAGCGCTGATCCGCCTGCTGCTTGAACTGCGGAGCCGCCTGCCGCGCCTCCAATTCATTGCGGGCCACGACCAACTGGATACCACTGAGGTGGTCGCCTCGGACGACCCGGCGCGACGCGTGCGCCGCAAACGGGACCCCGGACCCCTCTTTCCCTGGAGCCGGGTACTGAAAGCCGTGGCCCTCGCACCGTGGACGGAAGTGGCCATGGATACCGATTGCTAAATGCCTCTGCTGCGGAGACCGCCGTCCACTGCTCATCGATCGCCGATTTCGATCGATACCACCTTGCCCCGGTGCAGCAGGATCACCCGCTGCAGGCTGCGCGGGCTTTTCTGGTAGTACCAGCGCTCGACCGCCAGCTCCTGCCGACGGCCCTCGAGGTACACGGTTTCCCTACCGCGGTCCTGATACTTGGGCGGCCCGCAGCGGGCCAGGACATGGGCCGCCGGATCGCCCGAACGGATCAGCTTGCGCCCGCAGCGGTAACTGTCCGATGCGAGCTCGCCGGCGGGCCCTGCCGTCAGCGCGCCGAGCAGGGCAAGGGTTTTCGCGATGCGCACCGTGGTCATGCCCACAGCGTGCACGACGGTCACCGCTGCCGACAGGGCGCGCAGCCTGGAAGCCTGTAGGAACGCGCCGCGCGCGGTTGCCCGCACTCAGCGCGTGGCAACCACCACCGCCCGCACCGGTGCGGGATGGCCCTCGACTGTCCGGGACGGATCCGCCGCATCCAAAGCCCTTTCCAGGGACTCGAAACGCATCCAGTCGGTGGTCCTCTGCTCCTCCGTGGAGGTCGTCGAGACGTCAGCAAGCTGCAGCTTCCGATACCCCGCCTCCCGCAGCCACGCGGTCAGGCGTCCGGTTCCCGGTACCGACCAGACATTGCGCATGCGCGCGTACCGGCTCCGGGGAACCAGCAAATCCTCGCCCCGGTCCTCGGGCAGCACCAGGGTTTCGAGCACCAGCGTTCCATCCTCACCCAACAGTTTGCGGATCAGCCTCAGATGCCGCACGGGATCGCGTTGGTGGTACAGCACGCCCATGGAGAAAACCGTGTCGAAGCGTGGCCGTCCAGGAGGAAGCTCCTCGGCTCGGAGCGGCAGAACGAAGTTAGGCAAGTCACCACTGAAGTGCCGGCAGGCCAGCCACTGCATCGCAAACAGCAGCGTCGAATCGACCCCGACCACAAGCCGGGCTCCGGCGGCCAGCATTCGCAAGCCGAAGTAACCGTTTCCGCAGCCGATGTCGAGCACCCGCTGGCCCGCGAGTTCGACCAGTGGCGCCACGCGACGCCATTTCCAGTCCGAACGCCACTCGCTGTCGATAGCGACGCCACCCAGGCACAGCGGACCCTTGCGCCAGGGATGCAGGCGCATCAGGACATCGCGCAAACGGGCCGTGTCGGCCACCCCGGCACCCAGCGCAGGCATGTCGCGGTCCAGCAGCGCCGCCCGAGCAACCGGCGGCAGCGCCTCCAATGCAGCGCGCCAGCGCGGCAGGTCGCCGTGCGGGTGTCGGGCCAGGCGCGTCTCGGCCTGGGCGGCAGCGGCGGCGCACCAGGCACTGCCGGGCCAACACTCTGGGAGCGCTTCGTAAACGGGTTTCAACCGGCTACTTCAACGCAATCAGCGAGACAAAACCGAGACCCTGGAACCACTGGTAGACCCGGCTGAACCCTGCCTCCAGCAGGCGCTGCCGGTGCCGTGCCAGGGTCTCGGTTTGCAGTACATTCTCCAGGGCGTCGCGTTTGCGCGCGATTTCCAGCTCGGAGTACCCCTGGGCCCGTTTGAAATCGTGGTGCCATGCCGTTTGCAGCGCCTCTTCCTCCCCGGTCTCGAAACGGACCTTTTCGGACAGCAGCAAGGCGCCTCCGGGCAGCAAGCCGTCGTGGATCTTCCGCATCAGGACCGAGCGCTGGGCGGGATCGACGAACTGCAGCGTGAAATTCATTGCCACGACCGACGCCTGTTCCATATCGGTCGCCAGCACGTCCTCACACCGCGGCACAATCGGCGTCCGACCGCTCGCGGCTCCGCTGGCAAGCAACCGCTTCAACTCCGCGATCATGGCCGGCGACTTGTCCACGGCGATTATCCGGGCGTTTTGGGCCTGGACCACGTCGCTCATGGCAAGCGCGACGGCACCGAGAGAACAGCCGAGGTCATACAGATGGGTCCCATCCTGGGCGTAGCGCCGCGCCAGCAAGGCCATCAGCGGCACGATCAGCGCATATCCCGGCACCGAGCGATTGATCATGTCCGGAAAAACCTGCACCACCCGCTCGTCGAACACGAAAGCCTGCCCTTCGGCTGATGGTGCCGCAAAAAGCCTGTCGCGCTCGGTCATCCGTTCTCGTTAGGTTCAACGCCCATCATCGCTCGATTCTCGCATGCCGTGACTTTCGGCGCATAACACGGGCGGCATACTCTGATAACGTGGCTCGCCGGGGTCGACGCAATTCCTCAAAAGGGGCTCGGATGTTCCAGGTACCGCCACCGTGCGGACAAATCGTACCGTCTTCGCGGCTTGCAGGGCAGCGCCGCGGCTTCGATTTCGGCCGTTCTCAGCGATCGGGGCGATCCTGCCGCTGGTCATCGCTGCTGTGAGATTCGCCTTTTGATTGCGCTGACCGACTTCCTGTTCTGGCACTGGTGGCTGCTGGCGGCGGTCCTGGTATTGTCCGAAATGAGCTGGCCGAGATTCATCCTGTTACAGATCAGTTTCGTTGCCTCAGCCATGGGTTTCGTCGCTCTCGTGGTGCCCACGATGCCTGTCGCTCTGCAGTTCGCCCTGTTTGCCTGCATTTCGGGCGCCCTGCTGTGGCTCTCGCGCCGTCACGCATTGCGTCAACCATTGCAGGAAAGGAGCTCAGCAGGCAACCGCATTGATTCTTCAGCCCATCGCAAGCAGCGACTATACTAGGTCGTTTGAATCGAAAGGCAGGCACCGTGGCGGCCCCTGAAAGGGCGGCCATTGCAGCGAACGCACCATGACTTTTCAGGAATTCATACAAGAACTCGAGAGCTACTGGTCTGAACGCGGCTGTGTTTGCATTCAGCCGCTCGACCTGGAGGTGGGGGCGGGCACGTTTCACCCCGCCACATTTCTGCGTGCCATAGGTCCCGAGCCCTGGAACGCTGCATACGTGCAGCCGAGCCGGCGGCCGACGGATGGCCGCTACGGCGAAAACCCCAACCGCCTGCAGCATTACTATCAATACCAGGTCGTAATGAAACCCTCACCGGAGGATTTCCAGGAGCTGTACCTCGGCTCGCTCGAGGCGCTCGGTATCGATCCGAGGGTCCACGACATTCGATTTGTCGAAGACAACTGGGAATCGCCCACACTGGGAGCCTGGGGGCTGGGCTGGGAGGTGTGGCTGAACGGTATGGAAGTTACCCAGTTCACCTATTTCCAGCAGGCCGGTGGGTTGGAGTGCCGTCCGGTCATGGGCGAGATCACCTATGGCGCCGAACGACTCGCCATGTACCTCCAGAAAGTGGACAGCGTGTTCGATCTGGTCTGGACGCGAAGCGGAGGGCGCACCGTGACCTACGGTGAAGTGTTTCACCAGAACGAGGTCGAACAATCGCAGTACAACTTTGAACATGCGGACGTGGATGCTCTGTTTGCTTGGTTCGACGTCTGCGAGCAGGAAGCCCGCAAGCTGGTCGATCTCGACCTGCCGCTACCGGCGTACGAACAGGTTTTGAAAGCCTCCCACACCTTCAATCTGCTCGACGCCCGGCGCGCCATCTCCGTCACCGAACGGCAGCGTTACATTCTGCGCGTCCGCGACCTCGCACGCCGCGTGGCCGAAGGCTATTATGCCCGCCGCGAGGCCCTCGGTTTTCCGGCCATGAATCGTACTTTGGACGAAGTCCGCCCGGACCGGGCCGGTGAGTCGTGAACGATCGCCAGACACAAAGCGAGGCCGCTGCCGACCTGCTGATCGAATTGGGTTGCGAGGAGCTTCCTCCGAAGTCGCTCGATGAGCTCCGAGAGGCCTTTTTTGACGGCGTGGCCAGCGGGCTGGAACAACTGGGCCTGTCCTACGAAACGGCGGGCAGTCGGGCCTTCTCGACGCCGCGGCGGCTGGCGGTTTTGTTCCGGCAGGTCGCCGCGTGTCAGACCGATCGTGTCGAGGAGCGTCGCGGACCAGCGGTCTCCGCGGCCTTTGACGAAACCGGTGAGCCGACCCCTGCCGCGCTGGGCTTCGCGCGCTCCGTCGGCCTGGACATTGACCAGTTGGAGCGGATGGAGAACGAGCGCGGTGAGTGGCTTCTCGCGCGCATCCAGCAGGCGGGCCAAAGCCTGGATGAGCTGCTGTTTCCGCTGCTGGAGCAGACTTTGCGGCAATTGCCGGTGGCGCGGCCCATGCGCTGGGCAGCCCATGACTTCAGCTTCGTGCGGCCTGTGCACTGGCTGGTCGTGCTGCACGGCCAGCGTGTTCTCGAAGGGTCGCTGTTCGCTCAGTCCGCTGGGCGAATTACGCGAGGCCACCGCGTTCACAGCCCGGGGCCACATGATCTCCGGGCCGCTGCGGATTACGAGGAAGCATTGCTCCGAGCCCACGTCGTCGCCAATCCGGCGCAAAGGCAGGTCCAAATCCGTGAAGCCCTGACGGCCGCGGACCCGAATGTCCTGATCGACGAAGGTTTGCTGCGCGAGGTCACCAACCTGGTCGAGTGGCCTGTCGCAGTCGAGTGTCGATTCGAGGAAGAATTCCTTCAGGTACCTCACGAAGCGCTGATTGCCAGCATGCAGGACCACCAGAGGTTCTTTCCTGTGGCTGATCCCGACAACGAGGATCGGGTCAGCAGCCGCTTCGTAGCCATTGCCAACCTTGAGAGTACCGACGTGGGGGCCGTCCGCGAGGGTTACGAACGGGTTATCCGGCCACGCCTCGCCGACGCTCGGTTTTTCCTGGAGCAGGATGAAAAGCGGCCCCTCGACGCGTACCTGCCGGCCCTGGAACGCGCCGTATTTCAAAAAAATATCGGGACAGTTGGCGACAAATCGAAACGAATGGCTGCTATTTCCGAAAAGTTAGCAGAAGTTTTGGGGGTTGATCCAACGCCCTCTGCGCGCGCCGCCCGGCTGTCGAAATGCGACCTGATGACCCAAATGGTCGGTGAGTTTCCCGAGTTGCAGGGCCTGATGGGCCGTCATTACGCGCTGCGTTCCGGCGAGTCGGACGAGGTGGCGACGGCCATCGGCGAGCATTACGCCCCAGCCTATGCCGGCGATGGCATTCCCCGGAGCTCGGCAGGTCAAATTGTCAGCATCGCCGATCGCGCCGACACGCTGGTTGGCATATTTGCCAGTGGTTTGCGCCCCAGCGGCAACAAAGATCCATTTGCCCTGCGGCGTGCCGCGCTGGGACTGGTACGAATTCTGCTCGAGGCGGAAATTGACCTGCCACTGAATCGACTGCTCGCGCTGGCGGCGAACGAGCTGTCCTCGCAGGTCGAAGTCGGACCGGATCTGTTGGTCGATGTCCGGGAGTTCATTGTCGATCGTCTGCATCACTACTATCGGGATCAGGGTTTTGCCACCGAACTGACCAATTCGGCCGTGGCTTCGGGCTGGGACAGCCTGCCCGATCTGGACCAGAGGCTGAGGGCGCTCGATCACTTCATGGGCCAGGCAGCAGCCGCCAGCCTGGCCGCCTCAAACAAGCGCATCGGCAATATTCTGCGAAAATCCGGACAGGATTTTTCGAGTCAAATCGACGAAGATCGGCTAATTTTGGACCAGGAAAAGTGTCTTTTCGGCGAAGTTACTGAACTGGAGCGCGAAATCGAGCCACTGCTGCGTGACCGCGATTATTCCCGCAGCCTGGTCAGCCTGAGCCGCCTGAAGGAGCCTGTGGACGACTTTTTCGACACCGTGATGGTCATGGATGAGGATCCGGCGCTGCGCTCAAACCGACTGGCCTTGCTCGCCCGGCTCAAAGCGCTGTTTGACCGGATTGCCGACCTGTCGGTATTGGGCTGAGGCCATGGCAGAGCCGGTACTGCTGATGATCAGCCGCGACGACATCCTCCGAGTCGGCGCGGGTAAACAGGGCGATCGGCTGTTTCGGCTGCTCGCCCGTCTGACCCGCAGAGGCCACCAGCTGCTCGCGACGGCGCCCCAGCCGGATGACTGGTCGCGGGATCACGGGGGCCCGGATGACGCCCTGCTGGGCCCGGCCAGTATCAGGAAACGCCTCGCAGACGCCGGCGGGACGATCGATGGTGTCTATTACGTGCCGCGCTCCCTGTTTACGCAGAGACGCAACCGGGAGGCCTCCCTGGCGGACATCATGAAACGGTACGCGCTGCCGCCCTCACAATGTCATCTCTACAGCTCGAGCCGAAAGTTCATCGAGGTCGCTCAGAGCATGGGCATCAATGCGACCGCCCTGAATGACGACAAGGAGTTGATGCAGGCGTTGAAAGCGCTGCTCAGGCCCAGAGACGGCTGACTTCAACGACCGGGGCGGTTCCGCCCTGCTGATCAAACGTCCAGATTGGCCGCATCGAGCGCATTTCGCTCGATGAATTCCCGGCGAGGTTCGACCTCGTCACCCATCAGCGTGGTGAAAATCTGATCGGCGGCCACCGCGTCTTCGATCGTCACCTGCAACAGTCGGCGAGTTTCCGGATTGACCGTGGTGTCCCAGAGCTGCTCGGGGTTCATTTCGCCCAGGCCCTTGAAGCGCTGAATGGTGCGGCCCTTGCGGCTCTCAGCCATCAGCCACTCATACGCTGCGCGGAAACTGTCCACCGGTTGCTCCGCCTTTCCGCGCACGATGCGCGCGCCCGGCTGAATCAGGCCGTGCAGGGTATCTGCCAGGGCGCCGATCAGACGATATTCGGGACTCCTGAAGAAGTCCATGCCAATGCGGCTGTCCGCCGTGACGCCGTGCGTGGTCTTTTCCAACAGCAGTTCAGCGCTTTCCTCGCCCTCTCTCGCTTCGAGGCGGTAACGCACGCTGGCTGGGGCAATTTCTCGCAAGCGAAGACCGAGGCCCTCGCACCAACGCTCCAGCTGAGCTTGGTCCCATTCCGTGGAAAACCTCTCATAATCAACCAGTTGTCTTAGAAAATCCGGGTCGAACCGCTTGCCGAGACGTTCGGTCGCGAGTTGCGCGGCAAGGTAGTCCCTCATCAAGCGCTCGAGCGCTTCGCCCTGCAACGGCGGCGCGGACGGGTCAAAAACCAGTACGGCGTTGTCGACTGCCCTCGCCAGCAGATAGTCGTTCAGCTCGGCATCGTCTTTGAGATAATGCTCTTGCTTGCCCTGTTTGACCTTGTACAGGGGCGGTTGGCCGATGTACACATGCCCGCGTTCGATGAGTTCCGGCATCTGCCGATAGAAAAAGGTCAGCAACAAAGTCCGGATATGGGACCCATCGACATCGGCATCCGTCATGATGATGATGCGGTGATAGCGAAGTTTGTCCGGGTCGAACTCGTCGCGTCCGATCCCGCAGCCGAGGGCGGTGATCAACGTTCCGACCTCGGCAGAAGCCAGCATTTTGTCGAAACGCGCCTTTTCGACGTTCAGGATTTTGCCTTTCAGCGGTAAAATCGCCTGGTAGCGCCGGTTTCTCCCCTGCTTCGCCGAACCGCCCGCAGAGTCACCCTCAACCAGGAACAACTCGGAAAGGGCCGGGTCCTTTTCCTGGCAGTCGGCCAGCTTTCCGGGTAGTCCCGCGACGTCCAGCACCCCTTTACGGCGCGTCATTTCACGGGCCTTGCGCGCAGCCTCG
>JBFFUJ010000050.1:0-11776 GCA_041571375.1 Lysobacterales bacterium | reverse complement strand
GGTTGCGGCGCTGCTTGCGGGGCCTGCGATTGATACCCGAATGCTGACTCTTGCGGCAAGCGCCGCCCCGTGATGTAAAGTAACGATGACCCTAGTTCGCTGCCTGACCCTGACTCTCCTGCTGGCTCTGTTGCTGGGCGCGTGTTCCTCCGAGAACCGCAAGCGGGAGTACTACGGCGCGACGGAACTGAAGCCGCTTCAGATTCCCGAGGGGTTTTCGAATCCCACTTCCGGCGGCGCCCTGACGATCCCGACGCCGGCCATGCCGCTCTCAGCCATGCCCATGGACACGAAGCCGCCGCGTATCACCAGTACCACGGCGGGAATGACCGGCAACTCCAGTTTCATCTGGTCGGTGAAGGGGCTGTACCTGATGGTCGATGACACGGCGGACAGCGTGCACCGCCGGTTGGGGCTCGTCATCCAGCGGGCCGGCATGAAACGGGTCAGGGTCGACGAGAAAGGAGTCTACCGCTTCGACTACTATCAGGATTTCGAGGACGAAAGCGGCTTTTTCAGCAAGCTCGCTTTCTGGAATCGCGACGAGACAGAGGACTACAGCGGAGCCTACCAGACGTTCACCGAGCCGGACGGCGAAAAGACGCGCGTGTACATCAAGTACGCGGACGGCACAGACTGCGAGCCCGATGCGGCAGAGCACGTGCTGGAGGTGATCCGCAACCGCCTCGGCTAGGAGCTGTTTGGCGCCGCACGGCGTGTGCAGCGGTGCGCACGCCCCGCCTAGCGTTCCAGAAACTCGAGCTTGCCCGGCTTGCCGTCCCATTGTTCGGCGTCGGCCGGCGGTTCCTTCTGCTCGGTGATGACGGGCCAGAGGCGGGAGAGCTCAGCATTCAGCTGCAGAAAGGCCTCCTGTCCGGCCGGCAGATCATCCTCAGGATAGATGGCCTCGGCCGGGCATTCCGGCTCGCACAGCGTGCAGTCGATGCATTCCTCCGGATCGATAACCAGAAAATTCGGGCCCTCGTGGAAACAGTCCACCGGGCAGACTTCGACGCAGTCGGTGTATTTGCACTTGATGCAGTTTTCGGTAACTACAAATGTCATTTTTCTATCAGCCGGAAAAAACTGGCGCTCCCTACGAGAATCGAACTCGTGTTTCCGCCTTGAGAGGGCGGCGTCCTGACCGCTAGACGAAGGGAGCGTCCTGGAGCGGTCGAGTGTCCTGGTCGGAGGACAGAAGACCGGTCGCTCATGTTAAACTAGCGCAACCTTCACGTTCAACCTGTTACAAAGCGTCAGTCCGCCATTAAAGCATTTCTCACCATTTCTCAGGCCGAACATGGAATTCGGCTCAAGGAACTCTGCCCGCACGCGAGCGATGTGGTCCGCGAGCTCCAGGAGGCCGGATTCGAGGCGTTCATCGTGGGCGGCAGCGTGCGCGATCTCCTGCTGGGAAAAATACCCAAGGATTTCGATGTCGCGACCGGTGCGACCCCCGAAGAGGTGCAGCGCGTATTCCCCCGCTGCCGGCTGATCGGGCGCAGATTCCGCCTGGCGCATGTCCGGCGCCGGGGCGCGCTGGTCGAGGTGGCCACTTTTCGCGCATCGTTCAAAACCGATGAGGAAAGTCAGCACGAAAGCGGGCGCATATTGCGGGACAATGTCTTCGGGACGGTTGAAGAGGACGCACTGAGGCGCGACTTCACGATCAACGCGCTTTTGTTGGACCCGGTCAGCGGCGACATCCGCGATTACGTCGGCGGTTATGCGGACCTGGCAGCTCGCCGGCTGCGTCTCATTGGTGACCCGGAAATGCGCTACCGGGAGGATCCGGTCCGCCTGCTGCGGGCGGCACGTTTTGTCGCCAAACTGGGCGTGGAGCCCGGCCCCGATACGGCGCGGCCCATTCCGGGGCTCGCCGCCTTGCTGGAGGACGTACCGCCGGCCCGCCTGTTTGAGGAGACCTGCAAGCTGTTCATGACGGGACACGCTCTGCGCAGTATGGAAGCGCTGCAACGGTTCGGACTGAGCGCGACGCTGTTTCCCGGCCTCGCGCGGGGCAGCGGGCCCGGCAAGATCCAACTGGGGACGTTGCTGCGCGAGGGCCTCGAGAACACCGATGAGCGCGTGCGCCTGTCCAAACCGGTCACACCCGCATTCCTCTATGCCACCCTGCTCTGGAGCCAGGTCGAGGAACGGGCGCGCCGTTATCGTGACAAGGGTGATTCCGAATACGTCGCCGTCATGCGAGCCGCAGAAGATGCCATCGCCGCGCAGGCCCAACGGACTTCGATCCCCCGCCGCTTCAGCGCAGTGACGCGTCAGATCTGGATGCTGCAGGTCCGCATGACCAAGACCCGCGGCAAGCGATGGAAGCGGCTGCTGCATGAGGACCGGTTCCGCGCCGGCTACGACTTCCTCCTGCTGCGCGCCATCGAGGACCCGTCACTGAAGCCCTTGTGCGATTTCTGGACGCAGGCCCAGGAGCAGGCGCCGGAGCAGGAGGCCCCTCGCCGCAGAGGTCCCGAAGGCCGCGACCGGCCTCGTCGGCGCTATCGCCGGCGGGCGTCTTCGTCGCGCTGAGGGCTGGCATGACGGCGTGGATCGCTCTGGGCGGGAACCGCGGGGATTCGGACAGACTGCTGGACCTCGCCCTGGCCGAAATGGACGCTGTCAGCGGGATATCGGTCCTGCGCCGTTCCCTCAACTACCGCTCGCCCCCGTGGGGGGTCGTCGAGCAGCCGGACTTCGTCAATGCAGTCGCCGAACTCGATTCCGACATGGGGCCGCTGGAACTTCTGGGCGTGCTGCAAGGCGTCGAGCAGCGCCTGGGGCGGCGGCGCTCGGGCGAACGCTGGGGTCCGCGCAGCATTGACCTCGACCTGCTCACCTACGAGGATATGATGCTGGAGTCGGCTGAACTGGTATTGCCGCACCGGGAGATGCACCGGCGCGCCTTTGTGCTGGTGCCCTTGCTGGAACTGGAGCCCGGCTTCGTCATTCCGGGCAGGGGGGCCGCCTCGGATTGGCTGTCACGGGTCGACCCGGAAGAGCGGGCCGGCGTGCTGCCCCTGCCCGTCAGACTATGAGGCCCGCGATATGAGCAAAACCACCAACAGCAAAAGCTTGACGATAGACCAGTTATCCGCCATGAAGCACGCGGGCGAGAAGATCTCGATGCTGACCTGCTACGACGCGACGTTTGCGCAGGCCATGGACAGCGCCGGTGTGGACATCGTCCTGGTCGGGGACTCGCTCGGGATGGTCGTGCAGGGACAGCCGAATACGGTGGGCGTCACCATCGACGATGTGGCCTATCACGTTTCCTGCGTCGCGCGGGGTCTGCGGCGGGCGTTCCTGGTGGCTGACCTGCCGTTCGGCAGCTACTACGAAAGCGACCTGGCGATGGAAAGCGCTGTCTCGCTGATGCAGGCCGGTTGCGCCATGGTCAAACTCGAGGGGGCCGGGCCGATGGTCAGCGTGGTCGAATACCTGACGGCGCGCGGTGTCCCGGTTTGCGGACATCTCGGTCTGACGCCGCAGAGCGTTCATCAGCTTGGCGGCTACAAGGTCCAGGGCAGGGATGCTGCTGCCGCCGCCCGGTTGCTGGACGATGCGCGTGCGCTGCAGGCGGGCGGTGCCCAGCTGCTGGTGCTGGAATGCGTGCCCGCGCGGCTCGGTGCGGCCGTCGCGGCCGAACTGGATCTGCCGGTCATCGGCATCGGAGCCGGCGCGGATTGCGATGGGCAGGTACTGGTGATGCACGACATGCTGGGCCTCGGCGGCCGGGTCCCCAAGTTCGTGGCCAATTTCATGGCCGGAGCCGAATCCGTGCAGGACGCTTTCGGGCAGTACGTCGCGGCCGTGAGGGCCGGTACGTTCCCCGGCACAGAACACAGCTACGAGAAATGATCGTCGCCGTCACCCGGGACCAGCTCTGGGCGGCGATGAGGCCGTGGCGGGCGGACGGAGCCTCGACCGCCCTCGTGCCGACCATGGGGAACCTGCACGAAGGGCACCTCGCCCTGGTTGCCGAGGCGCGCAAACGGGCCGATCGGGTGGTGACCAGTGTCTACGTCAACCCCATTCAGTTCGGCCAGGACGAGGATTTCGACCGCTATCCGCGCACGCTGGACGCCGACCGCCGGCTGCTGGAGGGGGTGGGCTGCGACCTCCTGTTCTGCCCTGATGATCGGACCATTTACCCGCGCGGCCTCGCGGACGCCACCCGGCTGCTTGCGGCACCATCACTGGCGGGCCAGCTCGAGGGATCCTCGCGTCCCGGCCATTTCGACGGCGTCGTCACCGTGGTGGCGCGCCTGCTAAACCTTGTCGCGCCGGAATTCGCCGTTTTCGGGGAAAAGGACTATCAGCAACTGCTGGTGGTGCGCCGACTGGTCGAAGACCTCGGTTTCGCGGTGCATGTCGTGGCGGTACCGACCGTGCGCGGCCCGGACGGCCTGGCACTCAGTTCCCGCAATCGCTATCTGGACGGGCCACGGCGGGAGGCCGCAGCCCGGCTGAATGGCGTACTTGCCGCGGCTGCCCGACGCGTGGCCGACGCTGCCGGTGACATCGAAGCGATCGAACGGGACGCGCGTCAGAGCCTTGAAGCCTGCGGCCTGCGAGTCGATTATGTGCAAGTCAGACGGGCTCAGGACCTCGGCGAGCCGCCTGCCGCCGACCGCGATCTGCGAATCGTCGCCGCGGTGTGGTGTGACGGCACCAGGCTCATCGACAACCACCCGGTGCCAGCGGTTTGATCAGAGTTTGCATTTATGGATTTTAGTGGTATGATTACAACCAATCTTGGTAAATCTGCAACGTTTGCCAAGGACGCAGGGCGCGATATACGGGTACATCACTCCAAAAGCCTGCCTCTCCTCATCTTTGGGGAGAGGTTTTTTTTTGGCGCAGAAGCCGGACGGATTTTCGCCACCGTCCAGTCCAGAATACGTCTTAAAAACAACCGATTAGACTTGATCAAGCGGATATTCGGGCATTCGGTCCGCAGCTCCGATGCTGTCCCGGCCGCGGCCGTGCCGGGATGGATTGGCGGGTCCGATGGCGCGGCTCAAGAACCGGGAGGAAATGATGGACAAGGGTAACGGGCAGGGCCAGAGACTGATCGATATGTTGCGAAAAAACAACAAAGACCTGACGCTGGCCGCTCGACTCCGCACCGAGCCCGACCGCTTCGAGCGGTACTCGCGCCACGAAGACGGGCTGCTCGTCGATTTCTCCCGCACCGGCATCGACGATGAGACCTTCGGGCTCATGCTGGAGCTCGCGGAGGTCAGCGGGATTGCGGAACAGCGCGCGCGCCTGTACGCCGGGGAGCGGATCAACTTCACGGAGCACCGTGCGGTACTCCATCCGCTGTGGCGGGAGCGTAATTTCCACGAATTGCTGGATGCGGCCGAAGCCGAGCTTCTGCAGAATACCCTTCGCCGAATGCAGGAGATTGCAGGCGCGCTGCATGCCGGCCGCTTGCCTTCGGAACAAGACGCAGGGCGCATCCGTCACGTGCTGCACGTGGGGATCGGCGGCTCCCTGCTCGGTCCGCGTCTACTCTGCGAGGCATACCCTCCCGCCGGCAAATGCCCTGAGATCCACTTTCTCAGTTCGGTCGACGCCCTGTCGCGGGAGCGGTTGCTGGCTCGCATCGACCCCGAGGAAACAGCCGTCATTCTGGTTTCGAAGAGTTTCACCACCAGCGAAGTCCTGCTGCATGCAAACCGCATTCGGGACTGGCAGAGGTCGGCACTGGGGCCGCAGGCTGCCGACCGGCGTCTGTTTGCCGTCACGGCGTCAGCGGAGCGCGCCGAGGCTTTCGGCGTGCCGGAAGATCAGGTTCTGCAGATGGGCGAGTGGACCGGCGGACGCTTTTCCGTCTGGTCGCCGGTCGGCGTGACGGCGGCCGTGGCCATGGGGCCCGGGCAATTCGAGGCCTTCCTGGACGGCGGTGCCGCGATGGACCGCCACTTCCGCGACAAGCCGCTCAGGGACAATCTGCCGGTCATCCTGGCCATGCTGTCGATCTGGCATCGCAACGTCTGCGGCCATGCCGTTCGCGGAGTGATCCCCTACGACAGCCGCCTCACCAGCCTGCCTGCCTGGCTGCAACAGCTGGAGATGGAGTCCAACGGCAAATCGGTCGACCTGGATGGAAGAAAGGTAGCCCTGGCGACTGCGCCGGTCGTAATGGGTGATTGCGGAACCGACGCGCAGCACGCCCTGTTCCAGGCCTTTCACCAGGGAACCGACACGGTTCCCCTGGAGTTCATCGGCGTGATCCAGCCAGACCACGGCGACCTCGAGGCGCAGCGGCAGCTGCTGTCCCACATGCTGGCTCAGGCTACGGCGCTGGCCGTCGGGCGGGACGAGGACGAGGCGCTGGAGTTGATGCGCCGCCAGGGGGTAGCCGAGGCAGAATGGGCGTCGCTGCTCCCGCACCGGGTCATGCCGGGCAACCGGCCCTCGACCGTCATCCTGCTGGAGCGACTGGACCCGATGAGCCTGGGCCGGCTGTTGGCGCTCTACGAGTTGATGGTGTTCGTGGAGAGCGTGGTCTGGCGGATCAATGCATTTGACCAGTGGGGCGTGGAGCTGGGCAAGATACTCGCCGATGCCATCCAACCGGCGCTGGCGCAGACGGCCTCCGATGCGCCGGCAGACATCCCGGGGCTCAGCGGCCTGATCGAACACATCCGGGCCAGGCTGTCCTGACCGTCCGGCCCGGGGCACCGGGCCTGAACGGCTGTTCGTACAGACTGGCCATCAGACTGCTGCTTGACGCAGTGACCGGTTTTCCAGGCAATGGCCGCCGGATCAGCCCTTGCGGATCGCCCCCAGGATGCCGCGCATGATTTCACGGCCCAGGGTCGAGCTCATGCTGCGCAGGAAGCTTTTGACCGCTGCCTCGGTCGGCGTCTGGCGGGTGCTGCGTCGCGAAGAGGCTGTGGCCTTCCCCTTGTCGGGAGAAGCGGGCCCGGCCTTGGCGGCCGCTTCGGCCATGCGCGCTGCGCGCTGCTGCAGCACCTCGGCGGCCGATTCGCGGTCCAGGGCCTGATCATAGCGGCTGCCAACCGGGCTGCGCGCCCTGACCGCGTTGCGTTCCTGTTCGGTGACTGGTCCGATCCGCGACGTGGGCGGACGGACGAGGGTGCGGTCGACGACGCCCGGGACGCCCTTGGCCTGCAGGGTGGACACCAGGGCCTCGCCGACACCCATCTGCGTGAATGCCTGTTCGGTGTCCAGATTGGGGTTGGGCCGGAATGTCTCGGCCGCCACCCGGATCGCTTTCTGCTCGCGGGGCGTGTAGGCCCGCATGGCGTGCTGCAGGCGGTTGCCCAGTTGTCCGAGGACAGTCTCCGGCAGGTCGAGGGGATTCTGGGTTACGAAGAAGACACCGACGCCCTTGGAGCGGATCAGGCGAACCACCTGCTCGACCTTGTCGACCAGCGCCCGTGGCGCCCGGTCGAACAACAGGTGCGCTTCGTCGAAAAAGAAAACCAGGCGGGGCTTTTCCGGGTCGCCGATTTCCGGCAGGTCCTCGAACAGTTCCGACAGGAGCCACAGCAGAAAGGTCGCATACAGGCGAGGTTTCTGGATCAGGCGATCTGCCGCGAGCACGTTGATCACGCCGCGTCCGCTGAGATCCGTCCTCTGGAGGTCGGACAATTCCAGTGCCGGTTCGCCGAAGAACTGTTCGGCACCCTGATCTTCGAGGACCAGCAGGCGCCTCTGTATGGCGGCAACCGAGGCGGGGCTCACGTGTCCGAAGCGCGCGGAAAAGCTCCTGGCGTTCTCCGCGACGAATTGCAGCAGGGCCCGCAGGTCCTCGAGATCGAGCAGCAGCAGCCCTTCCTCGTCCGCGATGCGAAAAGCGATGTGCAGCACCCCCTCCTGCGTGTCATTCAACTCGAGCAGGCTTGCGAGGAGCAGCGGCCCCATCTCGGATATGGTCGTGCGCACCGGGTGACCGCTCTGTCCGAACAGGTCCCAGAATACGACCGGCCAGGACGTCGGCGCGAAGTTCGGGAGGCCGATTCTGCTCAAGCGCTCGTCGATGCGGGGATTCGGTGCGATGGGTTCGCAGAGGCCGGACAGATCGCCCTTGACGTCGGCCAGAAAGACCGGGACGCCAATCCGCGAGAAACCCTCGGCCAGGATCTGCAGCGTGACCGTCTTGCCGGTTCCCGTGGCGCCGGTGACCAAGCCGTGACGGTTGCCGAATTCCGGCAGGAGGTACTGCAGGGCCTCCCCCTTGCCGATCAGGATGGGCTCGAACTCGCTCATGTCTGGGTCTTTCCTCGCTCCGGGGTGTCGGTTATCCTTCCGCTCTCCGCCTCTGAACTTGCAACGGAACCCCAAGTATATGGCAATCAGGCCCTACATTCCCGGCGAGGTCGAGCCCCGGGTGCAGGAACGCTGGGCGCGTGAAAACGCTTTTCGGGCAGAGGAAAAAGCCGGCGTCGAGAAGTTCTATTGCCTGTCGATGCTGCCCTATCCATCAGGTGCCCTGCACATGGGTCATGTGCGCAACTACACGATCGGCGACGTCATCAGCCGCTACCATCGGATGCGTGGCCGGAATGTCCTGCAGCCCATGGGTTGGGACGCCTTCGGCCTGCCGGCCGAGAATGCGGCGATCAAGCACCGGACGGCACCGGCACGCTGGACCTACAGCAACATCGAGCACATGCGGGGGCAACTGCAGCGGCTCGGGTTCGCCTACGACTGGTCTCGGGAGGTGACGACCTGCCGCCCCGAGTACTATCGCTGGGAGCAGCAGATGTTCACCCGGCTGATGCGCCTGGGCCTGGCCTATCGGCGGGATGCGGAGGTTAACTGGGACCCGGTGGATCAGACCGTGCTGGCGAACGAGCAGGTGGTGGACGGTCGCGGCTGGCGCTCGGGTGCGCCAGTCGAGCGCAAGTCGATCCCTCAATGGTTTCTCAAGATCACGGATTACGCTGAGGAACTGCTCCAGGGTCTCGACGAGCTCGAGGGTTGGCCGGAGTCGGTCAAGACCATGCAGCGAAACTGGATCGGTCGGTCTGAAGGTGCCGAGTTCGAGATGGCGGTCTGCGACCGGGACGGAGTGACTGACCCCGCTGGTCGCGCCATCCGGGTTTTCACCACCCGGCCCGATACATCTTTCGGCATGACCTACGCGGTGCTCGCACCCGAGCATCCGCTGGTCACCGAGGTCACTTCCGACGGGCAGCGGGAAGCGGTCGAGAGCTTCGTCGAGCAGGCCCGGCGGGCGACGGAAGAGGACCGCCTGGCCGTTGAGGGCAGCCTGGAGAAACGCGGCGTATTCACCGGTGCTTACCTGCTCAATCCGTTCACGCAGCAGCCCGTTCCGCTCTACCTTGCCGACTATGTCCTGATGGGATACGGCACCGGCGCGATCATGGCCGTGCCGGGTCAGGACCAGCGGGATTGGGACTTCGCCGAGTGCCATGGTCTGCCGATCATCCGCACGGTGGCGCCGCCGGACGGCTGGGAGGGGGAGGCGTACCTGCAGGACGGACCGGCGATCAACAGCGAATGGCTGGACGGCCTGCAGGTCGTGGAGGCAAAGGAGCGGGCGACACAGTGGCTGGTGGACCAGGGCCTGGGCGAGCGGAAGGTGAATTACCGCCTGCGCGACTGGGGCGTCAGCCGCCAACGCTACTGGGGCTGTCCGATACCGGTTATTTACTGCAAAGACTGCGGTGCCGTTCCCGTTCCCGATGAGGACCTTCCCGTGGTGTTGCCCGAAGACGTCAGCTTCATGGGCGTGCAGTCACCGATCAAGGCGGACCCGGACTGGCGGCGCACGACCTGCCCGGAGTGCGGCGCCGCGGCAGAACGCGAAACCGACACCTTCGATACCTTCATGGAATCGTCCTGGTATTACGCGCGCTACTGCTGCCCGGATGCGGACGCCCAGCTGGACGAGCGGGCCGATTACTGGCTGCCGATCGACCAGTACGTCGGCGGCATCGAGCACGCCATCCTGCACCTGATGTATTTCCGTTTCTATCACAAGCTCATGCGGGACGCGGGCATGGTGGAGGCCGACGAACCGGCGACGCGCCTGCTCTGCCAGGGCATGGTGGTCGCGGACACCTTCTATCGCGACGACGAGGATGGCCACCAGCAATGGATCAATCCCGCCGACGTCGAGGTGGAGCGGGACGCCCGGGGCAAGCCGGTCGGCGCGCAGCTCAGGGCGGACGGACAGGCCGTGCAGTTTGGCGGTGTCGAGAAAATGTCCAAGTCCAAGAACAACGGGGTCGACCCGCAACGGCTGGTCGAGAAGTTCGGCGCGGATACGGTTCGGCTGTTTTCGGTTTCCGACTCGCCACCGCATCAGTCGCTGGAATGGTCGGAGTCGGGTGTGGAGGGCTCGTCGCGTTTTCTGCGCCGCCTGTGGTCACAGGTCATGGCGCACGTGGAGACCGGTGCCGGCGAACCTCTGGACGCGGCAGCGCTCAATGGAGAGCAGCGGGAAATCCGGCGGCTGGTGCACGATACGATTGCCAAGGTGAGCGACGACATCAGCCGGCGCTACACGTTCAACACGGCGATCGCCGCGGTCATGGAGCTGTGCAACCACCTGTCGCGATTTGATGGCCGCGACGGGCCATCACGGGCGGTATTGCAGGAGGCATGGCTGGCTGTCGTGCGCCTGCTCGCGCCGATCACGCCGCATGTCTGCGAGGAACTGTGGTCGGAACTCGGGGGGGAGGGCCCGCTGTATGCCGCGGCCTGGCCCGAGGCTGACGAGGCGGCGCGGGAGCGGTCCCGGGTCACTCTGGTGGTTCAGGTGAACGGCAAACTGCGCGCGCGCCTGGAAGTCGAGCCCGGTGCGACGAAGGAAGAGGCGTTCGAGCAGGCCAAAGCCATCGAAAACGTGCAGCGGCACCTGGACGGGAAGTCCATCCGCAAGGTCATCCTGGTACCGGACCGCCTGTTGAACATCGTGGTAGGCTGAACCCCATGACCACGCGCGCCCTCATCCTGCTGGCCATGTCGGCGTGGGTTCTTGGCGCCTGCGGGTTCCAGTTGCGCAGTGAGGCGGTATTGCCGCCCGAGATGGCCAAGACGCGGCTGGTCATCGACGATGAATACAGCATGCTCGCACGCCGGGTTCGCCTGCAGCTGGAACGCAGCGGCGTCGAGTTCGTCCCGGAACAGCAGGCTTCCGCGATCCTCGAGATTCCCCGGAACGAAGTGGTGACCGAGGTCCTGACCATTGCCGACAATGCGCGCGTCAGGGAATACCGCATCACGCATACGGTGAGGTTCCGGCTGACCGACGCGGGCGGGAACGAACTGATCGGCTGGCAGACGCTGCGCCAGGCGCGCGAAATCAGTTTTGACGAACAGACCATTCTGGCCTCGTCGCGGGAACAGGAGTACCTGCGGAAAGACCTCGCGGAAACCATGGCCCAGTTGCTGGTAGCGCGGCTCGAATCGCTGTACGTGAGCCAGGGGTAGCATCCGTGTCGGTCAAACCGGAACAGCTGCCCGCGGCGCTCGAGCGTTCGCTGGCTCCGGCCTACCTGATTGCGGGCAGCGAGCCGCTGCTGGTCCAGGAGTGCCGCGACCAGGTCATCCGGGCAGCGCAGGCACAGGGTTTCGTCGAACGATCGGTCCATGAGGTGACCAAGGGCTTCGATTGGGACCGCCTGGCCGAGGACTCCTCTGCACCGTCGCTGTTCGCGTCGAGGAAAATTCTCGACGTTCGCATGCCCTCGGGCAAACCGGGAGCGGACGGTTCAAAAGTGCTGATCGAGCTGGCCGAGGCCGGGGACCC
>JBFFUJ010000049.1:0-11796 GCA_041571375.1 Lysobacterales bacterium | reverse complement strand
TGCCCTCTCCGACTTCGCTGTCGATGGACAGGGTCGCCTGATGCGCGTTGAGCACGTGCTTCACGATGGAGAGGCCGAGCCCGGTTCCGCCGGTCCGTCGTGCGCGGTCCGAACCGACCCGGTAAAAGCGCTCGGTAATGCTCGGGATCTCCCTTCTGGGTATGCCGATACCGCTGTCCGCGACGACGAGTTGTGGTCCCTCTTCCGAGTCCCGCCAGGTCACGGTCACGGAACCCTCTTCGGGCGTGTACTTGATGGCATTCGAGATCAGGTTGCCGAAGGCGCTCTCGAGGTCGCTGGCTATGCCAGCCAGCTGCGACTCGCTTTCGATGCGGAATTCGAGCCGGTGCCGACCGCGGCTGAGTTCCTCTGCCCGTTCGCGCAGTTGCATCAGCATGGCCGCGACATCGATGACCTCCTCCTCGCCACGCAGTTCGTCGTTCTGCAGGCGTGAAAGCTCGAGCAGGTCGTCCAGCAGCATCTGCATCTGCGCGGTTTGCGCGAGCATTCGCGCCACCGGCTGGCTCACATCCGGAGAGCCGGAGTCCTGCAGGAGTTCCAGGTACCCCTGCAGCACCGTCAGCGGCGTTCGCAACTCGTGCGAGATATTGGCCACGAAATCACGCCGGATCTGCTCGACGTTATGGACCTCGGTGTTGTCGCGCAGGATGATCAGGCGCTGATCCCCCTGGTACGTGATCTCTCTGACGGCAAGCCACACGTCCTGGTCCCTTGGCGAGGGCATTTCGAAGGGACTGCGGACCCGGTCGCCGACCTGTAGCCAGTTTCCGAAATCGGGCCCGCGCAGCAAGTTGGTCACCGGTTTGCCGAGGTCCTCGGGGTTTTGCAGCCCGAGCAGCTCGCGTGCGGCATGATTGAACCAGGTGATGTTGCCGTGCGGGTCGATCGCCAGCGTGGCGTCCGGAAAAGCGTCGGTCAGCCTGCGGAACTCGGTGAGCGTTGCCTGATAGCGGGCCCGTTGGCGCTGGTTTTCATTCTCCAGTGCGGCGATGCGCTCGAAGACATCCGACCAGATCCCCAGCCCCTGAGGCACCTCGGCGTCGGCCGCGTGCAGCCAGTGTTACAGCCGCCACAGGTTTGCGAGGTGCCAGCTGACGAACAGCAGCAGCGCGAGCACGATGGTTGCCACTGCCTGACCGGCCAACCAGCCGGCCGCCAGCACGATCAGGGTCGCGACGAGCAGTCTGGTGGCGTGAAACTTCCAGCTTCGGACGGCCATGGGCTCGGTTCCCGGTCAGTATGGGCGGCTCGGCGGAATGCGCTCCGACCGATCCGGTTTCAGGGAGAGGACGCTCAGCCCTCCGCGAGGAAACGATAGCCATGCCCGCGCACCGTTTGCAAATATCCGGCGGTTCCGGACGGCTCCAGAGCCTTGCGCAGGCGCCGGATGTGCACGTCCACCGTTCGCTCCTCGAGGTAGGCGCTGGTTCCCCAGACGTGGTCCAGGATCTGCGAGCGGCTGTAGGCGCGACCCTGGTGTCCCATGAAGAATTCGATCAGGCGGAACTCGGTGGGGCCGATGCGGATCTCCTGACTGTCGTGAAGCAGCCGGCGGGAGACGGTGTCGAGCGTCAGTTCGCCCACGGTCAGCAGGCCCTGTCCGTCGGCCGGGCTCGCGCGCCGCAGAACGGCTCGAATCCGGGCAAGGAGTTCGCGCGGCGAAAACGGTTTCACGACATAGTCGTCAGTCCCGGCCTCGAGCCCCGTGACCTTGTCGTCTTCGGTCACTCTGGCGGTGAGCATGATGATCGGGATGTCTTCGGTGTAAGCGTCCTTGCGTAGTCGGCGGGTCAGTTCGACGCCGCTCACACCGGGCATCATCCAGTCCATCAGTATGATGTCCGGTCGGTTTTCACTGATGCGCAGCAAGGCCTCGTGGGCGTCGGCCGCAGTCTCCACCTTCATCTGCGCCCTTTGCAGGGCGAACTGGATCATGTCGCGGATGGCCGCCTCGTCGTCCACTACCAGTACCCGCGGCTCGGATGTGTTCACTGCGATTCCTGCATCCATCATGGATAGCCCATTATAAGGATGCATGTGACAGAAATATTTCAGCTCAAGGCGTGGTTTCCCGTCCCAGCTTCGCGAGTTCGAGGCGCAATTCGTTGATCCGGGCTGTGATGCGGGCGCGTTCGTAGTAGTCGAGATCGTCGCGGGCCGCCAGTTCCTGCAGCTGCATTGCGGCCTCGTGGATACCTCCACGCAGGTAATAGGATTCCGCGATCGCCTCCTTGGCCCGCACACGGTCGCCGGCCAGGTTGGCGGCTCGTGCATAGAGTTCGTAGAGCGCCGGGTCGTCCGGCCGCGTCAGCAGCTGCTGACGCAGGACGACCGCTGCCGTCTGCGCGGGCTCCGGCGCCTGGCCCTGCAGCAGCGCGCTTGCGTACTGCATGGATATGGCGCGGTTGCCCGGAAAGGCGTGGTACAGGTCCGCCAGCCGCTCGATCGCGGCGGCTTCGTGGCCGGATTCGAGGTCCAGGTCGGCCAGTTGCAGTTCGTAGGCCGCGTGCCGGCCGCGGTCCATGAGATTCTGCAGCAGCTTGCGGGCTTCTGCATATTCACCGCTGCGCTGCAGGGCGATCGCGCGGCCGTAGAAAATCGCATCGCTTTCCGCCTGGCTGACATCGGCGCGGTCGATGCGGTGGTCGAACCACTCCAGGGCCGTGTCCGGTGATTTTTCCGTCAGTGCACGCAGGCGGGCCTGCACCAGGTAGAAATCCCGGCCCTCATCGGACGGGGGCTGCGGCATGCTCTGGGCGCGGTTGTCGGCTTCAGCGATTCGGGTCACGGATACCGGGTGGGTGCGCAGGTACTCGGGCGGGCCCTCTCCCATGGCGCGCGTGATGCGGCCCATTTTTTCGAAGAATTCGCCCATCCCGGCCGGGTCATATCCGGCCCGGGACAGCGTTGAAATTCCGATACGGTCCGCTTCGTACTCGTTCTGCCGTGTATAGAAAATCCGCGCCTGCTGCGCGGCGGCCTGGCCGCCCATCAGCGCGCCCTGGATGGCTTCGCCGCTGCCACCGCCGGCCAGTACCAGGCCCAGCATCGCCAGGGCGATCGGGATCGTCATGGCCTGTTGGTTCTCGAATGCGCGGTACATGTGCAGCTGCGTGATGTGCGCCACCTCGTGCGCCAGCACGCCCGCGACTTCGTTCTGGTCGTCGGCCGCCAGTATCAGGCCCGTGTAGAGCGCTACGACGCCCCCCGGCGCGGCAAAGGCGTTGACAACGGGCTGATCGAGCACGACGAAGGTGAAAGCCTTGTCGGGGCGGTCACTGTGCGACGCCAGGCGAAAACCCATGTCACGGAAAAAATCACTGATCAGGGGATCTTCGACCAGGATCTCGTAGGCACGCATCTGACGAATCAGGGCCCTGGCGTATTCCTCCTCTTCCTTGCGTGACAGGATCGTTTCGGCCGACGCGCCCATATCCGGCAGGTTCAGCCGCTCGGTCTGGGCGACGGAGGACAGGCTGGTGCCCGCCGTGACGAGCGCCAGCAGCGACCTGGCCGCGATGTGAGAAAACTTGACCTGAAACACGGATTTCACTGAGACTCCTACGCTGCCACTTCGACAACGATATTGCAGCCCGGTTCGCTTGCGGTGCCCGGCCAGTTTAACGTGAGAATCCTCGTCATCGTCAATTCGAGTCCCTGGGGCGGAACGCTCGGAGTCACCGCTCTGCGCCTCGTTCGCGCGATGCTGGGCCGCGGCGATCGGGTGGCTGCGGTGTACTTTCGCGAGGAGGGCGTTTATCAGGCTCTGGACGGGCGCAGCAGCGATGCGGGAACCCCTGCTCTCCCGGGTGCCTGGCGAGGTCTCGCGCAGCACCATGGCCTGCCCCTGTTGTTATGTTCCTCGGCCGCGCAGCGCCGCCTGGCCGCGCCGCCGGAAGGTTTCAGAGAGGCGGGTCTGGCCGAGGTGCTGGAGGTCATGAATTCATGCGATCGGGTGGTGACGCTGTGACGCATTCCGCAAAACAGTCGAGGCTCGCACTGATCATCCGCGGCCACGCCTATCGCCGGCGCGCGCCGCGGGCCGATGTGGATTTCGCGCTGGCCGCGGCTGCGATGGATTTCGACCTCGAACTGTACTTTCTGGGCAACTCGCTGCTGCAGCTGGCGGTGGAACGGGATGGCCGCGCCGCGCTGCTGCCGGGCGGATATCGCGCCTGGTCCGCGCTGCCGGAGATGGCGGCAGCCGAATGGTACGCCGAGCGGCAATGGCTGGAACGCTGCGAGCGGTCAGGCATCCAACTGACCCTTCCGGTGCAGGCCCGCACGGCAGCGGAAATGCGGGCGGGCTGGCAGCGTTGCCGGCACGTATTGCTGCTCTGAGGCAGATGGAATGGGTGAGGACGTGACAGACTCGGCAGCAGGGGAAGGCCTTCTGCACCTGATCGTCGGCAGCGGTCGCGAGGCCCGGCTGCAGTGCCTGGCCCACGCAGCCCCCGGGGATGCCGTGGTCTACCTGGACGCGGGGGTTCTGCATCTCATCGACAATGAGGCTGCGTCGCTGGGCGGCGCGGGCATTTCGCCCCTTTTTTCAACCGCCGACCTGGCTGCCCACGGTCTGGGTGGCCTTGCGCGGGAAGCCGGCGTGCAGGTCGTCGATGACCCGGGTATCTGCGAATTGCTGGCCGCGAAGCGCCACTGCCTCACCTGGCGATGAGAGACGCCGTCCTCGAATTGCCAGATGGCCGATCCGTACCGCTGGATGAGAAAGGCTACCTGACCGATGGGACTGACTGGAGCCCGCGGGTGGCCGTGGCGATGGCGTCTGCCGATGGGCTGGAGCTGAGCGACGACCACTGGGCCATCCTGGAACTGTTCCGCGAGTACTTCGAGCAGTACGAGATCGAACCGCCCATGCGGGCGCTGATCCGCCTGGTCCGCGACCGTTTGGGTGAAGCGAAGGCGAACAGCCGGTACCTGTACGGATTGTTCCCCTCGGGCCCGATCATACAGGCGTGCCGCTACGCCGGTCTGCCGCGTCCTGTCAGCTGCGTTTGAGCTATAATGCGCGGCCTTTGGCCAACCCATCATCGACCCCAGGGGAGTAGCCTCGGTGAGCCAGACCATCAGTGTCATCAGCGGCGACGGCATCGGGCCCGAAATCATGGCGGCCAGCCTGCGCGTGCTCGATGCACTGGACTGCGGGCTGCAGTACGAGTTCGTCGAAGCGGGCCTGAAAGCCCTGGAGAGTCAGGGCGATCTGCTGCCCGATCCGACCATCCGGTCGATCCGTCGGCATCGCGTGGCGCTGAAAGGACCTCTGACCACCCCGGTGGGAAAAGGCTTTCGTTCCATCAATGTGACGCTGCGGGAACGCTTCGACCTCTATGCGAACGTGCGCCCCGTGAAATCGGTCCCGGGGACGCGTGCCCGCTTCGAGGACGTGGACCTGATCACGGTGCGGGAAAACACCGAGGGCGCCTATCTGGCGGCTGATTCGAAGCTCAGCGACGACGGCACCCGGGCCGAATCCAAAATGGTGATCACGCGCAAGGGGAGCGAGCGCGTGACGCGCTTCGCTTTCGAACTGGCGCGGCGTGAAGGGCGGCGAAAAGTCACCCTGGTGCACAAGGCGAACATCCTGAAAACCGTATCGGGCCTGTTCCTGGACGTGGCCCGCGAGGTCGCCAGCGGCTATCCGGACGTTGCCTGCGAGGAGATGATCGTTGACGCCACCTGCATGAAGCTGGTGATGGACCCTCAGCAGTTCGATGTCATCGTGACCACCAACCTGTTCGGAGACATCATCTCTGATCTCTGCGCCGGTCTGGTCGGGGGACTGGGCCTGGCGCCCGGCGCGAATATCGGCGAGGAAGCCGCTATTTTCGAGGCGGTTCACGGTTCGGCCCCGGACATCGCGGGCCGCAATATCGCCAACCCCTGCGCGCTGCTGCTCGCGGCCGCGCAGATGCTGGCCCACCTGGGCCGGTTGGAGGACGCGCGGCGCCTGCGGATGGCCATCACCTCCACCATAGCGGCAGCCGATTGCACGACGCCCGATCTGGGCGGTCAGGGTACGACGGAGTCCTTTGCGGGCGCCATCATTGAGCGCCTGGCGCAGGCTTGAGTCCGGTGCTGGTGACGCGGCCGGCCCGAACCGGGCGCTGCGTGCGTTTTGCTGAGGGTTCTTCCGGTCGAACGGCCCACTCGCCGCTTTTGTTGCATTTCAGCAACGGGATTCGGGTTGGTCTGGCGATATCCTGTTGTCATGACTGGCGTCAACTGCCGTCCGGCCGGCGTTGTGGCATCATTGAAAACAGGCACTTGGCGCGGGTGGTGGCGATTACTTGCCGCGCGCCGCCCGGAACGCCCCGCACTCATTGACAAGGTGTTGTTTTCCTGCCATATTTCAGTCTGGATCGATGCATCTATTGCAAGGTGGGAGATTGCGTTGAGGTTGCGCTTCGCCAGTTGCGTGTTGGCTGTCATGGGATTATTGCCGGGTTGGGCCGGTGCCCAGGGTGCCGGCTTGCCCGTTGCCGGCTTCACCGCAGGCGGCGCCGGCCTGACATCCTTTTACGTCATCGGTTTCGAACTGGGTCCCTGGCAGGAGTACCTGGCCCAGGAACTCACCCCGGACTATCTGCTGCCCCAGGACGCCGCTCCCGTGCGCGTGTCCTGGATCCAGAGCAGCGAGATTCTGATCCTGCCCGACTTTGCGGCCGATCTCGAACAGGAACCCCGGACCTGGATCAACCTCAATTTCGAGTGGCAGTCGTCGTCCGAGTTCGCCTGGCCGGGCGCGGATGCGGACTCGGCTTACGAGGGCTCGAGCTTCGAGCGCTCGTACTTCGCCCCCGGTCTCGAGCAGCAGTTCGGCGACTCCGGCATTCTGGGCGTTTCCGCCGTGGTCGCCTACCAACGCTACAGCGCGGCGAGCCTCGGCCTGTTCGCCGCGGACGGCGCGGCGCAGGCGGATCCCTTCACTTACGGGCTGCATTCCGCGAGCAGTTACGGCTACTCACCGCTGCAGGAGACTTCCTACGGCACCGGCGTCCGTCTGAATGTCAGGCAGGAGGTGGTCAGCGGGTTCGAAGTGGATGCAGGGTTCCAGTCGCGTATCGATATGGAAGAGTTCGCCGCCTACCGCGGTGTCTATTCACAGCCGGCAGACCTGGACATCCCGGCGCGGGCGCGCCTGGGGCTGGCCTTCCAGGCCAGCGAGCGCTCCTGGCTGAACGTGGCCGTGGAGCGCGTCATGTACAGCGACATCAGCGCGTTCGCCAGCCGCCATCTGCCGCGCAGGTTCCTGTCCCTGATGGGTGACTCGACCAGCCCCGACTTCAACTGGGAGGACCTGACCGTTTACAGCGTGGGCTACACGTGGAGTGACGGTAAGGACCAGCAGTGGCACATCGACCTGAGCACGCGCACGCAGCCGTCGCCGTCCTCCGGCCTGCTGAGCCGCGCCATCGAGGGCGACCTGGCCAATAGCGCGATGACCGTCGGCTATTCGCGTCGTACCAGCGATCGCAGCCGGCTCAACCTCAACGCTGCTTATGCCCCGTCAGAGTACGCCTTTGGCGGCAGTGTGCTCGGGGTCACCACCGACAAGCTCGACCAGCAGATCGAACTCGAGGCCATGTGGTCCCTGAGTTTCTGACCGCGTCGCGGTCAGGATTTCAGCTCGATCCGAATCTTTTCCGGCCCCCCGGGTTCATTGGCTTGCAGCAAGGCGCTTAGATGGAACTGCTGAAAGACTGGTTCAGGCGTTCGTTTTCCGATCCCCAGGTGGTGATTCTGGGGCTGTTCCTGGTCGTCGGTTTTGCGATCGTCATCGGATTGGGCGCCTGGCTGGCGCCCATGTTCGCCAGCATCGTCATCGCCTACCTGCTGGAAGCGGTGGTGACCCGCCTGGAACGGATCGGAATGCCGCGTCTGATCGCGGTCGTCCTGGTCTTTCTGCTGTTTATCACCCTGTTGCTGTTCCTGATCTTCGGGCTGGTGCCGCTGGTCTCCAGGCAGTTGACGCAGTTGGTGCAGCAATTCCCCGCCTATCTGACCAAGGGTCAGGAGCTTTTGCGGCAATTGCCTGCAGCGTATCCCCAGCTGGTTTCGGATGCGCAGGTGCAGGATTTGATCGGCGAACTCGGTCAGGAGGTGGCCGGACTGGGGCAGCGACTGGTCGGTTGGTCGCTGGCTTCGGTGGGCAGCATTTTCGGTCTGGTCGTCTATCTGGTACTGGTGCCCGTTCTGGTCTTTTTCTTCCTCAAGGACAAGGACCTGATGATCGGCTGGGTCACCGACCGGTTGCCGCGGGAGCGGTCTCTGGTCAACCGCGTCTGGAGCGAATCGGAGATCCAGATCGCCAATTATGTGCGCGGCAAGGTCGTTGAGATCATCATTGTGGGTGCGGTCACCTACGTCACCTTCAGCCTGCTTGGCCTGCAGTACGCAGCGCTTCTCGCCGTCATCGTCGGTTTTTCGGTCCTGGTGCCCTACATCGGGGCGGCGGTCGCTACCGTACCCATCGCTGTCATCGCCTACTTTCAGTTTGGCTGGGGCTGGGAATTCGGACAGATCATGATTGCCTACGGCATCATTCAGGCGCTGGACGGCAATTTGCTCGTGCCGTTGATGTTTTCCGAAGTCGTCAACCTGCACCCCGTGGCGATCATTCTGGCCATCCTGATCTTTGGGGGATTGTGGGGCTTCTGGGGGATTTTCTTCGCCATCCCGCTGGCGACCCTGGTCAAGGCGGTGATCAACGCCTGGCCGCGCAGCCGCGACCAACAGCCCGCGGCAGTCGTCCCCGGAGAGCTGGATCCGGCGCCTGGATCCACGGTGGAATCGGCCGGCGATGCGCCGGTTCAAACCGGGGCAACGGCGCCCGGGGCCGAAAGCGCAAGCTGAAATATCCCTCCGGCCGCGCCGTCAGCGCAAAACCCGGATGGGAATCCGTCGACTGAGGCCCTACGGGCGAAACGCGCGGGCTAAAGCGCCTCCGAAGCGTGGTGCGCCAGGCGCGAGCGCTCACCGCGCTTGAGCGTGATGTGCCCGGAATGGGCCCATTCCTTGAATCGGTCAACCGCGAAAGTGAGTCCGGAGGTCGTTTCCGTCAGGTACGGTGTGTCGATCTGCTCGACGTTACCGAGACAGACCATCTTGGTGCCGGGGCCGGCACGCGTCAGCAGCGCTTTCATCTGCTTGGGCGTAATGTTCTGCGCCTCGTCGATGATCACGTATCGGTTCAGGAAGGTACGGCCGCGCATGAAATTCATCGCGCGGACTTTCACCCGGCTGGACAAGAGGTCGTTGGTAGCGGCCCGGCCCCATTCGCCGCCTTCCTGCGGCTGCGTCAGGACCTCGAGGTTGTCGGTCAGCGCGCCCATCCAGGGGGTCATTTTCTCCTCCTCGGTTCCGGGCAGATAACCGATATCCTCGCCGAGCGATACGGTCGCGCGGGTGACGATGATCTCCGAGTAACGTTTCTCGTCCATGGTCTGCGAGAGCCCCGCCGCCAGAGCCAGGAGCGTCTTGCCCGTGCCGGCCGTGCCCATCAGGGTTACGAAATCGATGTCGGGGTCCATCAGCAGGTTCAGGGCGAAGTTCTGCTCGCGGTTGCGGGCATGGATCCCCCAGACGTTCTTGCGTCCCTCGTAGTAATCGTCGACCAGGCGCAGCATGACGGTATCCTTGGCCACGGCCTTGACAAGCGCTTCGACGCCGCCATCCTCCCCAATGGCCACGCATTGGTTCGGATACCAGTTGTTGGTGCTGTTGTCCGCACTGAAGCGGTAGTGGGTGCGCCCGTTTTCCGTCCAGGACTCCACCTGCGGGTGCTCTTCCCAGAAGGATTCGCCGTGCTCGCGCATGCCCCGATACAGCAGGCTCAGGTCATCCAGCGCGCGATCGTTGTAATAGTCTTCAGCCTGGACGCCGAGGATAGCGGCCTTGATCCTCAGGTTGATGTCCTTGGAGACCAGGACGATCGCTTTGTCAGGATGTGACTCCTGCAGCCCGAGTGCGGTGCTCAGTATTTCGTTGTCGGCGAAGGAACCGTCCCGCAGCAGGCTCGAATGACTCTCGGGCATGGCGGTCTGGAAGTATAGCCGGCCGGTACCGGGGGTCAGATCGAGCCCATCGGGCTCCTGCAGGGCCAGGCCTTCGTCCAGCCGGGTCGCGTGCTGCCGCTGCATCATCTCGCCGATGAAACGGCTTACCTGGCGCACGTTCCGGGCCACTTCCGAGAGCCCTTTCTTGGCCGCATCGAGCTCTTCCAGCACCATCATCGGCAGAAACACGTCGTGCTCCTCGAAGCGGAAGATTGCAGTGGGGTCGTGCATCAGGACGTTGGTGTCCAGGATATACAAACGCTTGTCATGACCCATTGGCGGGCTGTTCCCTTGCGCCATTAATGGATTGGGTTCAGAGCGACTGGGCAGCGGCCAGGACCTCTTCGACGTGCCCTTTGACCCGCACTTTGCGCCATTCCTGTCGCAGCACGCCATCGGCGTCGATCAGGAAGGTGCTTCGTTCGATCCCCATCACCTTGCGCCCATACATGTTTTTTTCCCGAATGACGTCGAACTGGCGGCAGAGCTGCTCGTCTGCGTCGGACAGGAGGTCGAACGGGAATTCCTGCTTTGCCCTGAAGTTTTCGTGAGACTTGATGCTGTCGCGTGAAACACCCAGTATGACGGTATCGGCTTTGACAAAGGCCGCCTGCCGGCCGCGGAAATCCTGACCTTCCAGCGTGCAGCCCGGCGTGCTGTCCTTGGGATAGAAATAGAGCACCAGCTTGGAGCCCTTGAAGTCTTTCAGTGACAGGTTTTTGCCGCCCGTTGCGGGCAGTGAGAAATTGGCGATTTTCTTGCCGGTCTTGACCATCAATGTTCCAGTTTTTTTCTGCAATGGTTTATCGCGGCAGCATACTTGTCAGCCCTGGGCGCCGCAAGTACCATGATCCGGTTCCCCGAGCCCGGCAATCCCATGTTCACTGGCAGCATCGTAGCATTGGTGACCCCCTTCACCGACGGGGGAGATCCGGATTATTCTGCGCTGGATGCGCTGGTGGATTTTCACCTGCGGGAACGCAGCGACGGATTGGTCGTCGCCGGCACCACGGGTGAGTCCGCGACCCTGGGCCAGGCCGAATTCGAGCAGATTCTGACCGCCGTGGTCCGCAGGGTGAACGGCGCGATACCGGTGCTGGCCGGCACCGGCAGCGCGGCCACGGCGTCAGCCGTAGAGCATACGCGTCGGGCGGGCGGCCTCGGCGCCGACGGCGTACTGGTTGTCACCCCTTACTACAATCGTCCGACCCAGTCCGGTCTGGAAGCGCACTTCAACGCGGTCGCAGATGCGTCGTCAGTTCCCGTGGTGCTGTACAACGTGCCGGCGCGGACCGCGATCGACCTTCACCCGGCGACCGTGCAGCGCCTCGCCGCCCATCCGCGCATCGTCGGGATCAAGGAGGCACTGCGCGACGCCGAACGCATCGCCGATCTGGCGGCGCGTGGCGGTCCGGACTTTATCGTGCTCAGCGGGGACGACCCGAGCTGTCTCGAGGCGATGGAGCGCGGCGCCCGCGGCGTGGTCTCGGTTGCAGCCAACGTCGTACCGGCAGCCATGCACGACTTGTGCCGCGCTGCGGATGCTAAAGACTGGGGTCGAGCCAGACAGATCGACGGGCGGCTGCGGGCATTGTTCGAGGCCCTCGCGCTCGAGTCCAATCCGATTCCTGTAAAATGGGCCCTGTTTGAAATGGATCGGATCGGTCCCCAAATCAGACTACCGCTCACCCCGCTGGCCGAG
>JBFFUJ010000048.1:0-11889 GCA_041571375.1 Lysobacterales bacterium | reverse complement strand
GGGTCAGATGGTTTCCGAGGCGCGCCAGGCGCCGATTTTCGGTGATTTCGGAGGCCTTGGCTGGGAATGGATAGCGAACTGGTATGCACTCGGCGGTCTCTGGCTCATCTGGCGCCGAATCATCAGCTGGCACGTTCCGTTGGCGGTGATCGGCAGCGTCTTCGTCCTCGGGCTGGCTGCTTACCTGATCGATCCCGGCAGCAATCCCGTGCCCCTGCAGCACGTCTTCTCGGGAGCCATCGTGCTCGGAGCCTTCTTCATTGCCACCGACCCGGTCAGTGGCTGCGCGAGCCCTCGCGGTCGCCTGCTGTTCGGCGCCGGGGTCGGGGTGGCCACGCTGGCGATCCGACGCTGGGGCGCCTATCCGGACGGAGTGGCATTTGGGGTCCTGTTGATGAACATGGCGGCGCCGCTGATCGATCGTTACACGCGGCCGCGCATATTCGGTCACCCGAAATGAGGGCTTTCAGGGCAGCACTGACGCGAAGTACGGCCTCGCTGGGCCTTGTCGCGGTGGTCGGCACGACGCTGCTCAGCGGCGTCCACCGGGTGACTGCCGAGCGAATCGAGCAACAGGAGCGTCGTGTGGTCCTCGAGCAGCTTGGCCAGATCGTTCCGCCGCCTCGGCACGACAACGCCCTGCAGGACGACTGGATCGCGTTTTACGACGAGGCCTATTTTCCCCAGGGCCAGAGGGTGGTGGCTTACCGGGCCCGGCAGGGCGGGCAGCCCGTGGCGGTCATCCTGCGCTTCGTTGCGACAGAGGGCTACAGCGGGCCCATCGGGCTGCTGGCCGGAATTGAAGCAGACGGGACACTGGCGGGGGTGCGCGTCACCTCGCACCGCGAAACCCCGGGACTGGGCGATGCCATCGAACTGCAGAAGAGCGACTGGATCCGGGGTTTCGAAGCCAAGTCGCTGGCCGAGCCCCGGCCCGAAGCCTGGACCGTTCAGCGCGACGGTGGTGCCTTCGACCAGTTCACCGGGGCGACGATCACGCCGCGCGCGGTCGTCCGGGCGGTGCGTCTCGCGCTGGAGTACCATGAGCGCCATCGCGATCTCCTGTATGGCGTCGAGGCAGGAACGGAAGAGCAGAGCCGGCCATGAACCTCAGAACCGTATTCGCCGACGCATTTTGGCGACAGAACACCGGCCTGGTCGTACTGTTGGGGCTGTGCCCGCTGCTGGCCGTCACGGGGACCGCGGTCAATGGCCTTGGCCTGGGTCTCGCCACCACGCTGACGCTGGTCTGTTCCAACGTTGCCGTGTCCCTCTCGCGACGCCTGCTGCGGCCGGAGATCCGCATACCGGCGTACGTACTGATCATCGCCTCGGTCGTGACGACCATCGATCTGATGATGCAGGCCTGGTTTCACGATCTGTACCGCAGCCTCGGCATATTCATTCCGCTCATCGTCACCAACTGCGCGATCATCGGCCGCGCCGAAGCCTTCGCCTCCCGGCGGGCGGTTTGGCCTGCCGCCGTGGACGGATTCGCCACGGGTCTGGGTTTTTGTCTGACGCTGGTGCTGCTCGGCGGAGCCAGGGAAGTTCTCGGGCGCGGCACGCTGCTCAGCCAGGCGGAACTGCTGTTCGGGGAACCGGGCCGCCACCTGCAGCTGACGCTGATACCCGGGCACCCGGGGTTCCTCCTCGCTGTTCTGCCGCCCGGCGCCTTCATCATGCTCGGTCTGCTCATCGCCGCCCGGAACTGGCTGGGCCACCGCGGACGGGGTCGCTCGCGCCGGGCGCAACGGTTGTCGCAAAACGCGGCTGGCCGCACCACGTGAACCAGGCGCAGAGAGAGGAGTTTTTCCGCCGCCTGCGGTCGGTCATTCCCGAACCGACAACCGAACTCGAATACCGCACACCTTTCGAGCTGCTGGTGGCGGTCATCCTGTCGGCCCAGGCCACCGACGTCAGCGTCAACAAGGCCACGCTCAGACTGTTTCCGGTCGCCAATACTCCGGAGTCGATGCTGAAGCTCGGGGCGGAAGGCCTCAAGGGCTACATCCGGACGATAGGCCTGTTCAATACCAAGGCCGAAAACATCATCAAGACCTGCCGCATCCTGATGGAACAGCACGGCGGTGAGGTACCGCGCGACCGCAATTCCCTCGAGGCCCTGCCGGGGGTCGGGCGCAAGACCGCCAACGTGGTGCTGAACACGGCGTTCGGCGAAGCAACCATCGCGGTGGATACCCACATCTTCCGCGTCGCCAACCGGACCGGACTCGCACCGGGCAAAACCCCGCTACAGGTCGAACAGAAGCTGCTGCGGGTCGTGCCGCCGGAGTTCCGCAAAAACGCGCATCACTGGCTGATCCTCCACGGCCGCTATACCTGCAAGGCGCGCAATCCCTCCTGCGCCGAATGCATCGTGCGCGACCTCTGCAGATTCAGGCAGAAATCCGACTGAGCCAATTGCCGTTCGGGAACCACGGATCAGCTTGTGTAATAATCCGGACCTGTTGCCGGTCTCCTGCTCCGTATCGCGCCGGGACGCGGCAGCGATCAAGATCCAGATCACTGGACAAAGGGCCACCGGCCTTGTTTAAAACCTGAATGGAGATTCTTCACAATGTCTGAAAAAACCATGATCACCAAGCCCGTCGCCGCCGCCATCGGGGCTGCATTTGTCTCTTCCCTGGCCGTTTCGACCACGGCAGTGGCCGCGGACAATCCTTTCGCCATGGCCGACCTGGATAGCGGCTACATGCTTGCCGACGGCCACAAGGGCGAAGAGGGCAAGTGTGGTGAAGGCAAGTGCGGCGAGAAAGGCGAGGAAGGCAAGTGCGGCGAGAAAGGCGAGGAAGGCAGTTGCGGCGAGAAAGGCGAGGAAGGCAGTTGCGGTGAGAAAGGCGAAGAGGGCAAGTGCGGTGAAGGCAAGTGCGGCGGTGACGGCGACTGATCCAGCCCTGCTCATCGCTTTTCATCGATGACGGTATCCGCAGTCAGCGACGAGTACCCCGTGAGGGGCGCTGGCCTCGGACTGAGGCGGGCCCTGCTGGGCCCGCTTCGCACCCACGGATTGGGGCCCGTCGAATTCATGGAAGTCGCGCCGGAGAACTGGATGGCTGTAGGCGGGCGTCGGGGACGCCTGTTCCGCGAATTCACGGAGCAGTTGCCGTTCGTTTGTCACGGGCTCTCGCTGTCGATCGGTGGCCCCTCGCCACTCGATGAAACGTTTCTCCGGCGTCTGAAGCTGTTTCTGGACCGGCATGCCGTCCGCTGCTACAGCGAGCACCTCAGCTATTGCACGGACGACGGGCATCTCTATGACCTGATGCCGATTCCCTTCACCGGGGAAGCCGTGCGCTACGTGGCTGCCCGCGTCCGGCGTGTCCAGGACATCCTGGAGCGACGCATCGCCCTGGAGAACGTCTCCTACTATGCCGCCCCTGGAGCCGAGTTGAGCGAAATCGAATTCGTCACCTCCGTGCTCGAGGAGTCGGATTGCGACCTGCTGCTGGACGTGAACAACATCTACGTCAACAGCGTCAATCACCGCTACGACCCCGTTGCCTACCTGAAGGGCCTGCCGGGTAAGCGCATCGCCTACGGCCACATTGCCGGCCACCACAACGAGGCCGAAGACCTGATCATTGACACCCACGGTGCCAGCGTCATCGGCAGCGTCTGGGACCTGCTCGACACGGCCTATGCGACCTTCGGTGTCTTCCCGACCCTGCTCGAACGCGACTTCAACATTCCGGACCTGACCGAATTGATGGCGGAAGTCGGACAGATCCGCAGCCTGCAGGCAAAATACGAGAAACGTGCCGGACCCTCACGACGTCGCCGACAGGCCTGAAGCCGGCGGCGCGGGCGAGGGCCGGGCAACCGACCTGACGCGCCAGTTGATGGGCTTCGCCGCCCACATACGCGATCCCGAGAACCAGCCACCGCCCAAGGGGTTGGAAAACCGGCGCCTGGCCATTTACCGACGACTGTTTTTCAACAACGTCAGCTCTCTCCTGGCGGGCAATTTTCCGGTTCTGAGAAGCCTGCTGGACGACGAACGCTGGCGCCGTCTGGTGCGGGATTTTTACTCCGAACACCGCTGCCGGACACCCCTGTTCCCCGAGGTAGCCAAGGAATTCCTGCGCTACCTGCAGGACCATCGCGGAATCCGCCCGGACGACCCGCCATTCCTGCCCGAACTCGCACACTACGAGTGGGTCGAACTGGCGCTCGAGCTGGACGAACGGGAACTGGACGATATAGCGGCCGATCCGGATGGGGACCTGCTCGAGGGGATTCCGGTGCTTTCGCCGCTGGCCTGGCCCTTGAGCTACCGCTTTCCCGTCCACTGCATCCGGCCGGACCATCAGCCGGACGAGCCCCCCTCCGAGGCGACTCATCTGCTGGTCTATCGCAACCGCTCCGATGAGGTCCGGTTCATGCAACTGAATCCGGTGACACGGCTGCTGCTGGCCCAGCTGTCGGATGCACCCGGACTGACCGGCAACCAGCATTTTCAGCGCATCGCCGGGGCGATCGACCACCCGGAACCGGCCAGGGTCCTGGCCGCGGGAGCGGATGTGTTCAGCGAACTCCGGGACCGCGACGTGCTGCTCGGGACGCGACCGGAGAACCCGGCACCGGAGCATCCGGATGCTGTTCGATAGTTACGACAACCTGACCGCGCGGCTGCGCGCTGCCGGCGACTACCTCTGGCCTCTGGCGCTGCGGCTGATCCTGTTCTGCGAGTTCTGGGAAGCGGGAAGCGCCAAGCTGCACGGTGACAACTGGTTTGCCGACATTCCCTGGGCAAGCTGGCAGAAAGGCTTTCCCTGGCCGTTCAGCGCCCTGCCCCAGGAACTCAACTGGCTGGCGGCCACCTGGGGGGAACTGGTTTTCGCCGTGCTGTTGCTGGTCGGCCTGTTCACGCGGTTCGCGGCTATCTCGCTGATCGTCATTACCGCGGTCGCCACCGCCGCCGTGCACTGGCCGGCCGAGTGGGGATCCCTGACGCAGCTCTGGGAGAGCTATGTCATCACCGCCGGGGACGCTGGCAATTTCAAGCTGCCGCTATTGTTCGTGCTGATGCTGCTGCCGCTCGTGTTTCACGGCGCCGGCAAGCTCAGCGCCGACCATCTCTTGCTGCTGATGACCGGCCGTGACACGGCCATCGCGGAGCGCATCGGCGACGGGATTGCGGCGGCCCTGCTGTTCTGTGTACTGGGTGTGGCCACCGTGTTCGTGGAGCCCTGGTGGGGTCTCGCCTGTTTTGTAGTCGCCCTGCTGCTCGGACTCACTCCCGCCGCGCGACGCTGAGAACGGCAGGCGCAACGGGTCGAGTTCGTACCCCTCGCGCCGCAGTAACTCGATCAGACCATTCTCGCCGGGCAGGTGCAGGGCCCCGACGGCAATGAAAACCCGGCGCTCGGCCAGCAGCGGCAACAGGGTCGACAGCATTCGCCGGTTCCGCGCCCCGATTCCCTGGTCGAGAAAATATTGCCTGGCTTCGGGTGGCAATTCGGCAAGCTGCTCGTCCACCCGGGACTCCAGGGCCCGTAAATCACCCGCGAGGTAACTGTCCACCATCAAATCGTGGATTGCCAGCACCTGGTGATGCTCGTCCAGCGCCTGGTCGAGGAGGTTCAGCTGTTGCTCCAGCGGCATGTCCTCCAGAAACGAAAGCTGTTCTTCCAGGGTTTCCAGGCCCACCACTTTCAGCCCCGCGCCCGCCGCCCGCAACGACAGCGAGAAGTCCATGAACAAACCCGTCTTCGGCGGAGGTACGCTGAGGGTCATCATCACCGCCCACACTTTCATCCGGTCGATCCAATCGGGCGGCACCCGGTAGGCGCCGAGGGCGGCCCGCACGCGATCCAGACGCTTCGGCCCGATATGGTCCTCGAGCCTGGTTCCGTCGGCATAGTGCAGGTATTCCGTCAGGCGTGTCAGGGTGGGCAGATCGGGGACCATCTCCATGGCGAAAATCTCGTTGCCGGCCATCTGTTCGACAAACGACTCGGAAAAATCCAGCACGCGGGGATCTTCGCTGTGAATCGTGCCAAGCAGATAGCCGGCCGGCGCGCCGCGGCTTTTCACCACCCAGTAGAGGGACGACGAGTCGGCCGCACGGACCTCGTCGGATCCGAGGCCCAGAAGCAGCAGCCCGGCCAACATGGCCAGGCATCCCGGTCTCATGGCAATTTGCATCTCAATCCCGTATCCTCGACGGCCTGTCGCACGGGGCCCATTATGCCGCGCATTGCTGATCGCTTCAGAGGATTTCTGCCGGTCGTGGTCGATGTCGAAACCGGCGGTTTCGACACGCAGAACGATGCGCTGCTGGAAATCGCGGCCTGCATCATACGGATGGATGATTTCGGACGGCTGGTTCCTTCCGAAACCGTCGCCGTCAACGTGGAGCCATTTGAAGGTGCAAATATCGATCCCAGGTCCCTGGAGGTCACCGGTATCCAGGTGGACAGTCCGCTGCGTAATGCCGTGCCAGAGGGCGAGGGACTGCGGCGAATCTCGCAACCGGTGCGCAAGGAGGTCCGCGCGACCGGCTGCCAGCGCGCCATTCTGGTCGGTCACAACTCCTTCTTCGACCTGTCGTTCCTGAACGCTGCCATCGCGCGCACCGATTTCAAGCGCAGCCCGTTCCACCCATTCAGTTCCTTCGACACCGCGACCCTGGCCGGCCTTGCGTTCGGTCAGACCGTGCTGTCACGCGCCGTGCAGAGCGCCGGGCTGGACTGGAACGAGTCCCAGGCCCACTCGGCGATCTACGATGCTGAGAAGACGGCCGCCCTGTTCTGCGCCATCGTCAATCGCTGGAAGATCCTCACGGGATTATGAGGCCCGCCTGAATGAGCCGGCACTTGATGAACACCTATGCACCGCTGCCGATCGCCTTCGAACGCGGTGAGGGGGCCTGGCTGTTCGACGCCGAGGGCAATCGCTACCTCGACGCGATCAGCGGCCTCGGAGTCTGCTCACTGGGGCACGCGCATCCGCAAATCGCCGAAGTCATCGCGGATCAGGCCACGCGGCTGGTCCACACCGGAAACCTGTTCCGGATCACCTGGCAGGAACGGCTGGCGGAGCGGCTGGCGGAGATATCCGGCCTGGAGCGCGCGTTCATCGGCAATTCCGGGGCCGAGGCCATCGAATGTGCGCTGAAGATCGCCCGCATTGCCGGCCACCGCAAGGGGCAGGAGCTGCCTGGCGTCATTGTCATGGAAAACAGCTTTCACGGTCGGACCATGGCGGCGCTCTCAGCGACCGGCAGCCGCAAGGCGCAAGCCGGCTTCGAGCCCCTGGTCAGCGGCTTCGTCCGCGCGCCTTTCGGCGATGCGGAAGCTATCGCAAAAATCGCCAGGCGCCGCCAGGACATCGCGGCCGTGCTGGTCGAGCCGATTCAGGGCGAGGCCGGCATCCGGGTCCCGCCGCCGGGCTCCCTGGCCTCCCTCAGGGCCCTGTGCGATGAATTCGGCTGGCTGCTCATCGTGGACGAGATTCAGTCCGGCCTGTGCCGGACCGGCCGGTGGTACGCCCATCAGCACGAGGACGTCCTGCCGGACGTGCTCACGACCGCCAAGGCACTTGCCAACGGCTTGCCGGTGGGCGCCTGCGTCGCACGCGGATTCGCTGCCGAGGCCTTCGTGCCGGGTCAGCACGGATCCACTTTTGGGGGTAACCCGCTGGTCAGCCGGGTGGCCTGCTCGGTGCTGGACATCATGCGGGACCAGGATCTGGCCGGACGGGCGGCACGGCTGGGGCACGACATGCTGGAAGAATTCCGTCAGCAGCTTACGGCGCATCCCCGGGTCCGCGAGATCCGTGGACGAGGGCTGATGATCGGTATCGAACTCGATCGCGACGCCTCTGCACTCAAGCTCGCGGCATTGGAGCGGGGCGTGCTGCTCAACGTGACCCAGGAGCGGGTCATCCGTCTGCTGCCGCCGCTGATCATCGACAGCGAACAGGCGGCGCAGATTGTCCAGGTCGTCTGCCGGGTCGTCGAATCCCTGGAGTAACTGCGGGGGGGGAAGCCGCGCGGCGTTGGCCCCGGAGTCAGACCGTTTCGAACAAAGCGCGCAGCAAACCGGGGAAATCGCCTCCAGCCAGAGCCGCCAACTCAGCGGCCGCTGTCCGCAGGTCATCATCGCCCGGCGCCGTGAGCGTGCCGTGGCCGACCTTGCGGCCCGGCCGGGCCTGCTTGCCGTAATCATGCCAGTGCAGACCCGGAAGCCGCATCGCGGCCGCCGCCTCTGGCAATCCGCCGATCCAGTTGAACATCAGCGCCGGACGGATGCAGTCCGTCTCTCCCAGCGGCCAGCCGGCGATCGCACGCAGATGATTCTCGAACTGGGAGCAGGACGAGGCATCGATCGTCCAGTGTCCCGAGTTGTGGACGCGGGGAGCGAATTCGTTGAACAGCAGGCAGCCGTCCCGCAGGAAGAACTCCATCGTCAGCACCCCGGTGTAGTCCAGGTGGTCCATCAGCCTGCTCATGATTCGCTCGGCCTGGTCCTGCAGTTCCGCGTGGAATACGCCCGGCAGGCTCAGGGCCAGAATTCCGTCGGCATGCACATTGCGCGTCAATGGCCAGAAGCGGGTCTCTCCGTCCCTTCCGCGAACCCCGATCAGGGAACACTCCGCTTCGAACGGCACGAACTGCTCAAGTATCAGGCGGGACTCGCCGAGTCGTTGCCAGGCGCGCTCGAGGTCCTCGACGTCCCGAAGCACGGCCTGCCCCTTGCCGTCGTAACCGAATCGACGGGTCTTGAGCACAGCGGGATATCCCAGGCGGTCGAGGCCTTCGAGCAGTTCCGTGCGGCCGGCCACTGGGTGGTATCCGGGCAGCTCGGCGCCAAGACGCAGCAACAGGTCCTTTTCTCCCAAGCGGTCCTGGCTGGCAGCCAGCGCATTCGCACCGGGATAGAGCGGGCAGCTTTCGGCCAGCGCGGCGGCAGACGACTGCGGCACGTTTTCGAAATCGAATGTCGCCAGGTCCACCTGCCCGGCCAACGCCCGAGCGGCCTCCAGATCGTCGAAGCCGGCCTGCAGCAGCGAGCCGGTCGCGGCAGCGCAGGCATCGGCTGCCGGGTCGAGAAAAACGAAGCGGAATCCCAGTGGAATACCGGCGAGGCCAAGCATGCGCCCGAGCTGCCCTCCGCCGAGCACGCCGATGCGCATGCCGCTCACGGCCTCGATCCCGCCGGCAGTCGCCACGGCCTCAGTTCTGGCTCGGGTCCGGATTCGCCAGGACCGCCTCGCGCCGCTCGGCCCGGAAACCCTCCAGGGCCTCACGAACCTCGGACGCCTGATTACCGATGATCGCGGCCGCCAGCAGTGCGGCATTGGTCGCGCCGGCGTCGCCGATTGACAGGGTGCCGACCGGAATCCCGGCCGGCATCTGCGCGATCGACAACAAGGAATCGATACCGCTCAGCGCACGGGACTGCACCGGCACCCCCAGCACCGGGAGGACGGTCTTGGCTGCGACCATGCCCGGCAGGTGCGCGGCACCTCCCGCTCCGGCGATGATCACCTGCAGCCCGCGTGCGGCGGCCTGTTCGGCGTACTCAAACATCTGGTCGGGCGTCCGGTGTGCGGACACGACCCGCGTCTCGTAGCTGATGCCGAGACGGTCGAGCATTTCAGCGGCGTTCTTCATGGTGTTCCAGTCGGACTGGGACCCCATGATGATGCCGACGAGGACATTTTCACTCACGATCGATTTCCTGCACACGCCATGGAATGGAAACCGGGCATTGTAGCAGTACAATACCCGAATCGCTCAAAGTACAGGGTTCGCCATGCCCATCGACGGTAAATTACTCGAAATCCTCTGCTGTCCCGTCAGCAAGACCCCACTGGTCCGCTTGCCATCGGACAGGCTCCGAAAACTGAATGCCGCGATCGAGGCCGGCGAGGTGCGGTACGTGCACGGGGAGACCGTGAGCGACGCCTTGTCAGAGGCCCTGATCACCTCCGACGGCCGGGTCATCTATCCGGTCGTCGACGACATTCCGCTCCTGTTGGAGGAGAAGGGTATCGGCAGCACGCAGCTCAAGGACTTCTGACGTGCCGCCGGCCCTGCTGCCGCCCCCGCCTGAGGCCCTGGCCCAGGACGTCGCGCGCGCACTGCAGGAAGATCTCGGCGACGGTGATGTAACGGCCCAGCTGATTCCCTCCGCAACCCGGATCGCTGCCCGCGTGACCAGCCGGGAGCCCGCCGTGCTCAGCGGCGCCCCGTGGTTCGATGAAACCTTTCGGCAGCTGGACCCCTCGATCCGGGTCGAATGGCAAGCCGCGGACGGTGACTCGATCCGCAACGGGCAGGAAATCTGCCGCATGGAAGGACCGGCCAGGGTACTGCTCAGCGGCGAACGCACCGCGCTCAATTTTCTCCAGACACTCTCCGGCACGGCGACCCAGACCCGCCGCTACGTCGACGCGATCGCGGGCACCGGGGCGGCCATTCTCGACACGCGCAAAACCCTGCCCGGCCTGCGACTGGCGCAAAAGTACGCCGTCCGCTGCGGTGGCGCCCGAAACCACCGCGCCGGCCTGTTCGACGCCGTTCTGATCAAGGAAAACCACATCGCCGCCGCGGGCTCCATCACGACGGCGGTACGGCAGGCACGGCTCACCTGCCCTGAACTGCTGCTCGAGGTGGAAGTTGAGCGGCTGGATCAACTGGAGGAAGCCGTGCAGGCCGGAGCGCAACGGGTACTGCTCGACAACTTCAGTTTGCCCGACCTGCACACCGCCGTGACCCGCTACAAGGGTCGCGTCGAACTCGAGGCTTCGGGAGGAATCGACCTGGGGTCGGTGCGCGCCGTAGCGGAAACCGGGGTCGACTTCATCTCAAGCGGGGCGCTGACGAAAAGCGTTCGCGCCACCGACTTCTCGATGCGCTTCGTCAGTCTGTAGGGGCAGCCACCGCCCGCATCACAACAGCTTGCCCGGATTGAAGATGCCCTCGGGGTCGAAAACGCGCTTGATCCCGCGCATCATGGCAATGTCCTCGGCGGACCGCACCCGGTCCAGCCAGGCCTTCTTCAGGGAACCGATCCCGTGCTCGGCGGAGATACTGCCTCCGAGCTGCTGTGTCAGGCGGTAGGACTCCTCGCTGACCAGGTGGCACCGTTGCTCGAAGATGTCAAGGTCCATGTCCGCCGGTTTGAGGATGTTCAGGTGAAGGTTGCCGTCACCGATGTGGCCGTACCAGACCACCTCGAAATCGGGGCAGAGATCCTGCATCAGCGCATCCATCCGTTCGAGGAATTCCGGGACCCTGGAGACGGCCACCGAGAGGTCGTTCTTGTACGGCGGGAAGTGGCTGATGGACCCGGATATACCTTCACGGTAGCGCCACAGACCGGCTGCCTGGCTTTCACTCTGGCTGATCACGCCGTCCCTCAGCCAACCCTGCTGCAGGCAATATTCGAAACTGGCCAGCGCCCGGTCCTCCTCCGCCTGGCCCGGGCAATCGAATTCCGTGACGACGTAAAGTGGGCACGCTTCATCCATGGGCTCGGGCAAGCCGTGCCCCATTCGCACGTGATGCAGGGCCCGGTCGGTAAAGAACTCGAAAGCCGTCAGGCTCAGCTTTCCGCGCAGCGCCTCGAACACCCGCATCAGCGCATCGATACGGTCGATACCCAGCAACAGCACCTTGCTTGGAGCGGGCGGGTCCGTGAGCCTGAGGGTTGCCTCGACGATCAGCCCCAACGTGCCCTCGCTGCCCACGAACAGGTGACGGAGATCGTAACCGGTGGCGTTCTTGATGAGGCCGCGGTTGCAGTCGATGATTTCTCCGCGGCCGGTCACCACCTTGAGTGCAGCGACCCGGTCCCTGGTAAGCCCGTAGCGGAGGACCCTGATGCCGCCGGCATTGGTCGCGATGTTGCCGCC
>JBFFUJ010000047.1:0-12007 GCA_041571375.1 Lysobacterales bacterium | reverse complement strand
GTCGACCACACACACCATGCCGGCGTGCAGCGAATAACCGATGCCGACACCGCCGCCGTGATGGATCGAGACCCAGCTGGCACCGCAGGCCGTGTTGAGCATCGCATTGAGCAGCGGCCAGTCGGCGATGGCATCGGACCCGTCCCGCATCGCTTCAGTTTCCCGGTTGGGTGAGGCCACGGATCCGGTGTCGAGGTGATCGCGGCCGAGGACCAGTGGCGCGTCCACCTTGCCCTTTTCGACGAGCCAGTTGAACTTGAGCCCGGCCTCGGCCCTTTCGCCGTATTCCAGCCAGCAGATGCGCGACGGCAGCCCCTGGAAGTGCACTTTTTCCTGCGCCTTGCGAATCCAGCGATGCAGGGACTCTTTCTCCGGGAACAATTCGAGGATCGCGTCGTCAGTGGCCTTGATGTCGGCCGGGTTGCCGCTCAGCGCGGCCCAGCGGAACGGGCCGGCACCCTTGCAGAACAGCGGGCGGATATAGGCGGGAACGAACCCCGGATAGTCGAAAGCCTCCTCCATACCCCTGTGGTCTGCGACCTGACCGCGCAGGTTGTTGCCGTAATCGAAGCAAACGGACCCCTTCTTCTGCAGCGCCAGGATTGCCTGGACATGCACCACCATCGAATCCAGCACCTCGCTGTCGTACTTCTGCGGATCGGACTCGCGCAGTTCGTCGGCGGCCTGCAGCGAGTAACCCTTCGGGATGTAGCCGTTGCGAATGTCGTGAGCCGAGGTCTGGTCCGTAATGACATCCGGCACGATTCCGCGGCGCTCGAGTTCGGGCATCACGTCGGCAATGTTGCCCAGCAATCCGACCGAATAGCCGCCGCGGGCTCGATCCAGCAGATCGAGCGCCTCGTCCAGGTCGGTTGACATCACATCGCAGTAGCCGGTCTCCACCCGACGCTCGATGCGCCGGGGGTCGACCTCCACGGCCAGACAGCGACCGTCGTTCATGGTCACGGCCAGGGGCTGTGCGCCGCCCATGCCGCCGCGTCCCGCGGTGACCACGAGCCGGCCGGCCAGGTTACCGCCAAAGTGCTGGTTGGCACATTCGGCAAAGGTCTCGTACGTGCCCTGGACGATTCCCTGCGAGCCGATATAGATCCAGGACCCGGCCGTCATCTGCCCGAACATGGTCAGGCCTTTGCGCTCCAGTTCGCGGAACACCTCCCAGGTGCCCCAGCGTGGCACGAGATTGGCGTTGGCGATCAGCACGCGAGGCGCCTCGTCGTGGGTCCGGAACACCCCGACCGGTTTGCCGCTCTGGATCAACAGCGTTTCGTTATTCTCCAGACGCTGCAGCGTTTGGACGATGCGCTCGTAGCAGTCCCAGTTGCGCGCGGCCTTGCCGGTGCCGCCGTAGACGATGAGTTCGTCCGGTTTCTCGGCCACGTCCGGGTCCAGGTTGTTCATCAGCATGCGCATGGCCGCTTCCTGGTGCCAGCCTTTGCAGCTCAGTTCCGTGCCGTGCGGGGCACGGATTCGGGATATCGGCCCGACCTTGTATTTTCTCGGGTTAACACTCATCATCTTGCCAGTTCGTGCGCTTGCGAAGTGGACTTTCGATTATAAAGGAACCCGGCCCTCCCGACCGGGTCTTTGATCTCTGAGGACGGCCCCTAACTGGCGGGGTGGCAGCGGTTTGGAGTGAGGTGAATGAACCTGTCTGCGAGACCCAGGTTGTGGTTTCTTTTCGTCGCGCTGGTTTGTGCCGGCATGCTTTTCTATGCGCTGTATGTCCAGCATTTCGATTTCATAGACCCTTGCCCCCTGTGCGTGTTGCAGCGCATTGCCTTCATGTGGATCGGGGGGGTCGCCTTGCTGGCTTGCCTGCACAATCCGTCGGGGGTCGGGCGGCGCATTTACGGCGCGGGCATCGTTCTGGGCGGACTGACCGGCCTGGGGATCGCCGGCCGGCACCTCTGGCTGCAGAACCTGCCCGCCGACCAGGTGCCGGACTGCGGCATGGGTCTGAACTACATGCTCGAGACGATGCCGTTCACCGAGGCGCTGTCACAGGTTTTCAGGGGCTCGGGAGAGTGCGCGGAAATCCACTGGACCTTCCTGGGGCTGAGCATGCCCGGCTGGACCTTTCTCTGGTATCTGGCTTTCACAGTCGGTACCATTGTGATTCTGCTCAAAGCAAGCGCGGCAAAGCACTGAATTTCAAATGACTAACCCGGCTCCAAGAGGCTCGATAACAGCGGTGCAGGAAGTGGATCCGGCCGGAGACTGGCGACCCGATTCATGGCAGCGTTTCCCGGCGCTGCAGCAGGCGGTCTATCCCGACTCTGCGGCGCTCGAGTCGGCCCTGGAACGGCTGGCGAATCTGCCGCCGCTGGTCACCTCGTGGGAGATCCTGTCGCTCAGGGAGCAGATCGCTGAGGCACAGGAGGGCCGGCGCTTCGTTCTACAGGGTGGCGATTGCGCGGAGAGCTTCGATGAGGTCTGTTCGCCGCTGATCACCAACCGTCTGAAAGTCTTGCTGCAGATGAGCCTGGCACTGGTCCATGGACTTCAGATGCCCGTGGTGCGCATCGGGCGTTTCGCTGGTCAGTACGCCAAGCCCCGTTCCTCGGATTTCGAGACCCGTGGCGGCGTCACCCTGCCGAGCTATCGGGGCGACCTGGTCAACGCTTTCGAGTTCACGGAGCAGGCTCGCAATCCCGATCCCGAGCGACTGCTCAGGGCGCATGCCTACTCCGCGATGACCATGAATTTCGTGCGCTCGCTGGTGGACGGCGGATTTGCCGACGTACACCACACCGAGTACTGGGATCTCAGCTGGGTGGAACACTCACCGCTGGCGGATGAATTCCATCGCCTGACGGAGAGCCTCAGCCAGTCGCTGCGCTTCATGGAAACCATAACCGGCCGGGACGTCGGCAGTCTGCGGCGGGTCGATTTTTTCACGTCCCACGAGGCATTGCACCTGCACTATGAACAGGCCCAGACGCGGCAGGTTCCGAGGCAGTGGGGCTGGTTCAACCTGGGTACACACTTCCCCTGGGTGGGCATGCGGACCGCTGACCTCGAGGGCGCACACATCGAGTTCCTGCGTGGCATCCGGAACCCGATCGGCATCAAGGTGGGTCCGGGCATGAGCCGTCAGTGGCTCGCCGCGCTCCTGGAGAAGCTGAATCCCGCCCGCGAATCCGGCCGCATGGTACTGATCCACCGCATGGGCGAGTCCGGGATCGAGGAGCGTCTGCCGCCGCTGATCAAGGCGGTACAGGATTGCGGCAGCCCGGTGCTGTGGATTTCGGACCCGATGCATGGCAATACGGAGTCGACCGGTGACGGTATCAAGACGCGGCGGTTTCGCAAGATCATGCGCGAAATGGAACTGGCTTTCGAAATCCACCGGGCCTGCAACTCGCGGCTCGGCGGCGTCCATCTGGAACTGACCGGCGAGAACGTCACGGAATGCACCGGGGGAGCCCGGGATCTTTCCGACGAGGACCTGAAAAGGGATTACAAGTCCACGGTCGACCCGCGCCTCAATTACGAGCAATCGCTTGAACTGGCGATGCTCATTGTCAGGAAGCATCGACAGTACGTCGCTTGAATCGCTCTGCCGGATCATCTCCGGGCTGCTCGCCCAACCGCTGCTCCGTGACGCTCCGGCGCCGCGTGGCGGGCCTCATCCTGTCCTGTGGCCTGCTCACTGCACAGTCATTGGCTGCCGCGGAGCCCGTGGTCCGGCACGAGCTGAGTTTCCCTCAGCGCCACAACCAGTACGTGCATGTCGATTCCACCTGGCCCACCCAAGGGGCATGGTTGGAGCTGTCCATGCCGTCGTGGACGCCCGGCTCGTACCTCATCCGCGATTTTGCCGCCCAGGTCGAGGGTCTGCGAGCCGTCGGCGAGGATGGCGCAGCCAGACCGGTGGAGAAGGTCAGCAAGAACCGATGGCGAATCGACACCGGGGACAGCCCGCGGGTGACCGTGAGCTATGACGTCTGGGCCGGCGAGCTGAACGTGGCCGCGAGCTGGGTCGAGGCTGGAGGAGCCCTGCTGAACGGTGCAGGCACCTTTCTGTACAGCGAGGCAGCGAGGAACCTGCCGCAACGGCTCGTGTTGCAGCTGCCTGCCGACTGGCCGGTGGTTTTCAGCCCGCTGCGTGCCGGCGGTCAGTCAGGCATGTTCGAGGCCAGCGATTTCGATGAGCTGGTCGACAGCCCGATTGCAGCAGGGTCGCTGGATCGTCACGAATTCGAAGTGCAGGGCCATCCCTACGCCTTGATCACTCCGTCGGGCAATATCCGGTGGGATGGCGCGCGTGCGGCGGAAGATATCGCAGCGATTGTCGCCGCGCAGCAGGAATTCTGGGACGTGAATCCCTTCGCGCGGGAATACCAGTTCTTCAATTATTTCATGGGGCCCTTCGGCGGTCTCGAGCACGACCACAGCACGGTGATGCTCTGTGATCCGTGGCAAATGTCCGGGCGGACAAGCTACGTCAAGTGGCTCGGCCTGGTGTCACACGAGTTTTTTCATGCATGGAACGTGCGGCGGCTGCGGCCGCAGGGCCTGGCCAGGTACGATTACGACCGCGAGATGTATACCCGGGAGCTATGGCTGGCCGAGGGCCTCACCAGTTATTACGATGACCTTCTGCTGTTTCGCTCGGGCCTGATCGACGTGGTCGACTACCTGAATCTGCTGGCCCAGGAAATACGCAATTACGAGGTCATGCCCGGGCGCCAGGTGCGTTCCGCGGAGCACGCCTCCTTCGATACCTGGATCAAGCAGTACCAGCCGGACGAAAACAGCATCAACAGCACGGTCTCCTATTACCGCAAGGGTGCCCTGATCGGCTTCGTCACCGACACCCGCATCCGGCGCGAAACCCGGAGCAGGCGCAGCCTCGATGACGTCATGCGGGAGATGTACCGGCGCTATGGTCCGGGCGGGCCGGGCAGAGGCTCCTACCCGCCGAGTGCCTTCGAGGGGGTTGTCGAGGAACTGGCCGGCGCCGAGGTGCGTCGTTTCGTCGAAGACCTGCTGCGGACTACTGATGATCCCGATGTGGACGCCGCGCTCGAGTGGTTCGGCCTGAGCCTGGACCGTTCTTCGGGCCCCGGCGCGGGTGAGGAGGCAGAGTCATCGCAGCGTGCGGGACTGGGCGTCATCTGGGACGATGCGAGCGATCGCCTCGTGGCGCAGCATGTCATCCTGGGTCACGCCGCTGCGGAGGCCGGCATGGTGCCGGGCGACGAACTGCTCGCCATCGACGGGTTCCGCGTGACACCCGGCACCTTCGCCGATCGGCTCGCGCGGCTGGCGTCCGATCAGCAGGTCGAGCTGACGCTGGTGCGTCACGAGCGCCTGATAACGGTTCAGGCGAAGCTGCAGCAGGCGATTCCCGACCGCTATGCCATTGTTGTCGAGGATCGAATGCGGCGGGCAGAGCAGGATCGCCTGCAGGCCTGGCTCGGCCGGGATCTGCGATTCGTCCGGTAAGGGGCCGGCTGCGTCCCGGGTTCGGGCGTGCTGTCAACCCTCGGTTTTCTGCCGTCCCGCGCGTTTGCGCTCATGTTCCTGCAGGTGGATCTTGCGAATCCGGATGGCCTCCGGTGTCACCTCGACCAATTCGTCATCCTCGATGAATTCGAGCGCCTGCTCCAGAGACATCCTGACCGGTGGCGACAGCGACAGGGCTTCATCCTTGAGTACGGTTCGCACGTTGCTCAGTTGCTTGCCTTTGAGCGGGTTGACCGTCAGGTCGTTGGACCGGCTGTGGATGCCGACAACCTGGCCCTCGTAAACTTCGACGTTGGGTTCGATGATCATGCGGCCCCGGTCCTGCAGGTTGAACAGCGCGTATGCGAGGACCTTACCAGTGCCGTTTGATATCAGGACGCCGTTGTTACGCCGCGAGATATCGCCCGGGTGCCAGGGCCCGTAATGATCGAAAACATGAAACATGAGTCCCGTGCCTGCGGTCAGCGTTCGGAATTCCGACTGAAAACCGATCAGGCCGCGGGCCGGTATCACATAATCCAGGCGTACCCGGCCCCTGCCGTCGAGCTGCATGTTCTGCAATTCGCCGCGCCGCTCCCCCAGGCGCTCCATGATCGCTCCCTGATATTCGCTCTCCAGATCCACCACCAGGCGTTCGTAAGGCTCCTCCCGGCCGCTGTCGGTCTCGTGCAGGATGACCTCGGGGCGCGAAATGGCGAGTTCATAGCCCTCACGTCGCATCGTCTCGATCAGGATCGACAGGTGCAGTTCGCCGCGACCGGATACCTTGAAGCGCTCGGGGTTTTCCGTGTCCTCCACCCGCAAGGCCACATTGTGACTGGCCTCTCGCATCAATCGCTCCCGCAGTTGCCGGCTGGTCAGGAACTTGCCCTCGCGCCCCGCGAACGGGGAATTGTTTACGCGAAAGGTCATGCTGATGGTCGGCTCGTCCACCGTCAGGGGCGGCAAGGCTTCCGGCGCGGAGCGGTCACAAAGCGTATCGGAAATCTGCAGGTCCTCGACGCCGGTGACTGCAATGATGTCGCCAGCCCGGGCTGAGTCGATCTCGACGCGCTTGAGGCCGTGGAAGCCGAGTACCTGGAGAATCCGCGCGTTCCGCTGATGGCCGTCGCAGTCGAGCACGCAGATCGGCTGGTTGGGCTCGACCGTACCGCGCTGTACGCGTCCGATACCGATGACCCCCACATAGGCGCTGTAGTCGAGCGAGGAAATCCGCATCTGGAACGGCCCCTCGATGTTGACCGAGGGCGGGGAAACGCATTTGACGACCGTCTCGAACAAGGGACGCATGTCGCCTGACCGGATATCGTCCTGGAGCCCGGCGTAGCCTCGTAGCGCCGAAGCGTAAACGACCGGGAAGTCCAGCTGCTCGTCGCTTGCGCCCAGCTGGTCGAACAGCTCGAATGTCTGGTCCAGCACCCAGTGCGGGCGGGCACCATCCCGGTCGATCTTGTTGATGACAACGATCGGCCGGAAGCCCATTTGAAAGGCTTTCTGGGTTACAAAACGGGTCTGCGGCATGGGGCCGTCGACGGCATCCACCAGCAGGAGCACCGAGTCGACCATGCTGAGGATGCGCTCAACTTCGCCCCCGAAATCGGCATGGCCCGGCGTGTCCACGATGTTGATGTGCCAGCTCTGCTCGCCGTCGTGCCAGTTAATCGCGGTGTTCTTGGACAGGATCGTGATGCCGCGCTCGCGCTCCAGCTCGTTCGAGTCCATGACCCGCTCGGGCTTGGCGGACCGATCGCCCAGCGTGCCCGACTGCTGCAAGAGCTGGTCCACCAGCGTCGTTTTGCCGTGGTCGACGTGCGCGATGATGGCAATATTGCGGATGTTTTCGATCACATCAGGATCCATGACGGGAAGGGCGCGCACGTTACCGCGTTCGCGGATTCAAAGCAATGGATTCGTTCGCGGCTGGTGAGCGATGCAAAAAAATTGGGGCCGAAGCCCCAATCATCTGTTGAGTGACTGATTGTCACCCCCCTTTTGTTTCTCGCCTTGGGGCCCCTTTGGGGACCGGGTCCGCAATCGGCCGGTCCAACCCTTCGGCTATTTTTCGTATGGTTCCCCGAGCAATTCTCCTTGGCTCCAATCAGGAGCGTTGATTGAAGTCTAGAGAAGCCGGGGCGGTCTGAAAATCGGGAGCGTCCCTAAATTATTGAAAAATTTCATAGGGGAAACCCCTAAATAGCCCAAATTGGCCCGATTTAGGCTGGTTTTGCCGTTTTTCAGTCGTAGGGGGAGACGAGTCTGGAGCGGATGGCCAGCCGGACCAGGCCGGGGACGTCGTGAATCTCCAGGCGGTCCATCAGGTTGGCGCGATGGGCTTCGACCGTCTTGATGCTGACCACCAGGCGCTCGGCGATGTCCCGCGTCGAATGCCCCTCGGCCATCAGTTGCAGGACCTCCTTCTGTCGGGGCGTCAACACGGCAAGTTCAGCCTCGCTGCCGAGCCGCTCCTCGAGTGCCTGTTCGCGCTTTTCCCCGAGCCGCTGGATTTCGCGGGCGCGGCGCTGCAGCGTGGACTGCCGTGTCAGGTGAACGGCGATGGCAGCGATCAGCAGCAGGACGACGACGGACAGGCGGAATGTGTTCGTCATCCACCACGGTGGAGTGATCGTAAGCTTCAGTGTGGGCGTGATCCCCCATTGTCCGAATACGTCGCGCCCACGCGCCTGCAAGGCATATTCACCGGGCGCCAGGCCGTGGAGGATCAGCTGGCGCTGTGAACCGATATTGATCCAGGGCTCATCGTCCCGCAGCCGGTACGCGTACTCATGCACGGACTCCGAGAGGTCCAGTGCGGCCAGCTTGATGGACAGCACCTCCCGATAGGGGACGATCAACTCTTTGCGAGTGCCATAAACGGTGCGTGCGGGCCCACCGGGCGGGGTGCGCTCGATGGAGGTAAAATGAACCTGGGCCGCTTCTCGCCGGGCGAAGCCCGAGCCTTTCGGCAGGCGCAGCAAACCCTCGACCGATCCGAAGTAAATGTAGCGCTCATCGGCCGCCGAGGCGTTACTGTTGAACAGGCTGGTTGGCAACCCGGACTCGGCCACGTAATTGATCACCTGTCCCGTGCCAGCGTGCAGCCGACTGAGCCCGAGCCGGGTGGTCAGCCAGAGCGAATCGTCGCGATCCTGCTGAATGCCCATGATGCCGTCGTCCAGCAAGCCTTCATTCCGGCCCCACTGGCGAAAACCGGTTACCCGGCCCCCGGCATCCTGCAGTACTTCGCTCACCCCGCCGTTGCCGGTGCCTACCCAGACGGCGGATTCACGGTCCCGGTACAGCACCGTGACACTGAAGTGCCCCAGACGCAGGGCGGATGCGCCCGAATCCCCAAAGTGCTCGCAGGACCATGGCTCCACTCGACAGCGATTGAGACCGTTCGACCGGGTCCCCACCCACAGGTGCCCGCCGGGGTCTTCCAACAATGCCGTGATGTAGTCCCCGCTGATTGAGTCGGTCGCCCCGGGTTCGTGACGGTAGCCGCGCAGCCGACTGCCGTCATCCGAAAGGTGGTACAAACCCGCGCCGTCCGTGCCGAACCATAGACCAGCCGGGCCATCCGGCAGCAGTACCCGCACGAAACCTTCACCGATACCTTCCGGGTTTCTCGGGTCGTGTGCCCAGTGTCCGGTCTGCTGGCCCGTTTCCGTGAAACGGTACAGACCGCTGCTCGCGGCAGCCCAATTGCGGCCCTGCGTGTCGTGGGTCAGGTTCAGCACGGAGGCCGTAGTCAGTTCATCCGACAGTTCCGGGGGGTGCGTGAGCGTCCTAGAGTCCGGATCGACACGCAGCACTCCGTCGTCCCGCGCACCGACCCAGGGGCGCCCGGGTTCGGAGGTCGCCATCACCGCGGTGATGTTTTCGTCGCGCAGTTCACCCGCCCCGCTGCCCTTAAGCAACTCGAAGCGTGTGGAATGGCTGGTTGCGCGGTAAATGCCATCGCCCCAGGTGCCGACGAACAGCATGTCCTGCGAGAGCGCCAGGCTCATTTGCGGTTTGTCCTGCAGGTAATCTTGAGGTGATCCGGGGCGCTCCTCCCAGCGGGCCCTCTGCAGATCGATGGTGAGGACTCCGTGCGCCAGAGTTCCCAGCCACAGCCGCCCGGATTCGTCCTCCGCCATTGCAGTAACGGCGGGCAGGAAGTCGCTCGACCAGGGCAGCGGCAGCTCCCGACCGGTGCCGGATTCCGGATCCAGCAACATCAGCCCGACCCGGGTTCCGACCCACAATCGACCGCTGCGGTCCTCGTGGAGCGAAAAGACGTCGTTGCTTTCAGGGGAGCCGCCGGTGATTTCCGCGATATCGAGCCGCACGAAGGTGCGGCTCCGAGGATTCCAGCGGTTGACCCCGCCACCAATGGTACCGACCCACAGCCGGCCCTGGGCGCCGCGGTGCAAGGCGCTGATCCGGTTCGAAGACAGCGATGCCGGGATCGCCGGATCGTGGCTGAAATGCTCGAACCGCCGCGTTTCGCCCTCCAGCCGGCTCAGACCTTTCTCGGTAGCCACCCACAACCGGCCTTCGGGTCCCTCCGCAATGGCGACCACGCTGTCGTCGAGGATCGAATTCGGGTCCGCGGCGTCGTGCCTGAAGTGCGTAAGCGTGCCGGTGTCGCTGTCATACCGCTCGAGGCCGCCTGCGTAGGTGCCCGCCCAGATGGTGCCCAGACGGTCCTGGTACAGGCTGCGCACATCGCTGTCGGAGAGGGCGTTCGGGTCGTCCGGATCGGGTTCGAGGGACAGGGTTTCGTACCCGTCGTAGCGGAACAGGCCCTCGCGCGAACCCACCCATAGAAATCCCCGGTCATCGAGGAGCAGCGACGGTACGACCCTGGCCTTCAGACCGTTGCTGACCCCCACGGGCAGGAACGGACTGGCGGCGGCAGCTTCGATCAGAATCGCCAGTAAGCAGCCGCCGAGAACCGCAGCGAATGCGCGCCTGGCGGCGACTCGGCGGGCGGTGTTCCGAATTTCCGGCATTGGCGGGGAAGCGGGTTCCATGCTGAAGAGAATAACCCAATCAGGCCGTCGACGGCATATTCGGGGCAGACGCGCGGAACCCCAGTCGGCGCAGCATTTCGGTTGCCTCGCGATCGTCAGTGATAACTTGCCAGGCATGAAAATCCCGGCGCAGGGGATAGTCGCGTCGCAGCCGGTCAAACGACCTGGCCCTTTCCTGCAGCGTCAGGGACGCCAGTTTGCGCATCTCGGTATCGTGGGTCCTGACAAAGCACGCCGCTTCCAGGGCTTCCGTGACGGTATCCGCACCGGCTTCGATCCGCAGCGGCTTGGGGTATTCCGGCGCGCCGGAAACCGGGGGCGGGGCCAGTCCGGCCCAGCGGCAGAAGCTGTCGTATACCATGAGGGTGCCGAGCCGCTTGCCGTCGTCACTGTAACCGGCGACGTGTGGCGTGGCGACCGTGGTCGCGCGCAGCAGGTCAGCATCGATCAGCGGCTCGCCCGGCCAGACGTCCAGCGCGGCCTCCAGCCTGCCGGCCTGAAGTTCAGAGAGCAGAGCCTGACCCGCAACCACATCGCCGCGAGCCGTGTTGACCAGCAGCGCGTGATCGGGCATTCGCGCGAGTTCCTCTGGTCCGATGAAACGGTGTGTGGGGTTGGGGCCGTCGCGGGTCAGCGGAACGTGCAGGCAGACGATGTCCTTCGCCAGGGCTTCCTCCAGCGGCACCAGGCCGCTGACGCCGGCATCGGCGAGCGGAGGATCATTGGCCACTGCCCTGATCCCCAGGGATTGCAGCAGCCCCAGTACGCGAGAACCGACGTTGCCGCGACCGATGATGCCGGCGGTCAGGTCATGCAGCCTCCGCCCCAGCCGCTCGCAGGCCAGCCAGATCATGGCCAGGGTGTACTGGGCCGCCGAATCGGCATTGCAACCGGGCGCGTTCGCCCAGGCAATGCCGTGCCCCCGCAGCCAAACTGTATCCATGTGATCGGTCCCGATGCTGGTGGATCCGACGAAGCGCACCGGGGTATCGCGGAGCAGGGCTTCGTCGACCCGCGTTGTCGTCCGAATGATCAGGGCGTCGATATCCTTCAGGTCGCGGTTGCCAATGGCGCGTCCGTCCATGAAACGCAGTCGGGCGTGGCGGCCGAATGTCTCTTCGGCCGCCCGGATGTTCCTGTCGACGATAATGTTCACGCGGCAGCCCCGGACCCCTGAGACGGCGTCCTAGTAGCCGGCCGCCTGACCATCCTTGCGGGATTCGGAGGCCCCGAAATAGACTCCGTGCTCGGGATGTTTCATGATGGCCTGATAGCCGCCGAACGAACCGCTGTCGAACTGGATGGTGTGCTTGCGCTCCATCAACTCGCGGATAACGGAGTAGTCGAAGCCGGTCTCGAGGCTGACGATGCCGCCTTTTTCCATCGACTCGCCGGTGGGTTCACTGGAAGCCCAGTGGTAGATCCGCGGCGCATCCCCCGCTTCCTGCAGGCCCATGCCGAAGTCGACCATGTTGACGATGATCTGGACATGGCCT
>JBFFUJ010000046.1:0-12064 GCA_041571375.1 Lysobacterales bacterium | reverse complement strand
GTATCGTCACGAAAAGTTCCTCGCTGAGACCCAGCGATACCTCTTCCGCCAGACCTTTCCAGACCCTTGCGCGCGCGAGTTCCTGGTGCGCCTGGTACAACTGAACGGTCTCGAAAAAGCGGAATCCGTAATTCAGCAGCGTCTGGGTCTCACTGGCCCGTGCCGATTCCGATGAAGAACCCATCACCGCGCTGATCAGGCGCATACCGTCCCGCTTGGCCGAGGCGGCGAGGCAGTAGCCCGCTGCCTCAGTGTGACCGGTCTTGAGTCCGTCGATGGCCGGGTCCCGCCAGAGCAAGGTATTTCGATTGTGCTGGCGGATATTGTTGAAGGTGAACTCCTTTTCGGAGTACCAGGGGTAATACTCGGGAAAATCACGAATCGTGGCCAGGCTTACGATCGCGACGTCGCGGGCGGTCGTGTAATGGTCCTCATGGGGCAGACCCGTGGCATTGACGAAATGCGAGTCGCGCATGCCCAGTTGTTCCGCGTAGTGGTTCATCAGGTCCGCGAAGGCAGACTCGCTGCCCGCCAGGTGCTCGGCCAGCGCCACGCTCGCATCGTTGCCCGACTGGACGACCATGCCGCGAATCAGGTCCTCCACCGTCACCTGCATGTTGGGTTCGATGAACATCCGCGAGCCGCCGGTGCGCCAGGCTTTTTCGCTCACGCTGACGGTGTCATCGAGCTTGATCTCATCCTGCGACAGCGCGTGGAAGACCACGTAGGCCGTCATCAGCTTGGTGATGCTCGCCGGCTCCACCCGGACGTCCGGTTGGTTCTCGACCAGGATGCGACCACTGTCGAAGTCCATCAACAGGTAGCTGGTCGCACCGAGCTGCGGCGGAGCCGGCACTGGTGGTGGAGAGGCATCCAGCGTCGGGGCCTGGGCAAAAGCGGGGCAGGTCGCGATGGCGAAAAGCAGGAGTATTGAAAGTCGTTTCATGGCTTGAATGATAGCGTTAAACCCGGCTGCAAACGAATTCAGCGCTTGACCCTGTGCGGACGCTCGAATCCGAGTTCAATGGCTTTTTCTACGACGGAATCGGCCTGTGCACGGCCGCTGTATGGCCCCAGCCAGACTCGAAAAAGACCGTCGCCATCGTGGATCGATACCGGCTGCAAGTCGGCTTCCTGCAACCTGCGGGCCAGTTCCTCGGCGCCGTGGCGCCGGCCGTACGCGCCCGCCTGCAGCCAGGTGTCGGCGCCCTCGTCCGCCAAGCGCTGGTCATCGGCCGCGCTCCGGGGACCGGTGGCGACGTCTATGGCTCTTACCTCGACACGCGCCGTGCCGGTTTCGACCATGCCCAGCCGCAGGGCCGCGCCGTAGGAGAGGTCGATCAGACGGTCATCCTTGAACGGACCGCGGTCATTGATCTTCACCACGATCCGGCGGCCATTGTCGAGGTTGGTCACTTCAGCGTAGGTGGGCAGAGGCAGCGACTTGTGCGCAGCGGTCGCCAGATGCATGTCGTACGGCTCCCCGCTGGAGGTGCGTCGACCGTGGAATTTACTGCCGTACCAGGACGCGGTGCCGCGCTCCCGATAGCCCTCGCTGCTCTCCAGCACATAGTACTCGCGGCCGAACACTTCATACGGAGAGTGGTTGCCATACCTCGCGCGCGGCTCGGCCCGCGGCTGCGCATCGGCGACGTCCTCGGGTCGCAAATCCAGCGAGGACGGCCCATCTGCGCTTTCGTCGACCCGACTGGGCTCGCCCGCACAGGACAGCAACAGCGATCCTGCTGCCAATATCACGGTGATGCGCAGGCAGGAGCGGAAGGCCTTGCTCATCGTTCGAAGCCTGCCCGTATCGCCTCGCTCAATTCGTAAACGGCCATTGCGTACAGCGGGCTGCGGTTGTAGCGGGTAATGACGTAGAAATTGTCGAACGTCAGCCAGTAGGCCTGACCGTGCTCCTCCTCGAGGGCCGTAACCGTCGCCAACGTCTCCGGCGCCGTCGCGCCCGCGGCGGTGAAACCTCCCGCGGCCAGGTCAGCCAAGGTCCTCTTCGGCTTGTAATCGCGCTGGCTGACCAGCGCCATGTCCGCCCCGTCGGCCACGGTTGCGTGAGCCGCGATGACCTGACCTGCCGCCCAGCCGTGGCGGCGCAGGTAATTCGCCACGCTGCCGATCACGTCTGGCATGGAACTCCACAGGTCACGACGGCCATCGCCGTCGAGGTCCACTGCATATTCACGGTAACTGCTGGGCATGAACTGCCCGATGCCCATGGCTCCGGCATAGGAGCCGGTGACTTCGCGCAAGGGCAGGTTCTCCTCACTGCCGAGCAGCAAAAACTGCATCAGTTCGCGGGAAAAGAAATCAGATCGGTCATTGCCGGTGTCGGGATAATAAAACGACAGCGTGGTCAGCGCATCGAGCACCCGGTACCCACCGGTGTTCCTGCCGTAAAAGGTTTCCACCCCGATGATGGCGACGATGACCTGCGGGTCGACACCATAGCGGTCCGCCGCTTTGCGAATCAGGTCCTCGTGCTTGCGCCAGAACTCGACGCCGCCCCGGGTTCGTTTATCGGTGACGAAAATCGGTCGATACTCATACCAGGGCTTGGCCTCAGCGGGCCGGCTGATGGCGTCCACGATCGACTGCTTGAATCGCGCATCGTGCAGGAGCGCCAGTATCTCCTGCTGATCCAGCTGAATCTCCGCGGCCGCCCTGGCTGCGAATTCCTCGGCACCGGGATGCTGCTGCGCCTGGCAGGATGCACTGAGTATCGAGACCAGTGCGAGGGTGATCATGCGTTTCATCTGGACCAGCATTCCTCCTTGCTCTGCAGCGGGCATTTTAACCTGTAACCCATCCCGGTATCTCGGTCTGCGGCGACCCGGGCACGGAACATGGCTGGGGCCTGCATGCACTGACCCGACTCACCTGATGAAATTCCGATGGCTGTAGATGGACATCAATATGCCGAATCCGGCCAGCAGGGTGACGATCGAGGTGCCTCCGAAGCTCACCAGCGGCAGGGGCACGCCGACGACCGGGAGCAGCCCGGAGACCATGCCGGCATTGACCATCAGGTAGACGAAGAAAGTCAGGCTGAGACTGCCGGCCAGCAACCGGGAATAAGTGGTCGACCCCAGGCTGGCGATGTAAAGCCCCCGGCCGACGATTCCCAGGTAGAGGATGAACAGAAACAGGATCCCCAACAGACCGAACTCCTCGGAGAACACGGCAAGGATGAAGTCCGTGTGCCGTTCCGGAATGAACTCCAGGCGCGACTGGGTGCCGCTCATCCAGCCCTTGCCGGTCAGCCCCCCTGACCCCACGGCGATTTTCGATTGAATGATATTCCAGCCGCTGCCCAAAGGGTCTGACTCCGGATTGAGAAAGGTCAGCACCCGCTGGCGCTGGTAGTCGTGCATCAGGTACCAGATGGCCGGGGCGATGGCCGCTGCAAGGCCTGCGAACCCGAAGATCAGGCGCCAGCGCATGCCCGCCAGGAAAAGGGCACAGATGCCGCTGACACCGACCAGCAGTGCGGTTCCCAGGTCGGGCTGGCGGGCAATCAGAATCGCCGGTACCGCGAGAATCCCGGCGGCGATGACCACTGCTCGAAAACCGGGCGGCAGGGGTCGGGGATGCAGGTACCAGGCCACCATCATCGGGACGGCGAGTTTCATGATCTCCGAAGGCTGGAAACGAATCGCGCCGAGATCCAGCCAGCGACTGGTCCCGCGACCCGTGCCGAATACCCAGGTGGCCAGCACCAACAATACGCCGCACACATAGAGCCAGGGTGTCCAGATGCGAAGGATGTGCGGCGGCACCTGGCTGAAGACCAGCATCACGACCAGCCCGACACCGATGCGGACCGCCTGGCGGTAGACGGTGTCCATGCTGCCGCCGGAGGCGCTGTACAGGACGAGCAGACCCGTGACGATCAGGCCCAGCAGCATCAACAGCAGCGGCACGTCCAGCCGCGGCCAGCCTAGCCAAGCCGGGAGCAGTCGCCTCACGGCTGCTGCTCCATCCAGGCGTCGATTACCGCGCGCGCCACGGGCGCCGCCTGCCGGGATCCGCCGCCGCCATGCTCGACGACCGCCGCCACTGCAATACCCGGCCGCACTGCTGGCGCATAGGCAATGAACAATGCGTGGTGACGCAGATGACGCGCCGTCGACTCATCCATGTCCTCGTCTTCATCCTGACGAACGACCTGCGCGGTGCCGCTCTTGCCGGCAATCTCCAGGGGGGCATCCGGGCGGATCGCGTGCGCCGTGCCCTGCGCACCATGCACCACGCGCCTCATGCCCTCCCGCACGACATTCCAGTTCGCCGCACTGCGGACGGGTACCTGGAGCGCGATCGGAGCCTGTACCTTTTCGGCGTGCTCTTCGCCGGTCTGCTTGCGCGCGTACAGCAGCCGGGGCGCGTATCGCGTTCCACCATTCGCCAGCGTGGCCACAGCGTTGGCCAGCTGCAGGGGCGTCGCGAGATTGAAGCCCTGGCCGATGCCGGCGATCACGGTCTCTCCCGGGTACCACACCTCGCCGAACTGGCCCCTTTTCCACGCGGTCGATGGCAGGATGCCTGAATTCTCCCCCAGCAGGTCGAGTCCGGTCGGCTGGCCGAAGCCGAATTGGGCCATGTAATCGTGCATCCGGTCGATACCGAGGTCCAGCGCCAATTCGTAGAAATAGGTGTTCACGGACTGCTCGATGGCGCCGTAGATATCCACCCAGCCGTGCCCGCCCTTCTTCCAGTCGCGGAACGGGCGATCGAGACCGGGCAGAAAATAGCGGCCGTTTGAAAACACCCGGTCCGCAACGTCGATCACCCCGAGTTCCAGGCCGGCCAGCCCCAGGAAAGGTTTGACGGTCGACCCCGGCTCATATCCCCCCAGCAAGGCGCGGTTGAACAGCGGACGGTCCGGAGCCGACAGGATCGCGCGGTAATCCCGGCTGCTGATCCCGCTCACGAACAGGTTTGGATCGAAGGCGGGCTTACTGACCAATGCGAGCACCGACCCGTCCGTGGGGTCGATGGCCACAACCGCGCCGGGGCGATCGCCGAGTGCTTCCCAGGCGGCTCGCTGAATCTGTATGTCCAGCGACAGTATCAGGTCACTGCCATGAACCGGGGGTTTGCGTCCAAGCACCTGCAGGGTTCTGCCCTGCACATTCGTTTCCAGCCTCTCGATTCCGCTGTCGCCGTGCAGTTCGTCCTCGTAAAACCGCTCGATACCCACCTTGCCGATATGCGTCGTACCGCGGTAATTACCCGCATCCACGCGAGCCAGATCATTCGCGTCGAGGCGACCGACGTAGCCCAGGACGTGCGTCAGAAGTTCTCCATACGGGTAATGCCGTGCCGGGTACGGCACGACCTCGACGCCGTCGTAACGGTGGCGGTCAACGGCAAAACGCGCCACCTCATCCTCCGACAGGTCGAACTTCAGCGGTACGCTGTCGAAGCTTCGATAACGACGGCGCTCCGCCTGAAAAGTCTCATAGGCTTCATCCGGCAACTCAATGATCCGACCCAGAGACCGGATGGTCGCCTCGACATCCGCCACTTTCTCGGGGACCAGCTCAAGGCGATAGGCCGGCCGATTCTCGGCAACCGGGCGACCGCGACGGTCATAAATGATGCCGCGATTGGGCGGTACCGGGACGATTCGCATCTGATTGTTGGTCGAGCGCGTCGCAAATTCCTCGAAACTGACCACCTGCAGGTAGCCGTAACGAGTGAACAGCACCGCCAGGGCCAGCAGCACCAGCAGAAACGCAACCAGCGCCCGGCGGCGAAACTGGCGCCGCTCCAGCGCGTGGTCCTTGAGCGGCTGGCCGGCAGGCGGGTGGACCAGCTCCGACGGAGTCATGTCACCGACCGCTGACGCATCACGCCTCGATATCGATCGAGCAACAGGAAAAGCCAGGGCCACAGTGCGGTAGCCACAAGCGGCGCGGCCCAGAATCCGAGTCCGGGGAGTGGCTCACCGCGCAGGCTCATGATCCACAACACAATGATGCGGTCGTTGACCAGCAGCGCCAGCACCGAGGCGGCCTGTTGCCATGGCGGGAAAAACCGAATCCGGGCGCGGAAGCGCAGTACGAGATAGACGATCACGACCAGACTGAGGGCATGGAGCCCGAGCAAACTGCCCGTTAGCAGATCGAGAAGGACCCCGGCGAGGAACGCCAGGCCCAGCGACACAAGGTCCTGGGTTTCCAGACACCAGTAAATCAGCACCAACGCGACCCAATAGGGACGCAGAACCTCGAGCGTGCCGGGCAGGGGAAACACGGTCAGCAGCATGGCGACCGCCAGCGAGACGAGCACCATGGAAATACGATCGCGGCGCGCAATCATGGTTCCGGCACCGGGCTTTCAGCATCCGTGGCTGCCGTTGTCTCCGGACCCGATGATTCCGGGCCCGGGGTCGTCTGCCCCCTTTCCCCGGACGAATCGGGCGGCGCTTCCGCCGGAGCCTGCAGGGGCGTCGCCGGAACCTCGATCAACAGCACCTCCCTGCCGCGATCGAGGGCCGCCAGAGGTTCGGCTTCGACCCACGCAAAAGTCCGTCCTTCCTCGCGATCGATCGTCGTGATCCTGGCCACGGGATAGCCGCCTGGAAAGCGGCTGCCGAGTCCCGATGTCAGGACCAGGTCGCCCTCACGGACATCGGCTTCTCGGGGCACGTTCGGCAGACTGAGTCGATGGGTTTCACCCATCCCGAACGCGATCGTGCGCAGCCCGGACCGGCTGATCTGAACCGGCAAGGCGTGGCTTGGGTCGGAGATCAGGCGCACCGTCGAATAATGCAGTTGCACGCTTTCGACCTGGCCCATGACGCCCTGGCCGTCGATCACCGCCTGGCCGGGCTGCACGCCGTCGCGCGCTCCACGATCGATCAGGACCTGATGCGAAAAAGGATCCAGCGCGACGTGCAGCAACTCCGCGAACTGAAACGGGAACGGTTGCTTCTGCGCGCCCTCGAACAGTGCCCTCAGCCGCTTGTTTTCCTCGGACAGCATGTCGAGCTGCTGCAACTGGCCCTGCTGATCGAGCAGCTGCCTCCGCAGCCCCTCGTTTTCCTCGCGGAGCAGCCGCCTCGACTGGAACAACCCGGCGAGGTCCTGCGCCGCCCGGGCGGGCCAGTCGACAACGTGGTAGATGGGCTCCACCGCGTACTGCGCGAGGTTGCGCAGACGCGGAACGTACTGACCGCGGTGATCCATCGCCATCAGCACCACGGCAAGCAGGCAATAGAGCATCAGCCGCGCCGTCTGTGCCGTCGAACCGAAAAACCGGGTTCCGCTGCCGGGGGTTCCTGTAACCAATTCAGGACCTGCTGCCGCTCATGATCCCGGCGCGATCATGGCCTAGTTACTCGCGAAGAAATCGCCGTTATTCTGATCCATCATCTCCAGGGCCTTGCCGCCGCCGCGCGCGACGCAAGTCAGGGGGTCGTCCGCCGGGAATACCGGCAAACCGGTTTCCTCCGATATCAGGCGGTCGATGCCGCGCAGCAGAGCGCCCCCGCCCGTCAGCACAATGCCCGTCTCGGCAACGTCCGCACACAGCTCCGGAGGGGTCTGCTCCAGCGCGGTCTTGACCGCTTCCAGGATGCTGGACAGGTTTTCGTTCAGCGCTTCCAGCACCTCGTTGCTGGTGATGGTGACATTCCGGGGCACGCCTTCCGCCAGATTACGGCCCGATACTTCCATGGACTCGGGTTCGTCGTCGGGCCATGCGCAGCCAATCTGGATTTTGATTCGCTCTGCGGTTGCCTCGCCGATCAGCGTGCCGTAATTGCGGCGCACATAGTTGATGATGGCCTCGTCGAACTGGTCCCCACCAACGCGCACGGAGTTCGAGTAGACCAGTCCGTTGAGCGAGATGACCGCGACTTCGGAGGTCCCGCCGCCGATATCCAGCACCATGGCGCCGCGCGCCTCATGTACGGGGATACCCGCACCGATCGCCGCCGCCATCGGCTCCTCGACCAGAAACACTTCCCGCGCGCCAGCCCCTTCGGCCGACTCCTTGATCGCCTTGCGTTCGACCTGGGTCGAGCTGCACGGCACGCAGACCAGCACGCGCGGACTCGGCCGCAGGAAACGGGACGGATGAACCTTGCGGATGAAATGCTGCAGCAATGCCTCGGTCATGTTGAAATCCGCGATCACTCCATCCTTGAGCGGTCGCACCGTGCGAATGTTGCCGGGCGTTCTGCCCAGCATCTTCTTGGCCGCCATGCCCACGGCCGCCACATGCTGGGGGCCGCCTGGCCCGCGGTCCATCCGCACGGAAACCACGGAGGGTTCGTTCAGAACGATGCCCTGACCGCGGACGTATATGAGGGTGTTGGCTGTCCACAGATCGATCGACAGATCGTTGGAAAACAGACCACGCAGACTTTTGAAAACCATGATGACGACCGATCCGATGAACCACGACGGGGTGGGTCAGCTAATGTATCAGCCGGCACCCGTTACCGCAAGGTGGAAACCATTGTAAACCCTTTACTTATGCGCTTCTCGAGGATTTTCGCCGCGCTTCAGCCTGATTGCCTGGCCAGCCCCACTCAAACTGATATATCACTGACAGCGCCTATCAGAACCCGGTTTGCCCCGTCAGACGCCAAATCCGATAGAATGCCGACGGTTGTATATCACTCCAGAGGTACGGCATGTCCGCACTGATTTGTGGGTCCCTGGCCTACGACACGATCATGGTCTTCCCCGACCAGTTCAAGGAGCACATCCTGCCCGACAAGGTTCACATCCTGAATGTCGCCTTCCTGGTACCGGAGATGCGGCGGGAATTCGGTGGTGTCGCCGGCAACATCTCCTATAACCTGCGCCTGCTCGGCGGGGAGCCCTATCCGATGGCGACGGTCGGAGACGATTTCGGTCCGTATCGGAAACACCTCGACCGCATGGCTATCTCGACCCGCTACGTTCGCCACATGGAGGGCGAATTCACCCCCCAGGCATTCATCACGACAGACATCGACGATAACCAGATCACCGCTTTCCACCCCGGCGCCATGCAGCACAGTTATCTGAACCGGGTGGCGGACACCGAAGGCATTAAGATCGGTATCGTCGCGCCGGACAGCAAAAGAGCCATGATGCAGCATAGCCGCGACTTCGCGACGGCGGGTATTCCGCATATTTTCGATCCGGGCCAGGGCATGACGCTATTCAACGGCGCCGAGTTGAAGCAGTTCGTTCAGCAGGCCCAGTACGTGGTGGTGAACGACTACGAGTTCCAGTTGTTGAAAGAGCGAACAGGCCTGGACGGTGCGGCGATCGCCCGGCAGGTGGAGGCGCTGATCGTGACCCGCGGTGCGGAGGGTTCGGTGCTGCGAACCCGCGAGGGCATCAGCAGCATTCCCGCACTGCCACCCGATGGCGTCCAGGATCCAACGGGTTGCGGCGATGCGTTTCGGGCCGGCCTGATTTGCGGGTTGCTGAACGACCTGGACCTAGTTACCTGCTGCCGGATCGGTTCGGTCATGGGCGCCATCAAGGTGGCTCAGCAAGGCCCCCAGAACCACAGCCCAACTCCGGGCGAAATCGAGCAGCGCTTTTTCGACGGCTTCGGTTACCGGTTCTGATCCCGAGCGGGCTGGATGAGGTTGCTTCGATGCCGGCGGCGGTTGACAATAAACCCTTGTCCAGTGAGAATTTGCGACCCGATTCGATTGGGTCGGGTACACCCATGGTGATGTAGCTCAGCTGGTTAGAGCGCGGCACTCATAATGCTGAGGTCGGTGGTTCAAGTCCACCCATCACCACCAGTTAAATCAAAGGCCTACGGCTCTCGTGGGCCTTTTTTCATTTCAAATCAAACTTAATGGCGCACTCCTGGCGCACTTGATGACAATAACTTTCAACGACCTCCCAGGAAGCTGGGATGCTATCGCACTCCGCCCAGTAGGGATATTTCGCGATGAGCATGTTCCGTTTTCGGATACAAACCAGAACCAAATGCTTCATCGAGCATACCCCCGCTGACTTCCGCTTTCTGGTATGACCACGTTTTCCCGGACCACCTAGTTAAGCGCGATAATGCGCTTGGAGGTGAGTTATGGCGAGAAGGAAACGGTATAGCGCAGAGTTCAAAAGACAGGCATTAAGGCGAGCGAATGAGCCGGGCGTGACCGACGCATTGGTCTGTGAAGAAATCGGGGTTACCACACGACAACTCAGGCGATGGCGCGATGCGGTAAAGGAGCACGGTGAGGCTGATGCCTTCCCCGGTCAGCCGGAGAAGGGCTGGAATCAGGTAACAGGTGCTTTATTCTTCCTATCCGCGGATTGTTGCCGTGGTCGTGATCCTTGTGGTGCACCGTCAGTTCGCGCAGGTTCTTGCCGTTGAACTCGCGGCCGCGCCGCCCGCACACCCAGGGGAACAGTTTCACGGCTTGCTCACGATAGTCCGCTGCGTCCATTGAAATGTGCTCCTCTTGCCTTCAGCATCGGACACAACCCGGGTCGAAGTAAAGTGCCGGAACAAAAATCCTTGCGAACGGATCTGCAAGGGGGGCCGGCTGCATATTCAGCAACTGGATCCGACCCCTTTTTCGCTTTTCCCTCCTTTTTCCCGGGGCCTGCTACATTAAAGGTAAGTCCACATCAAGGAGGGTGTCCGATGAACTGTCGTGTTTATGCCTGCCTGGGTCTCCTGTGCCTGCTGGTTTTTCCCCCGGAAGCATTCGCCAACAAGGTCAAGGGCCTCAGTGTCTCCAACCCGTCCGGATTCGACGGGGCGCCGGAACTCGAGGTGTACTCCACCAACGGCGAGCAATGGACCGATGTCGACAAGACCGATACCTCGCGCGTTACCGTTGGCCTCAGGGCCGAGTGCCAGTACGAAGGCCGCGGCAACAAGGCCTACAAAGGAGGACTCAGCGTTCCGGGATTCGTGGTCGTCGGCGACATGGAGCCGGCCAATTTCCTGATTCCGCATTCCGCCACCGCATCGGCCGTTTTTCGGTGGGAAGACGGCAAGGGCCAGCCCCTGGATCCGGTGCAGATCTGCAACGACGAGCTGGAGAAGCGCCTGGCCAAGAACCCGGGCAAGACCCGCTATCACTTGCTGGCGGATGGCTTCCGCGTCAACTACCCGGCCGGGCTCAAGGCGACGTATTCACTGACCTGCAAGCCGACCGGCGCCGGGTTCACCGACGTCGATTCGAAGAGCACGATGGTCAACGCCAGGATCAAGTGCGAGGGTTCGCCGCAGGCGGCCGCCAAGATTCCGAGCGACCAGCCCAAAGCCAAGGTCGCCACCGTCCGGCTGGCCAAGATCCCGCCGTTGCTGAAGGCGGCCAGCTTCGAGGCCGAGCCCGAAGTCCACACCGGTGATTGCCCCGTTGCCGTCAAGTTCAACGGCACGCTGACCGCGAACCGGGCCGGGACGGTCACCTACCGCTACGTCAAGCACGATGGAACCAAATCGCCCGAATTCAAACTCGAATTCGCCGGCGCGGGCACCCAAAAGACACGCGCCTGGCAGACGACCGTGTCCGAGCCGAAGCCCGGCGCGACGCTGAGCGCCGGCGGCGCCCAGGACCCCATGGACATCCAGGGCTGGTATCGCCTGGAGGTTCTGTCGCCGGAACCCAAAGGCTCCGTCACGGCCCATTATCGCGTGATGTGCGGCACCGACAGCGAGGCCGCGCCCGCCACGCTCAAGGCGGTACCGGCGCAACGGAAGACCGACCAACACTAAAAGGGAAGAAGCGGGCCTGGTGAAATCGCACGTAGCGTTGCTCCGCGGCATCAACGTCGGCGGGCGAAACACTCTGCCCATGACCGCGCTCGTTGAGCTGTTCACCGTCCAATGTCCGCAAAGGGTCGATAGCCGTCTTCACCCACGTTAATCAGCTTGGTTCGGCGAGCTGGCAAATAGCTGAAGTTCAATAAAAATGGCTGCTCAGGTCAGAGAGCAGCTAATAGCGGATCCAAAATATTTTTCCAGTTCCCGTGTGCATGCTATACATCGCGATACCGGTTGCTGCAGAAAACTAGGTACTTGACACTATGAACAAAGAAAATGGCAAAAAGCTGATTTGGCTTGG
>JBFFUJ010000045.1:0-12334 GCA_041571375.1 Lysobacterales bacterium | reverse complement strand
GGGATTCCGCAGCCGGATATTCCGCTGCAGCACGCGCTGATCGTCCAGCAGATGGTCGAGCTGTTTGATCTCGAGAATTCGCCGGCTGGCCAGGCTGAACTCAGCCTCGATGGCGCCGAAGAACCGCAGGTGCCCGGCGGCCGCCAGTTCGGCGTAGCGCCGCCCGATGCCCAGTTCCGACTTGCCGAGGACCATCTCGACATCGTTAACCATCGCCTTGAGGAATACATTGCTTTCCAATAAGTTACGGATTTTATCTATCCCATATTCTTCGACTGCCCAATCGAGGGCGGAACCGAATCCGAAAACACCGGGAAAGCCGATCCGCACCTGTGCCCAGGAAAACACCCAGGGGATGGCGCGCAGATTCTCGATGCCGACGCCCGAGCGCCGCGAGGCGGGCCGTGATCCGATGTTCAGTCGCTCGATGACGTCCACCGGGGTGATCGAGCGAAAGAACTCCGGGAAGTCGGGGTCTTCGTATACCAATCCCCGGTAGACCTGCCGGGACACTTCGCCCATACCGGCGATGATGCCGCGTTGGTCCTCGTCGAGTGCGGATCCGGCCTGGCCCACGGAGTGCGTCAGCGTCGCGCCGGTGACCAACTCCAGGTTGCGCAGCGCGAGGAAACGAACGCCGTATTTCTGATTGATCACCTCGCCCTGCTCGGTCACGCGCAGAAATCCCTTTACCGTATCCGGCGGCGTGCCGAGGATGCCGTTCACCAGATTGCCGCCGCCGCGGCTGACCGTGCCACCGCGGCCGTGGAAGAAAACGACGTCGACCCCCTCGGCGGCGCCGACTTCGACCAACTGGCGTTGCGCCTCGTGCAGTGCCCAGCGCGACGCCACGATGCCGCTGTCCTTGTTGCTGTCGGAGTACCCGACCATGACTGCCTGACGACCGCGCAGGCCGGCCAGGTGCTCGCGATAGAGCGCGAAGCCGAGCAATTCACGCGCGATCGCGGGGCCTGCCTGCAGGTCACCGACGGTTTCCAGCAGGGGCGCCACGTCGAGCCGGGCGGTGGCTCCGGTGTGCGGATTGGCTATGCCGGCCAGAGCCAGTGCGGTCAGCACGTCGTCCGCGCCCTGGGTCATGCTGATGATGAACAATCCGATGGCTGCGCTGCCGAATTGCTGCCGCGCCACCGACAGGGCCCGGAACACGGACAGCGCCTCCGCTGCCTCAGCGGAAAGGACGGTGTCGTCCCCGACCTCCGGCAAGCCGTCGCTGGCCAGCAGGTGGGCCAGCAGTTCCGCTCGGTGGGCCGGCTCCCGCTGCTCCCAGTCGGCGCAGCCCAGCAGCTGCCCCATCACGCGGCGGTGCAACAGCGCGTCCTGCCGCACGTCCAGGGTAACCAGGTGGAAACCGAAGGTGCGGGCCCTGCGCAACAGGCGCTCGACGCCGATCAGGCCCGCATGCCGACCGCGGTTGTTCCGAAGGCTGCCGGCGATGAGGGCAATGTCTTCGATGAAATCCGCGGGTGACGCATAGGCCTCATCGGCGCCCACCAGCGTGGCCTCCAGGCGCCGCGCCATCAGCGTCAACAGGCAGCGGTAGGGCATGTCGAGGTGGCGCTCGGGGATTTCGCGCATCACTTCGGGCAGCAACTCGCGGTAGCGCTCCAGTCTGTTTTCGACGGCGGCGTCGACGCCGACCTCCGTCGCGGACTGGCTGAGATAGCGCGCCAGCCGCCTGACCTCCGGGATGTAGCGCTTCAGGATCACCGCGCGCTGCTGCGCCAGGGTGTCCAGCACGGTCTGCGCGGTCACGTTCGGGTTTCCATCCATGTCGCCTCCGACCCAGGAGCCGAAGCGGAGGATGATCCCGTCGAGGAAACCCGGTAGCGCCGGACCGAAGTGCTTTTCGCAGGCCCGGCCGAGGGCCTCGTAAAACTGCGGCGTCACCTCGTACAGAATATCGGTGAGGTAGAAAAGGATGTTGTCCAGTTCGTCGGCCACAGTAGGCCGGGAGTGCGGTACCAGGCGCGTCTGCCAGGCGGAGGTCAGGGCCCCTCGTATTCGGCTCAGCGCCAACTCGTGCTCCGACGGGGTCAAGTCCGGGTTGAGGCGCTCCACAAGGCGCAGAACGATATCGTATTCCTTCTCCTGGATCGTGCGCCGCGTCGCTTCTGTCGGGTGAGCCGTGAACACCGGTTGGATCCGGAGCGATTCGACGGCGGCCCTGAGTGTGTCCCCGTCGAGACCCGCCGATTTCAGAGCGCCGAGCACGTCGTCGAGACTTCCCGGCTGCGCGGCGGCGCCGGCGCGCTCATGGTGGCGGCGGCGCCGTATCCGGTGGACCTTTTCCGCCAGATTCGCTGCCCGCAGGTAGGTCGTGAAGGCCTGGATGACGCGCAGCATCTGCTGCGGATCCAGTTCCGCGAGCAGCTGGTCGAGGGCCGCGCCGTCGGCGGCCAGCCCCTCGCGCTGGCGAATGGCGGTTTTGCGCACGGCTTCGACGCGCTGCAGCAATTCCGGGCCATGCTGATCGACCAGCACTTCCCCCACCAGCGAGCCCAGCAGACTGACGTCCGCTCGCAGGGGCCGGTCCTTCTCGGGAAGCTCGATGTGCCGGATGTCGCTCACGTTGGGCTGCAATATAGCAGACGGCCGTCCCCGTCGCTGATGGCCGTCTGCCCTCAGCGCAGCTCCGTTCTCTGCCGCTCAGATGACGCGCAGGTGCATGACGCCCTCGGCCGCCGCGATGGCCTCGACGATCTCCGGGGTCGGCTCCGTTTCGGTATCGATGATGTTGTAGGCCATGTCGTGCAGGCTCTTGTTGACCATGTCGATGACGTTGATGTCGCGATTGGCCAGCACGGACAGCACCGTACCCAGCACCCCGGGCACGTTCGTGTTGGCGAAAGTGATGCGGTAGCCGTCGCCCCGGGCCATGCGGGTCTGCGGGTAGTTGACGGAGTTCACGATGTTGCCGTTTTCCAGGAAATCCATCAGCTGCTCCGCGGCCATTACCGAGCAGTTCTCCTCGGCCTCGCTGGTGCTGGCTCCGAGGTGCGGGAACAGCAGGGTATCCGGGCGCCCGAGCAGCGCCGGAACCGGAAAATCGGTGATGTAGGCGCTCAACGAACCACTGTCCAGAGCGGCGATCACCGCGTCGATGTCGACCACCTGCTCCCGCGCGAAGTTGAGCAGGCGCGCGCCCGGCTTGAAGCGCTGCAGGGCTTCCGCGTCGATCAGGTGATGCGTCTGCTTCACCGCGGGCACATGCAGCGTCACGAAGTCGGCGATACGCAGCAGGGCGTCGAGGCTGTCGACCTTCTGCACCCGGCTGGACAACCGCCATGCGGCCTCCACTGACAAGGCCGGGTCGTAGCCGGCGACTTTCATGCCCAGCTCGAGAGCCACATTGGCCACCATCGAACCAATCGCGCCGAGGCCGACGACCCCCAGCGTCTTGCCGGCGATCTCAGTACCCGCAAACTGCTTTTTCTCCTTCTCGAGCTGCTTCGCGAGGCTCTCGGCATCCGTGAACTGGGTCAGATGCTGAACGCGGTTCATGCCATCGAGAATGCGCCGCGAAGCCAGCAGCAGGGCCGCGGTCACCAACTCCTTGACCGCGTTGGCATTGGCTCCCGGCGTATTGAACACCACGATGCCCTGGTGGGTGTATTCGTCGACCGGGATGTTGTTGACCCCCGCACCGGCCCGTGCAACTGCCAGCAGGCTGGCAGGCACGGCTTCGCCATGCAGCTTGTGGCTGCGCAGGATGTAGGCATCCGGCTGCTCCACCGCGGGACCGACCTCGTAACGCTCACGCGGAAAACGGGTCAGCCCGATATCCGCAATCTGATTGTAGGTTTTGATTCGGTACATTTTTCCATCAAGCCTCTTTCACCTGCCGGTAGGCCCACTCCAGCCACGGCATCAGTTTCCTCACATCCTCTTCCTCGATCGTCGCGCCACACCAGATCCGAAGCCCGGCCGGGGCGTCCCGGTACGCGCCGATGTCGTAGGCCACCGCTTCCTGATCCAGCAGGGCGACCATATGCTTGACCTGTTCGTCCGGCAGGTCGACGGTCAGGCAGACACTGGTGCTCGACCGCTGGGACTCTTCCCGCGCCAGGAAAGAGATCCAGCCATTGGCCGCGACGAAATCATCGATCACGGCCAGGTTACGCCCCGACCGCTCGATCGCCGCCGGCAGGCCGCCAATACCACGCAGCCAATCCAGCGTGTCGAGATAGTCGGCCACGCACAGCATCGACGGGGTGTTGATGGTAGCTCCCCTGAACACCCCTTCGATCAGCTTACCGCCCTTGGTGAGCCGGAAAATTTTCGGCAGGGGCCACGGCGGAGTGTAGGTTTCCAGGCGTTCCACCGCCCGGGGGCTGAGGATGAGCACCCCGTGCGCGCCCTCGCCGCCCAGCACCTTCTGCCAGCTGTAGGTGGCCGCGTCCAGCCGCTCCCAGGGCAATTCCATCGCGAACACGGCCGACGTGGCATCGCAGATTGTCAGTCCCTCTCGGTCCGCGGCGATCCAGTCACCGTTCGGCACCTTGACCCCGGATGTCGTACCGTTCCAGGTGAACACGATGTCATGCGAGGGATCGGCCTGGCTGAGGTCCGGCAAGTCACCATAGTCCGCGGTGAACGTGCGCACCGCTTCGAGCCTCAGTTGTTTGGTAATGTCCACCAGCCAGCCCTGGCCGAACGATTCCCAGGCGAATACGTCAACGGGACGCGCTCCGAGCAAGGACCAGAGCGCCATCTCGACGGCCCCGGTGTCGGAGGCGGGCACGATCCCGACACGGTAATCCGGCGGCAGGCCAAGCAGCTCCGCGGTCTCGCTGCAGGCGCGCGCCAGCACGCTCTTGCCCAGGGCTGATCGGTGCGAACGTCCAAGGGTGTCCAGCTTGAGCCGGCGGACATCATACCCCGGCCGTTTGCTGCACGGCCCGGAAGAAAAATTGGGATTGGCCGGTTTGTCGGCGGGCTTCATGATCTGGCCTCGGTTTTGTTGGTCTGATTGCGGGGACACGGCGGGCCCAGTCTCGCCCAAAGAACTTGGGGTCGCCAGAGGGATTCGCAAGGGGATTGATCCGCCTCAGGTCGGCCCGTTTCCGGGACTGGTCGGATACCATGGAACCAAGGCGCCTGCCGCGGCTCAAAGATGATGATGACGGATCGCAATCGGCAGCACTCCGATCGACCGCGGATTATCGCGGCCGGCATCCTGCCGGCCCTGTTCCTGGCCGCGCTGCTCGGCGGCTGCTCCACAACGGTATTCCGGCAACCGGCCCCTCCCGAACTCGCTGGTTTTGAAGCCGTCCAGATCCCGGAGGTGGACCTGCTTCGCGTCTCGCCCGGGATGCGCGCATTCGCCGATCGGTATGCAAAAAGAACGCCGGCCGATTCAGGCAAGGCCTGGATGCTCGCTTACGCCGCACTCGACCCTTACCTGCTGGAATTCGAATACGACCCGATGGTCACCCTGCCCGCTGACGAAGCATACCGGCTCGGCCGCGGCAACTGCCTGACGTTCTCCGGGATGTTCATCGCGATGGCCCGGGAGGCCGGGCTCGACGCCTGGTTCCAGGAGGTCATCGTGCCGCCCGAGTGGAGCGCCGTGAACGAGACCCTGCTGGTCAGCAAACACGTCAATGCCATCGTCGCCGATCGCGGCAAACGCTATGTCATAGACGTCAGCCGCCGCCAGAAGTCACCGCTGGAAGTGGCACGGAAAATGAGCGACGAAGAAGCCCTTGCGCAGTTTTACAACAACCGCGGGGCCGACGCCCTGCTCAGCGACGACCTGGCGCGATCCCACGCCTACTTCAAGAAGGCACTCAAGGCCGAACCCGAACTGGCCTACGTGTGGTCTAACCTCGGCGTGGTCTTTCGCCGCAATGGTCAGACCGCGGACGCCATCCGGGCGTACCGGATCGCTCTCGACCTGGCGCCGGACGAGTCGGTCGCCTTGAACAACCTGCACGCCCTGTACGAAGAGGAAGGCGACACCGAGGCCGCAGCGGACCTGGCGAGTCGGGTGGAAAAGAACCGGCGCCGAAATCCCTACTATCTCCACTACCTGGCGGAACTGGCCAATGAGGAGCAGCGCTGGTCCGATGCCCTGGACCTGCTGAACCGCGCCATCCGCCTCGAGGCCCGGGAGTACCGCTTCTTTTACACCCGCGCCCTGACGCAGTATCACGCCGGTCGCCCTGAGGCGGCCCGGGCCGATCTGGCGCGGGCTCATGACCTCGCACCGGTCGACGTGCCCCACGGCAACCTGACGCTGCCGGACGGCAGCTGACGCCCCGGGACCCGGACTGCCGGGCGCGCGTCACCGTCTGAGCTGCCGCTACGGCCTCACGGCGCCAGCAGATCGAGCACTTCCTCCATCCTCTCGAACACTGTCTCGATCTGGCGTTCCTCGGGCAGCGTGGTGATGCGGAAATGATTACGGTAGGGCACGTTGAAGCTCCCGCCCGGGGCCACCAGGACGTGCTTCTTCTCCAGCAATTCCATCGCAAAGCGCTGATCGTGGAAACCGGGGATTTGCTCGGGATCGACCGACGGGAACGCGTACATCGCGCCCTGGGGCGGCTGCAGCCGCAGGTACTTGCTGCGCGCGACTCCCGCGATGACGGCCTGCCGCGACTGGTACAGGCGACCTCCGGGGGCGGTCAGCTGCCTTATGCTCTGGTAACCGCCCAGCGCGGTCTGGACCGCCCACTGTCCGGGAACGTTGGCGCACAGCCTGAGTGAGGCGAGCAATTCGACGGCGTGAAGGTAATCGGCCGCCTGCTCCCGCTCCCCGCTGAAAGCTACCCAGCCGACCCGGTAACCACAGGCGCGGTAGACCTTGGACAAGCCGCCAAGCGTTGCACACAGCGTGTCATGCACCAGCGTCGCCATCGGCAGGTGCTCGGCACCGTCATACAACATCTGATCGTAAATCTCGTCCGCGAAGACGATCAACTGGTGCTGCTCGGCAATGCGCGCGATGGCCTCGAGCACTTCGCGGCGGTATACCGCACCGGTCGGGTTGTTTGGATTGATCAGCACCACGGCCCGCGTACGCGGCGTCACCAGGCTGCGGATCTCGTCCGGATCCGGATGAAAACCGTTCTCGGGCAGGCAGTTGTAGTACACCGGCGCACCGTGATTCAGCGCGACCGAGGCGCTCCAAAGGGGGTAGTCGGGGCTCGGCAACAGCACTTCCTCGCCGCTGTTCAGCAAGGCGCGCAAGGCAAGGTCGATGCATTCACTGACGCCGTTGCCCATGAATACGTCCTCCGCGGTGACCTCCATGACGCCGCGGTCCTGATGCTGCATCACCACGGCCTCGCGCGCAGGGAAAATGCCTTTCTGGTGACAGTACGCCTCACTCTGGCCCAGGTTCTCGATCATGGCCAGGCGCATGGTCTCGGGCGTCCGGTAGCCGAACAGACCCGGATTGCCGATATTCAGCGAGATCACCTCGTAGCCCTGACGCTCCAGCTCCATTGCGCGGTGCGCCAGTTCTCCGCGGATTTCGTAACGCACTCCCTCGAGGATGTGATTGGTCTGGATCGGTGTCTTGTGCATCAAAAACGGCCCTCAGCGGGAAAACTGAGGATAACCGCTCGCCAAGCGCTTGTCTGCGCCCGTTGAGCCGATGTTTGACGCGCATGATCTGCGTCATCCGCGCACCCGCTAATCATTCATTGACAGGCATGAATGAATCGGGCTAACCTCGCTTCCATGAAAGCACTCGACTGTCGTATGGCCTGCTGTTCCTGTTGCGTCTGTATGGGCAACAACCGGCCGTGCGGCACCTGCCTGAACTAGTTCCCCAAACCCGAATTCAGAGCAAAAACCGCAACGGCGAGCCGGGGCGGAAGATACCTTTGCGTGCCCCGGTCTTGTTCAAAACTGGAGAGCCGCAAATGAACGCACAATCGACCTTACAGGCCCTGGACAGCCTGCCCCGACCCGAGGACGGGCCAAGACGGCGCGTGTACGAAAACGTGGCCGACCTGATCGCCGATCCGGAAAACCCCACGCCCATGGTCCGACTGAGCGCACGCTCGCGGCCCTCTCCGGATTTCGATATTTTCGTCAAGCTCGAGCGCAGCAACCCCTTTGGGTCGATCAAGGACCGGACCGCGCTTTACCTGCTGCGCGGGACGCCGCTGCGCGAAGACCAGGTGCTGACCGAGCCCACCGCGGGCAATACGGGGATCGCGCTCGCTGCGCTCGCCAACGCACAGGGCCAGCGCATCGAGCTGGCGCTGCCCGACGGCACGCCCGAGGAAAAGAAGGCCCTGCTGCGCTTCCTTGGCGCCGAGCTGCTGGAGGTGGAGGATGAATTGTGCCCGCTGTTCCCCACGGAGGGCGCCAGGGGCGTGGTCAAGAGCCTGGTGGAGAGTGCCGCTTTCGATGGCCGCTACGTCAGCCCCAACCAGTACGAGAACATGCTGAACGTCGAGGCGCACTATCGCACTACCGGGCCGGAGATCTGGAACCAGACCGAGGGCCGGATCGACTACTTTTTCGCAGCTTTCGGGACCTGCGGCACGATTACCGGGGTCGGCAAATACCTCAAGGAACGGAAACCCGACGTCAAGATCATCGGCGTCGAGCCGGCCGCTAGACAGCACAAGCTCTCAGGCATCAAGAAGATTTCCAATCTGCCGCCTGAGCACCAACCGAAAATACTCGACTATTCGCTGATCGATGACATCATCGCGGTCGAAGACAGCGAGGCGTTCGAAGCGGGCATCCAGCTGGCGCGCACCGAGGGCATCATGGTCGGCCCGACCACGGGCGCCTGCCTGCACGCCGCGCAACAGCTGGGTGCGGCACAGAGCGGTCTCGCGGTGGTCATTTCCCCCGACGACGCCACCAAGTACATCAGCGCATACGCCGAATACCTGGCAACGCGCTGACAGCGGCTCAGGCGCCCAGCATCTCCAACACGCGGCCGAGCAATTCGTGGCTGCGCAGACAGGGGCCGGAATGCGTTCGGCACGCCGCCTCTCCGAAGTTCAGCCGGGTCTCGGTGGCAGGCGCCGGCGTTTCGGGATCGAACAGCAGCGAAGGCACCGGATCGGCGGTGTGGGCACCCGTGTTGCTGTCCGTGGTGTGGTCGGCACTGAGCCCGACCACGATTCCTGCCCCGGTCAGCGGTTCCAGCGCCTCATCCAGCCGCTCGAGAAAGTCGCGCTTGCCGGCCGGCTGGCGATCATGGGCGCACAGATCGGCGCCCTTTACGTGGATGTACACGAGGTCGTGTTGCGGCAGGGCCTCGAGGGCGGCGGCCACCTTGCCCTTCAGGTCGGTATCCAGCGCGGCGGTGAATGCGTCGCTCTCCACCGTCGCAAACCCGAACAGCCGCGCCAGGCCCAGCACGGTATTACAGCCAGCCACCACCGCCACGCGCAAGCCGCGCCTGGCCAACTCATTGGTTGGCTGGAACCCCGCTCCGGCGCCACGCGTAATGACCCCGGTTGCGGGCGGTTCGCCCGCGGCCAGGCGGTCCCGGTTGACCTCGTGATCCCGCAGCCGGAAATGGGCCTCCCGCACGAATCGATTGACCTTTTCGGCGGTCAGGGTCGCCGCGGGCTCGAGGGCCTGGCAGGGCGCTATGAAACACGGGCTGCCCGCGTCACCCGGGTCGGTATTGCTGACGGCAGGGTCCAGCCCCTCTCCACCGAGGACCAGAACGCCGCGGTGCTGGTCGGTCGGCAGGAAATCGGCCCGAATGCCATCGCCGAGGTCCATGTCGGTCAATTGCGCAGCCAGCTCACCAACGCCTTCGCTGATGCGCCCGGCCCGGCGATCCGTCAGCCAAAGGCCTTCCGCACGCTCCTCCAGCGTCGCGAAATTTCCACGTAAGGCAACCTCGCCCGCCAGCAGCGGCCGACCGGCGCCGGCAGCTTCCACCGGGCCCCGATGGAGCAACCCCACCTGCCCCGGCGCAAGACCCATCAGCAACCCCACACCGGAATCCGTGTGCGGGATCTCGCCGGGCGATACCGGATCGACCAGTCCGCACCAACCCCCGCTCGCGAGGCGATCGAGGTTTGGCGTCCGCGCGGCCTCCAGCGGCGTCAGGCCGGCCAGCTCATCGCTTGGCAGGTCCCCCAGCCCGTCCACGATCAGCACGACGGCTTGTCGACGCGGCGCCGTCAAATGCAGCGCCCGCGCGACGCGGCTTGCGTAAACTTCGGACTCGTCATGCGCCTAGCCGCTCAGGTCCCTGACAAACTGGCGCCACGTCTTGCGTTCGCCGGACTCTTCATCCTGCGCGGCAGAATCACCGAATACCTCCTGCGGGGTACCGCTGAAATGACGGCCCAGTTCCTGGTTGACCTGCAAGATAATCTGCAGAATCGAGCGCTCCTTCTCCTGGTTGGTGATGATCGGCACTTCGCAGCGGTCGGCTTCGGACAGCAGGAACGACTGCAGCGACCAGATGGCGTCGAATTTGTTGAGGTAACGCTTCGCGCGCCGGTGCGGGACCTGCTTGCCGCGACCCCGCAGCCGCGATTTGAGCTCTTTGGGACGCAGCACCGCCAGCGTGACATGGACCATCAGGGCCTCAGGATGCTTCGACCCGAGTTCCAGCAGATCGGGGTGGGCATGAACCCCCTCGAGGATGATCGGCACGCTCTCTTCCACTGCACGCTGCACCGCGGCCTCGCAGGCCACCTGGAGCAGTCCGACCTGGCTGCGGTAGCCGTCCGCGATCAACTGCTCGCGACCACGGTCTTCCTTGTCCTGAATCGGCAAGAACTTCCAGGCATTGAACGACGAAGCATGCAGCACCGGCAGCAGGCGTTGCGGGATCATCATCCTCATCACCTCGCGCAGCATGTCGGTCGACTGGATGCGCACAACGTCCAGCAAATGTGCCACCTCGGTCGCAATGGTGCTTTTCCCGGTCCCCACGGCTCCGCAAATCATGACGACCAATGGCCTGCCGCTCTGCTCGAACTCCATCCAGACGAGGTATCGCTCGGCGGCCCGCTTCGACACCTCCTGCTGCACGCACAGGTAGGTCAGGTAGCCCAGCTCGCTGGTGGAGATGGAGGTGATTCCGGAGGCCAGCAGCTGATCGAAGATCATTCCGGTCACGGCTTCCGCTTTTTCGGGCCGCATTCCGCTGGCCTGCAGGAAGCGCTCATGCCGGCCCCTGGAAAACGCGTTGGCCCGCTCACCGGGGCCCCGCACCAGAATCCGCGCCGGCGCCGCAGAGGGTGACCGATACAGTTCGAGGGCCTCGGCAAATCCCCGCTTTTCCAGTCCCCGGATGACCCGGTCACGCAGGTCCCGGGACGAAACCTCCGGGGTGCCCGAGAGTTCGTCGCGAACGGCCGATGCCATCTCGAAAGCCTTTTCGAAAGGCAAACCGGTGTCGAGCAGGCTGCGGATCAGGATGCCCCGCAGAAAGGGGACCCGCGTGTTCTCTGGCTCATTGAAGACGATGGTTTTCACATGGTTCTCGCATGTTGCGGATCGGCTCGGCGGCCCCGGCCCGAAAGGCCCGCCGACCACCGGATTATCTGTGTTGAACGTCAGCGGGCGCAAGCTTGACGCAGGTGCGCCAGGGGGCCGTCGCGAATGTGGTATCTTTCTCGGCTGCGGAATGGCGCCCTCCTGAGCGCGCGAGAAGAGTCAATGTTCCAAACCGCCGAACTGGGCATCAAGGTCCCGAAAAAGGAGTTCAAGCAGCGAGAGCTCGAGCTGCGCGAGAGTCTGCTGAACCTTCAGCATCGCCTGCAGACCGAGGGGCGGTTTCCCGTCATCGTCGATTTCGCAGGGGTGCGCGGTGCCGGTAAAGGTACCTCCATCAACCTCCTGAACAAGTGGATGGACACGCGCTGGATCGTCACCCACGCTTACACCGACCCTTCCGACGAGGAACGCGAACGGCCGACCTTCTGGCGTTTCTGGCGGCATCTGCCTACCCAGGGTCAAATCGGTATCTATCTCAGCGGGCGCTACTCCCGGCCATTGCTGGACTATGTCTACGGCAGCATCAGCCAGGAGGAGTTCAAGCATCAGCTGGACCGCATCAACAATTTCGAAAAGGCGCTGGCCGATGACGGCGCACTGGTGCTCAAGTTCTGGATGCACATCAGCCAGAAGGTCCAGCGGAAGCGCCTGAAGATGCTGGAAAAAGACGCCCTGCGCAGCTGGCGCATGTCACCGCTCGACTGGAAGCACTACGAGATGTACGACAAGTTCATCGAGGCGGCCGAGCAAATCATGGCGCAAACCAACACGGGCCACGCACCCTGGGAAATCGTCGAGGGTGCGGATTTCAACTACCGCAGCCTGCGGGTCGGCGAAGTTCTCCAATTGATGCTGGAGCGGCAGC
>JBFFUJ010000044.1:0-12654 GCA_041571375.1 Lysobacterales bacterium | reverse complement strand
GGTGACGGATCGAACCATCGCCAGGTCGAGATCGTCGCGAACGAGGGCGGTCTTGACCTTCTGCGCAGCGACAGGACCCCATTCGCCGAACGGATCAGGTACCTGGCCGAGCAGGACGTGCTGTTTTTTGCCTGCAGCCGGGCAATCAAGCGACTGGAGGAGCATGGCGAGAGCGTCGTCCTGGTACCCGAAGCCATAGCCCGTTATACCGCCCTGGACCGCGTCGTGCACCGGCTGCAGCAGGGCTGGACCTACGAAAAAATCTGACCTCGGTCCGAGGCGCAACAGAAAACACTACTGAGACGAGGAGTGCCAAACATGCGAGTACTGATCAATACCATTGTTTCAACCAGCCTGCTGATGGCCACCGGCTTGGCGGCGGCCGCAAGCGAAGATGCCGGGCACGGCAAGGACTACAGAACGTTCCACAGCGACGGCAAGGTCGCCTATGGCCAGATCGGTGATTCCTACACCGCTGATCTGGTGATGTACCTCGCCGGCAACCAGTTCATGGTGATGGAGGAACTGATCGGGGATTTCCAGGCCAAGCATCCGGACATCAAAACCGTGTATGTCGAGACCATACCGCCCGGGCAGATCCTCAAGGGGCAGTTGCTGCAGCAGGGCGAGATCGAGGGCCAGCAGACGGCCATGAACCCGGACCTGTTCGCCAGCGTCAACATCGGCCATCTGAAAAAGATGAAAGCCGAAGGCAAGATGAGCGATCACGCCATCTACATCCACAACAAGCTCGAACTGATGGTGGCCGCAGGCAATCCGAAGGGCATCAAGGGCCCGGAGGACCTCGGCCGGGATGATCTCGTGCAGTCGCACCCGAACCCCCTGACCGAGGGCATCTTCAAGTTCTATGGCAGCGAGATGCTGAAAGACCTGGGACTCCACGAGAAAGTGACCGGCGGTGCGGAATGCAAGAGCTGCTGGGCCGTCGAGGGCAAGACCTGGTTCACCTCGCGCCACCATCGGGAAACGCCCGACCGCATCGAGAAAGGCGAAGCCGATGTCGGCATCGTCTGGACCACCGAAGTGGTGGAGGCGAAGCGCGAGGGCCGGCCGATCGATGGTGTTACCATCCCGGCGCCGCTGAACAAGCAGGACAAGGTAAATTACGCCATCGGCACGCTGAATACCGGCCGGAACCAGGACAATGCTGCGACTTTCCTGGCCTACCTCGCCACGGACGACGCGCAGTCCATCTACGAGAGCTACGGTTTTCTCCGCGCCACGCCTGAAGAGCTGACAGTCAAGCCCCTGTGAGGCGCCGGAACGTGGTCAACAGGATGCGTAGGCCCCAGACCCACCTGGCGGCGGTAACCGTGGCGCTGGCCCTGTCGATGCCCGGGCTGGGGTCGGCGCAGGAAGAAGCGTTGGTGCCGATGAATGTGCTCAGCCCCGAGCTGGCCCTGGAGATCGCGCGGACGTCGCTGGCGGCTTGCCGCGCGGAGGGCTTCCAGGTGGCTGTTGCCGTGGTCGACCGCATGGGCGTGCCGCAGGTCATGCTGCGCGATCGCTTTGCCGGCCCCCACACGCCGGACACCGCGCAGCGCATGGCCTGGACCGCCGTCAGCTTCCGCACCGATACCCTGGAGTTGGCCAACGCCTCGCGAGCCGACTCCGGCCAGTGGGCTGCGCGGATGATCGACAATGCGCTGCTGTTGGGCGGAGGCGTACCGGTGCAGGCCGGGGGCTTTACGGTCGCGGGCGTGGGCGTCTCTGGCGCGCCCTCCGGCGAGGCCAACGACCGCTGCGCCCGCGCCGGCATCAACGCGGCCAAGGCCAAGCTCGAGTTGGGGGGCTGAGGCCGCCAGCGGGCGGTGTCCAGGTTTGAGGCGGGCCAGTGCCCGCCGCTCCCGCCTACGGCCGGATGGCCACGAAACCCTGACCCACCCGGGTCACGATGTGCGCGACGCCAGCCTGCACCGGTTGTGACAGGGGGTTGAGGCGGGGACGTGTCCCGGTCACGCGCTCGATCGTATCCACCGTGTTCATGCAGGCAACGAAGCGCACGCCGTTGGCCGCCAGGCTCGCGATGCGCTCCCGGTGCGGATTGTCGGCATACAACAGCTCAATGCCCGGCCCGAAGGTCACGATTTCCAGGTCGACGAGGTCGGGTCCGCCGTAGTGCTTGATCAGGTTGTTGGCCACGTTCAGCACGCGCGCCTGCAGTTCATCCTCGCCGTCGCTGAGCTGCAGGACGATGCGCGCCTCGGCAAAGGGCTTGTCTTCGAGCGTGGGGGCGTCACTAGCAGCGGCGGCCGTGGCCTGCAGCGTCAGCAGCGAGGCGGCCGCCGTGAGCAGCCAGGCGCGGCGCCGGGCCGCGAGCCAGAACTTCATTCGATGACTCCCCGATAATCGGCAATGCCGGGGTTGCCCTGCACGCCCCGCAAGTGCGGTGTGTTGAGTTTGTGGATGCGGGCGCCCTCGGCACGCAGATACTCTGCCACGACGTCCCAGATGGGCGGGCCGGGTGCGACCGAACCCACGGTGGCCCAACCGGCGACCTTGTAGTTCCGCGAGGGCTCCACCGGAGTGCCGTCGTCCAGCGTCATATCCGAAATCCGCTGTCCCGCCCCGGCCGCCGGGTCGCACACGTAATCCATGCCGCCGACCCGGACCATGTCGCCGCCCTGCTGGTAGTACGGGTCCGGATTGAACAGGTTGTCGGCGACGTCCTCCAGAATCAGCTTGAGCTGTTCCCCGGACATTTCCCGCACGTAGGTCTCGGGATAGGTGATGCAGGTCTGGTCGAGCACGTGCTCCATGGTGATGGTCTGTCCCGGGAGCACGGTGGTGCCCCAGCGAAAACCGGGCGACAGCGCGATCTGGGCGTCGCCTACCGCGCGCAGCGCGTCGCAGATCAGTTGATCGAAGGTGCCGTTGAAATTCCCCCTGCGGTACAGCAGGGCGTCGGCTTGCGCCAGTGGCTCGGTCAGCTGCTGAAGATAAGGCGCCCGCTGCTGCCCGATGTAATCCGCCATTTCCCGGTCGGGGGTCAACAGTTCCGAAAACACCGGCAACAGGCGATAGCGGTAATTGCGGACGCCCTGGTCGCCCAGGTCCAGATCCAGCACCCCCAGGAATTTGCCGTTGGAGCCTGCATTCGTGACGACGGTGCGGCCGCCGGCATTCGGGACTTCCACCGGCCGCGGCATGGCCTCGTGCGTGTGGCCACCGAGAATGGCATCGATGCCGGACACGTCTCCGGCCAGCTTGAGGTCGACGTCCATCCCGTTGTGTGACAGCAGAACGACGGCTGCCGGGCGGTGCTCGGCACGGATGGCGTCGACCAGTTCCTGCAGTTCGGCGGCCCGGATGCCGAAGGTCCAGTCCGGTATGAATCGGGACGGGTTGGCGATCGGGGTGTACGGGAAGGCCTGGCCGATGACGGCGATTCGCCGACCCGCGGCTTCCCGGAGCGTGTAAGGCCTGAAGACGTGGCCGCTGTCCTCGTCGAAGGCGGGAGCGCCCTCGAACACGGCATCATCGGTCAAGCGGACATTGTGGGCGATGAATTCCCCTTTGAAGGCCGCAATGTTCTGGAGTACCTGCTCGTCGGGGTAGGTGAACTCCCAATGACCGGTCATGATGTCGACACCCAGCAGATTGCAGGCGCCGACCATGTCCCGGCCGCCGGTCCAGTAGGCCGTGCCGGAGCCCTGCCAGGTATCCCCGCCGTCCAGCAGCAGCGACTGGCCTTCGGGATACTCGGCGCGCAGGCGCTGCACCAGGGTTCGCAGGTGCGCGAATCCGCCGACCTTGCCATAGCGTCGCGCAGCCTCTACGAAGTTCAGATGCGTGAAGGCATGGGCCAGACGGCCGCCCCGGTCGAGGCCGGCCTGTTCCAGCAGCGCGTCACCCACGAGATGCGGGACGCGGCCCCATGACTCACCGAGGCCCATGTTCACGCTGGGTTCGCGATAGTAGACCGGCAGCAGTTGCGCGTGGCTGTCGGTGATGTGCAGCAGCCTCAGGTTGCCGACCGCGGGCGCGTCGTACAGGTCTCCGGCATCGGGCATGCTGCGGGTGGCGCAGCCCCCCGAAGCGGCGGCCGCGGCAATCGAGAGCAGTTGGAGAAACTCCCGCCTGTGCATCAGATCTGACCCGGGCCTCGCTTCCGCCGATCGGGCACGTCAGCGCACCACGCGGCGCTGCCAGGCTTCGGCTTCGCGCGCGGCCTGGGCCGCTGCCAGCTCACCCTGCAGCCGCGCCTCGGTCGCCAGCTCGACAGCACGCTGCCAATCCTCCTCGGCCGCGGCCATACGAGCCTCCTTGATCAGGGCCTTCGTCTTGAGCCACTCGTAACCCAGTTCCGCCGCGGCCTGCCGTGCCGCCTCGGCCTGCTCGATCGCCGCCAGCGCGGAGTCGGCGGTCAACGGGACGCCGCCGGCTTGCGTTGCTCCATTCGCCCTCAGCGCGCCGGACATTCCGATGCCGAGCATCAGGCCCAGCGCGACGAACGTGATGCCGCGCTTCATCGGGAACGGCTCATTTGCGGGCTCCGGGACCGTTGACCGCCAGCCCGTTGCTCATGTAGGTCATAAAATACTCGAGGTTGCGGTACTCCGTGCTCTGCTGTGCCAATGGGCGCGCACGGACATCACGCACACAGCCGTAGAAGCGGCTGTGCAGGCTGATCATCCTGCCCAGTTTGGATCGATACACCGGGAAGTGACTCGGGTGGCCCAGGCTGGCGCTCAGGTGGTCGGCCCGCACCCAGGATCCGGCCTGGGTGACGTGGCAATCGGAGCAGGCGAAGTTCAGCTGCCCCCGCTTGCTGTAGTAGAAGCGCTTGCCGGCCTCGTAGGCGGCCAGCGCCCGCGGATCGTCTGGTATGACGACGCTGATCGGCTGCCCGCGGGAGCTCCAGGCCATGTAGGCGGAAAGGGCAATGATCTCCTCGCTGTCGTAGTCATAGGCCGCCTCGCCGTTTTCCTCGCGGCATTGGTTGATGGCCAACTCCAGGGTGACCACCTCGCCCATCGCAACGTCGAACCGCGGGAAATGCTGGCGGACCGCGGGGCTCTGCTCGCCAAAACACTCCGCATACGTCTGCCCGTCGGCAAACGGCTGTTCGAACAGCGACTCACCCTGTTCGATCGCGAATTCGTAGGGCGGAAAGTCCTCGATTTCCAGCCATTGCTGTCGCGCCTCGGCATCCAGCGCATAGATCCCGTTGACGTACTCCGAAACCGGCACGTCCGGGAAGCGCTTGAGAAAGTGCTCACGGAACGCCTGGCGGTCTTCCTCGGGCCCGGCCAGCGCCAGGCCGGGCAGCACGGCCCACAGCAGGGCCAGCCCGATGCCGCGCCAGGCTGCGCCTCCCGCTGCTGACTGCCGCCGGTTCGCCTGCAACACGATCAGGAAAGTACGGTTTCGACCGAATCGGTCCCGCCCGTGTTGTCCACCCAGCTGACGCTCAGCGTGTCGCCCGCCTTGGCGCCGCCGTAGGAGAAACTGAAGTAGGGGTCGCGCGACACGGCCGTGCTGCAATGGACGGTCATCACCTGGGTGTCGTTGTTGCGGAAGGTCAGCTCGGTGATGTGATGCGCCGGGATGGTGGCACCGCTGTCCGGATCCTTGCGCGCACCGGTTTCCATCGGGTGCATCATCAGGGTCTTGACCTCGGCGACGTCACCTTTCAATTTGACTCTGACTTTGATTTTACTGGCCATACTGAATGTCCTCTTTAAGCCGGGTGCCGCCTAGCCGCCGCAGCCGCCAATCGTGACCTTGACTTCCTTGGAGACGCTGAACAGTCCGCTGTCCGTCTTGACCACCGCCATGACCGGGGAAGTCTGCCCCATCTTGATGCGGCAGGCCACGTCGGGAAGCGTGCCCGGTGGATTTTCGAAGGAGACCGCCAGCGGCCTCGGGTTCTTCTCGACCACGATGCTGACCGACTGCACGTTTTCCAGCGACGTTTCCACCGAGATCGGGACGACGGCGCCGTTTTCCGCTATTTCCGGGGCCCCAAGCGAAATCGCGGAGGAGGGCGTGGTCTGATCGGTACCGTACAGTTCGGTCAGTGCATTGGAGGCGGCCTTGGAGGCAAAGGCGGGCTCCGGCCAGGCACTGGCCAGCAGCGCTCGCGGCAAGGCCAGCAAAGCGGCCACGGCGACGCCGCCCTTCAGAAAAAGTCGTCGGCCCAGTTGCATTCTGTTGTCTCCTCTCACTCGTTCGGTCCTCAAAGGCTGTGAATGTAATCCACGATGAGATCGATCTCTTCATCGCTGAGTATGCGGTGCCGGCCAAAAGGCGGCATCACGGTGTCCGGGTTGCGCAGCGTCGGGTCCCACAGCTGGGCGCGCAACGCGTCCCGGTCGGGAAAACGCTGCTGCATGTAAAGCAGCGGCGGGCCAACGGTACCGGGCAGTTCGCCTTCTTCAATCGCGTGGCAGGCCAGACAGTTGCCCTTGTCCCTGGCCATGGTCAGCTGTTTGCCCAGTGCGATGCGCTCGTCCTGCGGCGTGACGGCCAGGGCGGCCGCGGGCCCTCCCAGCAGCCATGCCGAGAACAATAGCAAGCTCACGATGGATTTGTTGGTCTGCCGCAAAGCCGGTCCGCGCTCCTTGTACCAGTAATGTATGACGCTCAAACACCCCGGTTTATTCCGTCCGGGCAGGTGCTTCGCAGCCCCGGGGGCGGCCGGCAATGATGCGCCCTGCCCGGACGGCGGGCACTCTCTGGCCCTTGCGTCGAAAGGCGCCTGGCGGCCGGCTCACAGGCCACGGGCCCACTCCGGCCGCAACGGTACCGAGCCAGGCCGCTCCAGAGCGTCGCCGACGGTGCGCAGCAAGGATGGCTTGTCACGGTTCAGCGTGCCCTTGAGCACCAGGTAGTTGGAGGCATGGTCGCTGCGGAAGACGGTATTGTCCAGTTCCAGGCATTCGAGGAGTTGCTGGATTTCCAGGAACAGGCCCTTCTGGTCGAGCGGTTCGAATTCACCGTCGAAGCCCGCCCGGTAGCGGGCGTCGCCCAGCGGGAAACTGACCACCAGCGTGGACAGGTATTCGGGCTGCGCCTCGTTCATCAACCGGGCCGAGTTGACCGCGTGCTGCTCGCTGTAACGCCTGCCGCCCATCCCGTTGAGAATCATCACGGAGCTTTTGCCGCCGGCTGCCTTGATTTTCCGCAGCGCGGCCAGCGAGGATGCAAAATCCTCACCCTTGTTGACGCGGCGGAGCACGAGATCGTCTCCGGATTCGCAGCCGACATAGAACAGCCCGAGACCCAACTCACGCAGCTCCGCGAGCTGGTCGGCGGACTTGTTCTTGAGGTTGCGGGGGAGGCAATAGGAGGAGACGCGCTGCGTTCGGGGCAGATGACGCCTGATGGATTCGAGGATCAGCCGCAGGCGCCGGTGGGACAGGGTCATGGCATCGCCGTCTGCGAGGAAGATGCGGCGCGGTGCGAGGCCGGCCGCCGCGACCGCCGACAGCTCGCGTTCGATTTCGTCCTGCGGTTTCAGCCGGAACCGCTTCTGCGGCTGGGTGTACATCTCGCAGAAGGTGCAGCGGTTCCATGAACAGCCGTTGGTCACCTGCAGAATCAGGCTCCTGGCCTCGGACGGCGGCCGGAATACAGGTTCCACGTAGGGCAATCGAAACATAGCAGAGACATGTGGCCACTGGGCGGGGATTCCAATCGGCGGCCCGCCATGATCTGGATCGGAAACCCAACAGGCTCCAGTGGTTGGGGCGGGGAGCCGGGTATATAGTTAAAAACGTCAGAACCTGCCCTGACCATCCAGTCGAGGAGCGAATCATGAAATACTGGCTTACATTGGTCATCCTGGTCGTGCTGGCCCTCGCCGCTTGGTACGTATTGGACATGCGTCAAGCCACGGTCGAGGAAGCGGTCGTGCAGGCACCTGTGGTTGAGCAGGCGCCGGAAGTCGTCGAACAGCCGGCCGTCGAGCCGGAGCCCGCGGTGGTAGAGCCCGTCGTCGAGCCGGTGGTGGAGGAGCCTCCGTTGCCAGCCCTGGCCGAGAGCGATCCCCTGGCGATCGAGGCGCTGACCGGACTGGTCGGCGAGGCGTCGGTGCAGCAGGTCATCGTCAGCGAGGACGTCATCCCACGCTGGGTGGCCACGGTCGACGCGCTCAGCAGCCGTCAGGTGCCGGGGCCGATCAAAGCGGTGGAAGGGCCGGACGGTGAATTCGAGGCGACAGCCCATGAAGACCCGGACCGGGTCATCCTGAACGAAGCCGGCGACCCCGTCCCGCAGTATGTCCTCGATGCGGCGAATTACCCGCGCTACACCCCGTACGTCGAGATGCTCGAGGCGGCCGACACCGGACAGATCCTGACCGCTTACCGCAAGCATCAACCGCTGTTCGAAGAGGCCTTCAGGCAGCTCGGTTACCCGGAGGGCGACTTCGATACGCGTCTGAAGGCAGTCATCGATGAGTTGCTGGCCACGCCCGAGGTGACCGATCCCGTCCTGCTGATCAAGCCGGAGGCTTACTATCTTTATGCGGATGAATCACTGGAGTCGCTCTCGGCCGGCCAGAAAGCGCTGATCCGGATGGGGCCTGAGAACGCTGCCCGGGTCAAGGCCAAGCTGACTGAAATCCGCGCGGCGCTCTGAGCGGGAGCGGGGAGAGCGGGATGTCCGATTGCCGGATCGTCTGTCCGCACTGCCAGGTAACCAACCAGCTGCCGGAAGACCGTCTCTCCGATCGGCCGCATTGCGGCAAGTGTCGCGAGGCCCTCTTCGGGGCGGGCCCGCCAGAGTTGTCTGCCGACGCTTTCGAGCGGCATCTGGTACGCAATGACATTCCGCTGCTGATCGATTTCTGGGCACCCTGGTGCGGCCCCTGCCGCGCCATGGCGCCTGCCTTCGTGGAGGCTTCCGCGCAACTCGAACCCGGGGTGCGGCTGGCCAAAGTCAATACCGACGAACAGCAGGCGATCGGCGCGCGATACGGTATCCGCAGCATACCGACGATGATCCTGTTCCAGGGAGGCGAGGAGGTCGCCCGGCATTCCGGCGCCATGATGACGCGAGACATCGTCGCCTGGGTTGGGGGCCAGCTGACGCCGACCGCACGGAGCCGCTAGCGTCCGTGCCTCGATTGCACTGGCTGGAGCCCCGGCGGGGATTGGATCGCGGCCTCAGGTGCTACCTTTCTGACCGGTTTCGCCTATTCGTAAACCCAGCGCGAGTATTCCTTGCCGGCGCTGATGACACTGTGCGGCAGTTTGTCCATCAGCTGGCGGAAATCCTCACCTTTGAGGTGGATCAGGTGCTCGTGATCGCCGGCTTCGATATAGATGTCGGCCGCGTGCTTGAGCTGGTCGTCCCAGATCACTTGCAGACCATAGGCATTACTCAGCGCCGGGATCGCGCCGGTTGCGCAGTCCTTGAACAGGTCTTTCAGTTCGGGTTCGGTGGCGAGCCTCAGCTCCCGCTGAAGCTCTTCGTTGACCCAGCCAAGATTCAAGCGGTTGTTCGACGGCAGTACGCTCACGATGTAGCCCTGGTCGTCTTCCAGCACGACCGCCTTGGCCATCTGGTGGGGCGGGACATGGGCGGACTTGGCGGAATCGATGGCCGACTCCGTATGCGCATGCTCCACCGTGTCATACTGGATGTCGTGGCTGTCCAGATAGGATTTGAGGGTAATTGCAATCGCCATGGCTATTTCCTCTGCATTACAGGTTCAACCGTGGCTTGACCGCAATGTCTGCATGTCAGGCCTTTCGACAGGTTCCGAGCGGAGAACCCATACACAGATCATAGTCCGATCTGACCCGGATTTCATGCGATCCAGGTCAACCGGAGGCCAAAACACCGGCAACTTCGATCGGGTGGCGCCCGGCTTCCGAATCGGCGTGCATCGGCGATGCCCGGGGCGGCTTCGGGGTGGCGGGGCATGAGTGCTACCGCGGCGGATGCCTCCAGCAGCGAGCGGCCACGGTCCAAATCGCTCAGGCCGTTGCGCACGCTGTGGCCGTTCATCCGGCAATACCGCTATACGCTGATCGTCGCCGTGGCGGCCCTGCTGATTGCGTCAGCGGCCTTGCTGGCGATGCCCGTCGCCCTGCGCTACCTGATCGACAACGGTTTCATCGCCAGGAACCTGGAGACCGTCAATCGTTACTTTGCCTGGTTCCTCCTGGCCACCGTCGTATTCAGCCTGTTCGCCTCGCTGCGTTATTACCTCGTGACCTGGCTGGGTGAGCGGGTGGTCGCGGACATCCGCAATGCGGTTTACGACCGGGTCATCCGCATGGAGCCCGCCTTCTTCGAGGTCACCCGGACCGGCGAGGTGCTGTCGCGCCTCACCACGGACACGACCGTGGTGCAGAGCATCTCGGGCGTCGGCCTGTCCATGGCGCTGCGCTCGACCATCAGCCTGATCGGGGGCCTGATCATGCTGGTCCTGACCAGCCCCCGCATGGCCGCGTACACGCTCGTGGGCATCGCCAGCGTCGTGATCCCCGTGATCGTGGTCGGGCGGTATATCCGCCGGCTGTCGCGGCAGTCGCAGGATCGAGTCGCGGACACAAGCGGCCTCGCGGGCGAGACGCTCAACGCCATGCAGACCGTGCAGTCATTCACCCTGGAGGACATGCAGGTGCGGCGCTACGCGGAGGCCGTGGGCCGCAGCTTCGCCACGGCGGTGCGGCGTATCCGCATGAACGCCGCGCTGATCGCCGTGGCCTTCGTGCTGGTTTTCGCGATGCTGACGCTGTTTCTCTGGATGGGGTCCCGTGCGGTGCTGGCCGGCGAAATGACCGGCGGCCAGCTGGGCCAGTTCCTGATGTACGCCTTTTTCGTCGGCTCGGCCGCGACCGCGCTGAGCAGCCTGTGGGGCGAAATCCAGCGCGCGGCGGGCGCCATGGAGCGGATTTCCGAGCTGCTGGCGGCCGAGCCCGCCATCCGTGCGCCGGCCGACCCCCAGGTCATTCCGGGCCGTGCGCGAGGCCGGCTGCGTTTCGAGCACGTCACTTTCAGCTACCCGTCGCGACCGGAAAGCCGTCCCCTGGATGACTTCAGCCTGGAAATCCTGCCCGGCGAGACCGTCGCGATCGTGGGTCCTTCGGGTGCGGGCAAGAGCACGAGCTTCCAGTTGCTGCTGCGATTCTACGATCTGCTGTCCGGCCGCATCCTGGTCGATGACATCGACATCGCGCGACTCGACCCGCGGGCGCTGCGCCGGCAGATCGGGCTGGTACCCCAGGATACCGTGCTGTTCGGGGAGAGCGCGCTGGAGAACATCCGCTACGGCCGGCCCGAAGCGAGCGACCAGGAAGTCGAGGAAGCGGCGAGGCTCGCGGCCGCGGATGATTTCATCCGCGCGCTGCCGCAGGGCTACGGGACCTACCTCGGGGAGCGCGGCACGCGGCTTTCCGGGGGGCAGCGCCAGCGTATCGCGATCGCGCGGGCGATCCTGAAGGACCCGCCGATCCTGCTGCTCGACGAGGCCACCTCGTCGCTGGACGCCGAGAGCGAGCGGCTGGTCCAGGCAGCCCTGGAGAGCCTGATGCGCGATCGCACGACGCTGGTCATCGCCCACCGCCTGGCGACGGTCAAGAAGGTGGACCGGATCGTGGTGATGAACCATGGGCGTATCGAGGCCGTGGGCCGGCACGACGAACTGACCCGCGACAATCCGCTCTACGCCCGCCTCGCCGAACTGCAGTTCGGCGACCTCTAGCTTCAGTCGACGGCAGCGTACGGGGATTCATGGCACCGGAACTGGTCGGTACCGGTTGGGTCCTTCCAAGACACGCTCAAGACGTCCCTGTGCGCTCTTCGACCGTTCCCGACAGCTCGAAGGTATTGGAAGGGCCCAACCGCTACCGACCTCCAAGCCGTCGGGGAGATTAGCGTCCGGCGAACACGTTTGTGGGGATGTGTCGGGTGCCCCGGTGACGGGGCTTAAAATGTCGGGAACATTTTAAGAGCGAACAGGGATGTCTCGGAGCGTCCCCGACACCGGGGTACCCGACAGATCCCGTGCCGGATGTTCCATCGGCCAGGGATGAATTAACTCGCCGCCGGATCCGTATGACGCGATGTCATTGGCCGTTCAGTTCGAGCCAGGCGTGGATGGCCGCGCCCCGCATGCCCAGGGACTGGTCCTCGTTGAGGTAGATCGGAACGCGCTCGAGCAGGTGGCGATAGGAGCGGCCGTCGTTGAACTCGGACAGGAATGCCGCTGAGCGGATGAGGTGCGGGTTCTTGGCCGCGATGCCGCCGCTGACGATCAGCGCTTCCACCGGATACATCGCCAGGCAGTAATTGCGGCAGGCGCGGGCGTAGAAGCGCGAAAACCAGGTGCAGGTCTCAGAATCAGGGGTCCTGCGTGCCAGGGCCTCGGCCGGGCTTACGGCCTCCCCGGTCAGGCTTTCGTGCAGCAGCGCGGCACCGGCGCCGGTCACCACGTCGTCCCCGCTGAGCCAGGTCTTGCCGCTGCGGCCCAGCATCGAGGCCTCGATCCGGCGTTCCTCATCGCCGTGGAAGGCAAAGGTGCAGTGACCGCTCTCGGAGCCGATCACGATGCGGTGGCCTTTGACTGCTTTCAGCGCGGCGTGCCCGAGACCGGTTCCGGCCCCGACAATCGCGATGGATCCCGGACCCATCCCCGCCCCCGGTCGGATCAGGTTCAGTTCGTCGAACACCGTC
>JBFFUJ010000043.1:0-13062 GCA_041571375.1 Lysobacterales bacterium | reverse complement strand
GTTACTCTGCTCCAGCATGCTGGTGCTCTCGGCCGCAGCGGCCGCTCAGGCCCAGGAAGGAGATGAAGCTCAGCTTGCGGCGCCGCGGTCCCCATCGGACGGGGGTGCGACACGCGGCTTCGCCCATCTGTCCGGACGCGACGTGGTGCCGCCGGGATTCGCGGTGCGGTTCAGCATCAGCGGGATGGGCGTGGCGCCCGCGGGCACGCAGATCGACAACACCGGCCATTTTCACCTGTTGATCGACCTGCCGGAATTGCCCGATCTCAGCCGCCCGCTGCCGGCAACAGACCAGATCCGCCACTACGGCAAGGGTCAGGTCGAAACCCAACTGGACCTGCCCGAGGGCCGGCATACGCTGCAGGTTTTGCTGGCGGACTACGCGCACGTCCCGCACGAGCCGCCTGTCATGAGCGAGGTCATCACGGTCATCGTGGCAGCGGATGCGCAGCCGCCCGCCGACTCCTGAGGCAGAGCGAAGGATATGCTGGTAGCCGACAAGAAAGTCGTTTCATTCCATTACACGCTGAGCAATGAGCAGGGCGAGCAGATCGAGTCGACGCGGGACAGGCAGCCCATGAGCTACCTGCATGGCGCCCGCAACATCATCCCTGGCTTGGAAAAAGCCATGGCCGGCAAGGCCGCGGGTGATCAATTCCAGGTGACGGTGACGCCGGGCGAGGCATACGGTGAGCGCCAGCCCAACCGGGTCCAGCGAGTTCCGGCCAAGCATTTTCGCGATGCCCGGCGCCTCCGGCAGGGGCAGCGCGTATCCCTGCAGACACGCCAGGGTCCTCTGCAGGCAACGGTGGTCAAGGTCGGGCGATTCAACGTCGACGTGGACACCAACCATCCGCTGGCGGGGCAGACGCTGACCTTCGATGTGGAGGTGACCGGCGTGCGCGATGCGAGCCCCGAAGAAATTTCCCATGGCCATGCGCATGGCCCGGGCGGGGCCCAGCATTGATCTGAACCCCTGGCCCGGTCTTCTGGCTGCTGTGCTTCAGGCCTTGCGCGCGACGGTGCGCAACTCGTCCATGTCCTCGATGCGAACCTGCTTGCGATCGACCTTCACGACGCCGGCTTTCTGGAACCGTGCCAGCACGCGACTGACGGTTTCCGTCGCCAATCTGAGATAACTGGCGATATCCCGGCGCGACATCGCGAGGATGAATTCCTTGTCGCTGTAGCCGCGGCGTGAAAAGCGATCCGACAGCGACAGCAAAAACATCGCGATGCGCTCGTCGGCGCTGAGATCGCCGGCGATGGTCTCCAGCTCGCTGATGCGGTGGCTCATGACGCGGAACAGCTCCGCCTGAAGCTCGGGCATGTGACGCGCCATGCTCGACACCGTATCGAAGGTCAGGCCACAGACCGCGCTGGTGTCGAGTGCAACCACGTTCGCAACGTGTTTGCAGGAATGAATGGCATCGAGTCCGATGATTTCACCCGGAAGATGGAAACCCAACACCTGCTCCTGTCCCTCATGGTCGATGACGTAACTCTTGAAACACCCCGTACGGACCGATGCGACCGAGCGGAACTCGTCGCCAGCCCTGAACAGGTGCTCTCCCGGTTGTATTGGTCGCGAACGGTGGACGATTTGCTCGAACCGCTCGGTTTCGTCAGCCGTCAGGCCCCTGGGGAGGCAAAGCTCGCCCAGCGCGCAGCGGCTGCAGGCAACCTGGGAGCGGGAGGGTTCGCGGCGGTAATCGCGAATGTTGGTGACTCTTAGGGAACTCTCCATGACTCACTCTCCAACTATATTAAATTCTTTTGCAGGCATTATATGAATGGGTAGCGATTTCCACATGCGTATAACTACGTATGTGGATCGAATGGCAACGATGCCAGCCGGGACCGGCCAGCGGAGGAGTCAGGGCCCGCGGGTGTCAGATCACCCGCGAGAATTTGGGTTCGGATTGCGCGAGCGCGAGGTATTCGTCGAAGATCATCGCGATGGACCGCAGCAACAGCCTGCCCTCCGGCGTGGCCCGGAATTCATCGTCCCCCATGACGATGAGCCCATCGCTTTCGAGCTGCTCGAGTTGACTGAGTTCCAGCGCGAAGTGGTCGTGGAAGTCGATCGCAAAATTCGCTTCGAACTGATGGAAGTAGACCTGGCCGTGACACATGATCGATTCGATCACGCTGCGCCTCAGACGATCCTCGGTCGTCAGGCTGACCCCCCGCCAGATCGGCAGCTTGCCGTCGGCTACGACGGCCTGCCAGGTGGGGATGTCCTTGTGGTTCTGCGCGTAGCAATCGCCCACCTTGCCGATCGCGCTGACGCCGAGCCCGACCAGGTCGCACTCGCGGCGTGTCGAGTACCCCTGGAAATTCCGCTGCAGCCCGCCCTCGCGCTGCGCGATGGTGAGTTCATCTTCGGGCAGGGCGAAGTGGTCCATGCCGATGTAGACATAGCCCAGCGACGTGAGTCTGTCGATGGTCAGCTCCATCAGCTGGAGCTTGGTTTCCGGCGACGGGATGTCATTGGCATCGATCATGCGCTGCGCACGGAAAATATGCGGCAGATGGGCGTAGTTATAGACTGCCAGCCGGTCTGGACGGGCCGCCACCACGGTGTCGATGGTATGGCTGAAGCTCTCCACGGTCTGCAGCGGCAGGCCATAGATCAGATCGATGGATACCGAGTTGAAACCGAGGCGCCGCGATTGCTCGACCATTTCCAGCGTTGCATCCGGGTCCTGGATGCGGTTGACGGCCTTCTGTACGCGCGGGTCGATGTCCTGCACCCCGAAGGAAATCCGGTTGAAGCCCATGTCGGCAAGGTGACCCAGCCGGTCCTGACTGATGGTGCGCGGATCGACTTCGATTGAGAATTCGCGGCTCTCGTCCTCGCTGAGCGAAAACTGCTTGCCGAGCTGCGTCATCAGCCGCTTGAGCTGCTCATCGCCATGGTAGGTCGGCGTGCCGCCACCGAAGTGAAGCTGAATGACTTCGCGGTCGTGGTCGAACAGTGCGCCCTGCATCTCCACCTCGCGCAACAGCAGGTCGAGGTAGCGCTGCGCCTGGTCTTCGTGACGCGTGACCTTCTTCATGCAGCCGCAGTAGTAGCACAGCGAATGACAGAACGGCAGATGGACGTACAGCGACAACGGTTTTGGAATGAGCTCGTTATTGCTGCCGGTGGTATAGCGCGCGTATGCCTGCGCGTCGAAGCCTTCCATGAACTGGACGGCCGTGGGGTAGGACGTGTACCGCGGCCCGGCGACGTCGTACCGTTTGATCAGCTCGGTGTTGAACTTGACGAGTTGTTCCATTTCGGGACTGGTTCTCACTACCACTTTAAAGCAAGACTATACGATGCCACCCGGCGCAGACTTGACCGGTGTCAAACGGTAGCTGCTTGCCGGGGCGCCAAGCGCAAATCATTCCACAATCTGGAACAAATTCATACATGACTCAGATCAATTACCTCCAGGGACTGCCACCTTAGACTACAGCCATCGACAAAACAGAACATCGCTTTGTCGACGGAACACGATTGTGTGAAGACTCTCCAAGTCTCAAGTATTAGGCCAGACGCCCGTCTGGCCTTTCTTTTTCGGGGGATCAAACGCCGGTGTAGACACAGCCGGCGTTGCAGGTTTCCTGAACCACGACCTTGCTGAGCTGCGGCAGCCCGGGATGCAAGCGCTCCCAGATCCAGCACGCCAGGTTCTCGCTGGTCGGATTTTCGAGACCTTCGATGTCGTTGAGGCACCGATGGTCAAGCCGGTCGAACAGTGGCTGGAAGGCGCGGCGCAAATCGGCGAAATCCATCACCCACCCCGATCCGTCGCCCACGTTGCCGCTCACATGGACCTCGATACGAAAGGAGTGTCCATGCATGCGGGCACACTTGTGACCCTCGGGGACGTTCGGCAACCGGTGGGCTGCCTCGATCTGGAATACGCGAAAGACTTCCATGGCCGGATTGTGCCCCCCGGGGCATGTCCGCGCAACAGGCGCTCCCCTGAGGCCGCAGGGCTCAGCCGCAGCCGGATTTGAATCCGACGCGCTGGTGCGATCCGTCGCAGAACGGCTTGTTGGTCGACTGCCCGCAGCGGCAAAGGGAGCCGCGCATCTTCACGCATTCCTGGCCGAACTCGTTGTGCAGGCGCAGCCGCCCGCGAAAAGTGATGGGCCCGTCCTTGATACAGGAAATCGTGATCTTGCTGGCCCGCGGAGACGCTGGCAGTTCTGAAACCTCTGTCATCTTCCCGGCATGCAGGAATTCCCGCTCCTGGTGCTGCCCATCGCAGTTCGGTTTGGCCTGCGAGGCCCCGCAGCGGCACAGGGTGAGATGGTTGGCGTACATGACGCTGCCATCTTCCCTGACCAGCGTGATGTTGCCCGTGACCTGCAGCGGCCCGCCGTTGGAGATCATCGCTTCGTTCGGGATTTCCAGCAAGCGAGGGGCGCCCTGGTTTTTCTGGCGCTCCGTGAACCAGCGGTCGAGGGCTCGGGCGGAACCGGTGAGGCCCTCCTTGGCGGAGCCGCGCGGTGTGTCCTGCGGTGCCGGCTCGCGCATGTAGGCGACGAAGGCTTCGCCCTCTGCACGATCCGGTGGGTCCGCTTCTTTCGGGGAACGGGTTGCGGCGTCTGCCGCCCGCTTGGTGACGTCATCCATGACTCAACTCTCCAGGGAATCCTTTCCCGCTTATACTGTAGCACCGCTTGTTCGGCAGCGCGAGTAAAAATATGTTCAACATCTGCCGCCAGTTCATTGTTCTTGTGGCCCTTTTTGCCGCTCAGACGCTCTCAGCCGCGCCGGAGGCGGCGCCGGACCGTGAACGTGGTGAAGGCCCGTTCGACCGCCTGATCCTCAGGGGCGTCACGGTCGTGAACGGTGAGGGCGCCCCGCCGTTCGGCCCGGTCGACGTGGTCATCGAGCAGCAGCGGATCGCGGCGCTGCATCGGGTCGGCAACCCGGGTGTGCCAGTCGACGAAGCGCGTCGCCCAAAGGCCAACGCGGGAGATCGCGTGTTCGAACTCGGTGGTCACTACCTGCTCCCCGGTTTCGTCGACCTGCACGCGCACTTCGGTGGCGACGAGCAGGGCATTCCCGCCGAGTACTGCTCCAAGTTGTGGCTGGCGCACGGCATCACCACCATTCGTGAGCCGGGCAGCGGCAATGGCCTGGACTGGGTGCTGGAGCACCAGCGCCGCAGCGATGCCAATGCAATCGCCGCGCCGCGGATCGTGCCGTATGTCGTTTTTGGGCAAGGAGCCGAGGGGCCGTTTCTGGACCCCGAGGAAGCGCGCGCGTGGGTGCGGAAGATCGCGCGGCGCGGCGCCCGGGGCATCAAGTTTTTCGGCGCCCCGCCGGACATCATGCGGGCCGCGCTGGATGAAGCGGCACGGCAGGGTCTCGGCACGGCCATGCACCACGCGCAGCTGGACGTTGCACACTGGAATGTCCTCGACTCGGCGCGCAACGGACTGACGACGATGGAGCACTGGTATGGGCTGCCCGAGGCGCTGTTCGCCGAGCGGACGGTTCAGGATTACCCTGCCGAGTACAACTACAACGACGAACAGCACCGTTTCGCGCAGGCGGGCCGCCTGTGGCGACAGGCCTCGGCACCCGGGTCGGGGCGGTGGCGGGCTGTCCGGGACGAACTGATCAGTCTGGATTTCACGCTCAACCCGACGCTGACCATCTACGAGGCCAGCCGCGACCTGATGCGAGAGATGAACGCGGACTGGCATGCCGACTACGCGCATCCCGCCCTGTGGTCCTTCTTCCAGCCTTCGCGCGAGGCGCACGGCTCGTACTGGTTCGACTGGACCAGCGCCGACGAGATCGCCTGGAAGGAGAATTTCCGCCTGTGGATGCGCTTCATCGACGACTACAAGAACCACGGTGGAAGGGTCACGCTGGGTTCCGACGCGGGCTATATCTGGAAACTGTATGGATTCGGCTACGTCCGCGAGATGGAACTGCTGCAGGAGGCCGGTTTCCACCCGCTGGAAGTCGTGCGGGCGGCCACCCTCCACGGCGCCCAGGTGCTGAACCTGGACGACCGGATCGGCTCGATACGACCGGGCAAGCTCGCCGATCTGGTCATCACCGAGTACAACCCCCTGCAGAACTTCAAGGTGCTGTACGGCACCGGGCATTTCCGGCTGAACGATGCGAACGAACCGACGCGGGTCGGCGGGGTCCGGTATACCATCAAGGACGGCGTGGTCTACGATGCGCGGGAACTGCTGGCCGACGTCCGAAAAATCGTGGAGGAGACGCGCGCCGGCGCGGGCGCCGGACCCCACCCGCAGCGCCTGCCTTACATGCCTGAATAAGCCATCCGCCGCCGCGCCGCCGGCCCGCCGGCAGGGTGTTCTGTTCTAACCCGCGCCCTGCATCATCGCCTCGAGGTCGGCGAGCACCTGCTGGGTGTGGTTTTCGGGATCGACCTCGCCGTAGTGCTTGACGATGATGCCCGCCGGGTTGATCAGAAAGGACTGTCTCGACGCGATCTTGGTCAGTTTGAAGTCCCGCAGCACGCCGTAAGCTTCCGCGGTGGCGCCTGTCTCGTCCGCGAGAATGATGAACGGCAGCTTGTACTTGTCGGAGAACTCGCGGTGCGATTCGACGTCGTCGACGCTGATGCCCACCACCGACGCACCGATGGCCTTGAAGGCGTAGATGTTGTCGCGGAAGTTGCAGGCCTCGGTCGTGCAGCCGGGCGTATCGTCTCTCGGGTAAAAATATACGGCCAGCCAGCCGCCCCGGTAGTCGGACAGTTCATGCCATTCACCATTCTGGTCCTGCAGCCGGAATCCGGGCGCCTCGCTGCCCACCTCAGGCGGATCGCCGGCCAGGGTCTGCAGACTGAAGATCAGGCCCATTGAGACCAGAAACAGGAACACTGCAAGGTAACGGTTCATCATGACTCTCCTTGGTTGCCGGCGCACCACGCCGCCGGTCGGCTTCGATCACTGCAACGACCTGCCACCACCGCGCCTTCAGGAACCGCCGAAAATCAGCCGCGGCCGGTTGTACAGGGTAGCGGCTGCCACGGCCAGCACCAGCCCGATGGCAAGGGTGCTCGCTACCGACATTATGTACCAGGACGGCGCCACCGACTCCCCGCGGATGATCTCACCGATCAGAATGTTCTGCGAGAACAGCGGGACGCCCATCATCCATGACTCGGCCTTGAGCGGATTGGCCATGAAGATCAGGCTCGGGATCATCGGAATCAGGATCACGAGGCCCATGTAGCTCTGGGCTTCGCGATAGCTTTTGGCGAACGAGGCCAGCAGTGTGAGGAGCGCCGCGGCCAGGATCGCCACCGGCGAAATGATCAGCAGGATCCTCAGCAGTGTGTCCAGCCCCAGGGTCAGGTCCATGCCGAAGGCACCCACCGGCATGTAGGGCAGTACGATGCGGAACGACACCAGGGTGAGTGCCAGCGAGGCCATCGCGAATACCATGGTGGTCAGCATCTTCCCGGTCATGATCTGCCAGCGGGGCACGGGGTTGATCAGCAACGGCTCGAGTGACCGGCGCTCCTTTTCACCCGCGGTCGTATCCATGGCCAGATGCGTGGCACCGGTGAATGCGGTGATCATCAGCACGTAGGGAAGGAAGATCATGGCGAGGATGGCCCGGCTCTTGGGCGTCGACAGATCGACGTCCTTGATCATGATCGGTGCCGCGAGCTGTGGCGATATCCCGCGGAGCTGGAGGCGCAAGGCACCGATTCGCTGGCCGTACCCGGCGAGCAGGGTCTTGACGCGCCGGATCGCCGTGCCGGACTCCTTGCGCGATGGATCCATGATGACCTCGACCGGCGCCGGCAAGCCCTCGGCCCAACGCTCGGGGAACTCGGGCAGAATACGGATCACAACCGGCGTCTCCTGGTTGCGTACCATGGCCTCGGGATCGTCCGGTTCGGGCTGGATCAGCACCCCCTGCTGTTCCAGAAAGCGGATCAGGCTGGGCGCGAAACGGGCGCCGACCACCGGCAATTCCAGTTGCTGCTGAGCGCGTTCCTGCTCTGCGCTTTCCAGAAACCACATCATGCCGACGAACAGCAGCGGGAAGAGCAGCGGGCCGAGCAGCAGAGAATTGAACAGCGCCCGACGATCCCGGATGTTTTCGCGGGCCTCCTTGCGAAAGACCGTGGCCAGCCCCCTCATGCCAGCAGTCCCTCCTCGCTGCCGATCAGCTTGACGAAGGCGTCCTCCAGTGACTCGCAACCGGTCCGCGCGAGCAGTTCGCCCGGTGTCCCATCGGCCGCGATTTCGCCGCGCGCCATGATCACGATGCGGTCGCACAAGGCTGCGACCTCCTGCATGATGTGGGTCGACAGCACGACCGACTGGCCGGCTCGGCGCAGCTCCCGTATGTATTCGCGGAGCGCGCGGGTGCTCATGACGTCGAGCCCGTTGCTGGGTTCGTCCATCAGCACGGTCTGTGGTTCGTGGATCACGGCGCGCGCGATGGCCACCTTCACCCGTTGACCCTGAGAGAATCCCTCGGTTCGGCGATCGATGAAGTCTGCCATGTCGAGCGTCTCCACGAGGCTGGCGATGCGCTGCCGGATAGCCTGTTGGCCCATGCCGTGCAGCTCCCCGAAATACACGATGTTTTCGCGCGCGGTAAGCCGGGAGTAGAGGCCGCGGCTGTCGGGCACGACGCCCAGGGTGCGCTTGATATCCATCGCATGCCGGGTCGGGTCCAGACCGTCGATCAGGATTTCGCCCGCATCGGGCGGCAGCAGCGAGTAAAGCATGCGCAGAGTGGTCGTCTTGCCGGCCCCGTTGGGGCCGAGCAGCCCCGTGATCTCGCCGTCACGCGCCTCGAAGGAAACGCCGTTTACGGCCTTGACCTCGCCAAAAGCCTTGTAAAGGTCCCTGACGACGATCATGGGGCGGGTCCGGTCAGCGAAATGAAGTAGGGTGTGTGGCGCATCTGTTCCATGCAGCCGGTGTCCATCGCGGCAAATGTTCCGGCGATGACGAATTCGGAGACCAGATCGCCCATGCACCCGCGGGTGGCGACGATGTGACCTTGTCCCGGCGCGACCAGATGCATCGCGCTGGGCAGGTAGGCCGCGACCTGGTCGCCGTATTCCGGGGGGGTCACCGGATCCAGTTCGCCGGACAGCAGCAGCACCGGGACTTCAGCCTGGACCGGTTCGTAAAATTCCGCCGGCACCGGACCACGTGGCCAGATGGCGCATTGCACCTCGGCGGCACGCCTCAGGAGGTCCCCCAGCAGGTAGTCGCCCGGTTCGCTCTGCGCGGGATACCGGGGATAGTCCTCGGCGCATATCACCGACAGCTCCATGCCCTGCGCGATGCTCTGCTGAAGGCCCGAGGCGGCGATCAGCATCTGGCCGGCCAGCCGATCGAAGCGGCCCTCCTGCGAGGCCTCATGAATCAACAGCGGCAGCATGGCCTGGGTATCCGATGAATAGGCGAGAAAGCGCAGCGACGAGGCGAGCACGTCGCGGTCGAAGGTCAGGTCGACCGATCGGCCGGTGTTGGGGTGTTCGATCGTAATCTGCACCGGGTCGGCCTGCAGCGCGCCTGCCAGTGCCCGGAGTTTGTCACCGGTTCCCGGAAAGGCCGGCCCGCAGTCCGGATCCGAGTCGCAGCCGTCGAGCACCCGGTACAGCGTTTGATCCAGCTTCTTCGCGTGTTCGGTGCCGAGGGGCAGGGTTTGCGGCACGACACCATCCAGGACGACCGTGCGCACCCGGTCGGGAAACAGCCGCATATAAACCTGAGCCGCCCGGGTACCGTAGGAGCCGCCGTACAGGTTGACCCTTTCATATCCGAGTGCGGCGCGGGCTGCATCGATATCATGCATGGCGATCGCGGTGGTGTAGAAGCGCGGATCGGCGTCCAGCGCCTGCAAGCAATCGCGGGTCGCCCGCGCCAACTCATCCCAGTCGGCGGCCAGCGCTTCCTCCAGTTCGATTTCCGGGCACTTCAGAGGATTGGACCGGCCGGTGCCGCGCTGGTCGACGAGCAGGATGTCACGGTTCTCGTTGATCTTGCGCAGGGCAGGGGCGACGACCGGCCAGGTCTCGGTGGCAGCCTGGCCTGGGCCGCCGGCGAAAAAGACCAGGGGGTCGGGCAAAGTGACCCGGTCCCGGGCCGGGATCCGCGCCACGTGGATTCCAATCTGGCGGGCGTCAGGATCGGCGGGATTTTCGGCGACCTGGAGCCAGCCGCACTGGCCCACTGTGGAGAGGGGCGTGCCCGGTACCACGAGCTCGCAGGTCTCCAAAACCAGTGCGCCGTCGCCCGACGGGGCGTCCGCCCCGGCCGGAGCAGCCAGCGTGGCGGCCAGGCAAAAGCCGGCCCAGTACCACAGGGATCTCACTGCCTCTGTTCTGGTGCGCATCGAACTGTCTGTCAGCGGATGAACGGGGAAGGTTAGGGGTAAATTCGGGGCCTGTCCATAGCCGGACGGTCATTGAAATGGTCGGCGGAACCCACCACATCTGGAGGATGCACGCGCTCGAAGTCACCGATCTGAGAAAAACCTACCGCAACGGCGTGGAGGCCCTCAAAGGGATTTCCCTTGAGGTCGAGGAAGGGGATTTCTTCGCGCTGCTGGGCCCTAACGGGGCAGGCAAGTCGACGCTGATCGGCATTGTTTCCTCTCTGGTCAACGCCACGGCGGGCGAGGCGCGGGTGTTCGGAACCAGCGTTCGGCGGGAGCGATCCAGAGCCATGTCCTTCATTGGGCTGGTTCCGCAGGAACTGAATTTCAACCAGTTTGAAAAACCGCTCGAAATCGTGGTGAATCAGGCTGGCTACTACGGCATTCCCCGGCGGGTGGCGCTCGAGCGGGCCGAGAAATACCTCAGGCAACTGAGCCTGTGGGACAAGGCGCACAAACCGTCGAGGACACTTTCCGGCGGCATGAAGCGTCGGTTGATGATCGCCCGTGCGATGGTGAACGAGCCGCGGCTGTTGATCCTCGACGAACCCACCGCGGGCGTCGATATCGAGATCCGGAGGTCGATGTGGGAATTCATCCGCGGAATCAACGACGCCGGCACCACCGTGATCCTGACGACGCATTACCTCGAGGAAGCGGAAAGCCTGTGTCGCAATATTGCCATCATCGATCATGGCGAAATCATCCAGAACACGGACATGAAGTCTTTGCTGGCGACTCTGGACGTGGAGACTTTCGTGCTGGACCTGCGCGAATCGGTCAGCCGGGCGCCACAAGTGGAAGGCATGGATATCGTGATGGTCGATGACCGCACGCTGGAGGCCTCCCTGCCCAAGCAGAAGTCCCTGAACAACCTCTTCGCCGAGCTCGACCAGGAGGGGGTGCATGTGTTGAGCATGCGGAACAAGGCCAACCGTCTCGAAGAACTGTTCATCCGGCTGGTCGACAGCGGGTCGTCGGAGATGGAGCAGGTCGCGTGAGTCGCCATCTCAGATGGGTGGGCTTCCAAACCATTGTGCGCAAGGAGGTGACGCGGATTCTGCGCATCTGGGGCCAGACGATCGTGCCGCCGGCCATTACCATGACACTCTATTTCATCATTTTCGGCGAGTTGATCGGTCGGCGCATCGGGGAGATGGGCGGCTTCAGCTACATGCAGTACATCGTGCCCGGCCTGGTGATCATGTCGGTGATCACGAACAGCTACGGCAACATGGTGTCGTCCTTTTTCGGCGCGAAGTTCGGCAAGCATATAGAGGAACTGCTCATTTCGCCGCAACCGAACTGGGTCATACTGTTCGGTTATGTCTCCGGAGCGCTGCTGCGCGGCCTGATGGTCGGTGCCGTGGTAATGGCGGTATCGCTGTTTTTCACCCCGATCGAGGTCCAGCATCCGCTGGTGCTGATCACGGTCCTGCTGCTGACGGCCGTCGTGTTCGCGCTGGCGGGTATGGTGAACGCCATCTTCGCCCAGAAATTCGACGACATCGCCATCATCCCGACTTTCGTGCTGGCCCCGCTGACTTATCTGGGGGGCGTTTTCTACTCGATTGCCCTGCTGCCGGAGTTCTGGCAGAAGGTATCGGTGTTCAATCCGATTCTTTACATGGTCAATGGCTTTCGTTACGGCATGCTGGGCGTTTCGGATGTGAGCCTGACCATGACTTACGGCGTCATTCTCGCCGCCGGCGTGGCCCTGCTCGCCTTGTGCCTGCTGTTGCTGCACCGTGGCACGGGTCTGCGTACCTGATGGCGGGACAGATCCATGGGTCCCGCCGGGCAGGGAGATTTCCGATCCCCTCAAGCGAGCGAGCCGCCCCCAAAGCGTTTACAATGCGTTTCGTGTGAAACCCGTAATTCATTGCGATCAGGTATTCCGATGTCCCAACTTCAACAACCGCAAGACAACGAATCGGTCCCCGTCAATTGGCCCGTAACGGTCGTTCTCGGCCTGACTTTCCTGGTCGGCATCACGGTCGTGCCCTGGTACGGTATCGTCCACGGCTACAACGGCTGGAGCTGGCTCTTCTTTGCTGTATTCCTGGTCCTGAACGGGATCGGGATCGGCAGCGGCTATCATCGGCTGTGGTCCCACCGCAGCTACGAGGCGCATGCCGCGCTGCGCTGGTTCCTGGCGGTCATGGGCGGGATGGCGCTGCAGAACAGCATCATCGTGTGGTCGGCCCGGCACCGCGTCCATCACCGTGAAGTCGACGACAACGACAAGGACCCCTATTCCATCGGTCGCGGCTTCTGGTTTGCGCACATCGGATGGATGCTGCGGGACTACCCCAGTGGAGACGTCGACTACAGCCTGGTCAAGGACCTCGAGCGCGATCCGGTAGCTGCCTGGCAGCATCGCTGGTACTGGTCCCTGGTCTGGACGACCAACGCCGCGGTGCCGCTGCTGCTGGGCTGGGCGACCGGAGACGTGCTGGGCATGTTCCTGCTGGCGGGCGTCGCGCGGCTGGTGCTGAACCATCACGTCACGTTCTTCATCAACTCCCTGGCGCACATGTGGGGGCGGCAGCCGTACACCGACGAGAACTCCGCCCGCGACCAGCATTTCCTGGCGCTGATCACTTACGGCGAGGGTTATCACAACTATCACCACATGTTCCAGAACG
>JBFFUJ010000042.1:0-13111 GCA_041571375.1 Lysobacterales bacterium | reverse complement strand
GCTACAACATCCTCCCCTTGCTGACCGGCGCCAGCGACAAGAGCGGGCGTGACGAGATCTTCTACTTCACTGACGACGGTGACCTCAGTGCGCTGCGCTACCGCGATTGGAAGGTGATCTTCCTGGAGCAGCGTGCGGAAGCAACGTTCCAGGCCTGGCGCGAGCCCTTTGTACCGCTGCGCATCCCCCTGCTGGTCAACCTGCGCCGGGATCCTTTCGAGCGGGGCATGATCACGTCCAATACCTACGATGACTGGTTCCTGGATCGCGCCTACCTGTTGCTGCCGGCCCAGGATTACGTCGGCCGGTTCCTCATGACGTTCAAGGATTATCCGCCGCGGCAAAAGGCCGCCAGTTTCTCACTGGACAAGGTCATGGCAAAGCTTGCGGAAGGCGCTGGATCCGAGTAGGCGCCCGACCCGGGTTGGTTTCAAGGCAGCGGGGCCGCGGGAATAACCTTTCCGCGGCCCTTCTGCTTTTTGTACCATTAGGCCACTGTAACGGGACCCTTCGATATGAGCACCCTTGAGTCCATCAAGACTTTGCGCAACCAGATGTCTTCGTCGATCATCGGCCAGGAAGCCGTCGTCGAAAACCTGCTGATCGCACTGCTGGCCAACGGCAACATCCTGATGGAGGGGCTGCCGGGGCTGGCCAAGACCCGCGCCGTGAAGAGCCTGGCGAAGAACATGGAAGCCGACTTCTCGCGCATCCAGTTCACGCCCGACCTGCTGCCTTCGGACATCACCGGCAGCGAGGTGCTGTATTCGGAGGGCGGGCAGCCGACGTTCCGTTTCGAGCCCGGCCCGATCTTCGCCAACATCGTGCTGGCGGACGAGATCAACCGCGCGCCGGCCAAGGTGCAGGCGGCGCTGCTGGAGGCGATGGAGGAGCGGCAGGTCACCGTCTCGGGCTCCACGCACAAAATGCCCGACCTGTTCATGGTCATGGCCACGCAGAACCCGATCGAGCAGGAGGGCACCTATCCGCTGCCCGAAGCGCAGATGGACCGTTTCCTGATGCACGTGTACATCGATTATCCCGACGAGGCGGCCGAAGCGCAGATCATTCGCCTGGTGCGCGGCGAGGAAGGGCAGGCGGCGGCCGGGAGCGAGGAGGCGCCGACCGCGCAGGAAGCGGTGTTCGACGCGCGCCGCGAAATCCACAAGGTGACGGTCGGTGACGCGATGGAGTCGTACATCGTCGACCTGATTTTCGCGACGCGCTACCCGGAGCGTTACGACGAAGAGCTGGCCCGCTGGACCCACGTCGGCGCGAGCCCGCGCGGTGGCCTGGCCCTGGATCGCTGCGCCCGGGTGCACGCCTGGCTGAAAGGCCGGGATCACGTCCTGCCGGAAGACGTGCGCGCGATCTGCCATTGCGCCCTGCGGCACCGTCTGAAGCTCAGTTACGACGCCAACGCCGACGGGGTGTCGGCCAACGACGTGATCGACCGGATCCTGAAATTGGTCGCTGTTCCATGACCATCGGGATGAGCAAGGCGCCGCATTCCGGAGGTTCAGTTCTGATGCGAACTTTCGGCTTGCTGCTTCTGCCGTTGCTGGCGGCCTGTGCGGCCGCCCCGGTCGAGTCACCAGCCGATCCACTGCCGTCCTGGAACGACGGCGCGATCAAGCAGTCCATCGTGGATTTCGTAACCGTTGTCACCGATGCAGGCAATCCCGATTTCATTGCGCCGTCCGAACGGGTTGCCGTGTTCGACAACGACGGCACGCTGTGGAGCGAGAAGCCGACCTATTTCCAGTTGCTGTTCATCGCCGACCGGATCAGGACGATGGCGCCGGATCACCCCGAATGGCTGTCACAGCAGCCGTTCAAGGCCCTGTTGGAAAATGATATGCAGGCACTGGCAGCCGCCGGAGAGCATGGCCTGATCGAACTGGCCATGCCGGCGCTGGCGGGTATGACGAGCGCGGAGTTCGACGCCATCGTGTCGGAATGGATGGCCACGGCCCGCCATCCGGTCAGCGGCCGGCCGTATACCGGCATGGTGTTCCAGCCCATGCTGGAGTTGCTGGACTTCCTGCGCGACAAAGGGTTCGAGGTTTATATCGTGTCGGGTGGCGGTATCGACTTCATGCGTCCCTGGGCCGAAGAGGTGTACGGCATTCCACCCGAAAACGTGATCGGCAGCAGCCTCGCGCTGCGTTACGAGCAGCAGGAGGCGGGTCCGGTCCTCGTCCGCGAGCCGAACATGCATTTCATCAACGACAAGGGCGGCAAGCCGGTCGGCATCCAGCGCCACATCGGGCGGCGGCCGGTAATCGCGGCCGGCAATTCGGACGGCGATTATGAGATGCTGCAGTGGACGGCCGGCGGTGATGGTCCGCGCCTGGGCCTCATCGTGCACCATACGGACGCCGAGCGGGAGTGGGCGTACGACCGCCAGTCCAGCGAGGGCCGGCTCGACCGCGCGCTCGACGACGCAGCGGCAGCCGGCTGGCTGCTCATCGACATGGCCCGCGATTGGAGGGTCGTCTTTCCACCTGCAGACTAGATCGAATGCAATACACGCGCATCAGCAGGCGAAAGGGGAGGCCATCCCGCACACCGGATGTGTACGTCGATCGCGATGAATTGATGCGCCTGCGCTTCAGGGCTTCCGGGTTCAGTTTTCTTCCGCGCCAGCCGATCCACAGTGTGCTCAGCGGGCAGCATGCCTCGCGATTGCGCGGCCGGGGCCTGAACTTCGAGGAGTTGCGCGGTTACCTGCGCGGCGACGATCCGCGTCACATCGACTGGAAGGTCACGGCTCGCACCGGCAAGCCGCATGTCCGGGTCTACACGGAAGAGAAGGATCGCACCGTCTGGTTGGTGATCGACCAGCGGATCACGATGTTCTTCGGCTCGCGCCGGCGCATGAAATCGGTCGTGGCGGCGGAGGCGGCCGCGGTCGCGGCGTGGCGCGTACTGGCCCAGCGCGACCGGGTGGGAGCGATCGTTTTCGACGATCGTGAGCTGGGCGTCATCGAGCCGTTGCGCAGCGAGCAACGGGTGACGCGGATCCTCGACTGCGTGGTCGAAAAGAACCATGCACTGGACGCCCGGTCGGGCATCGTGCCCGGGCCCGGGATGCTCAATCGCGCGCTGCGCCGGGTGGCCGAACTGGCCCGGCACGATACCCTCGTGTGCGTCATCAGCGACGGCGCCGGCGTCGACGCCGAAACACGCCGTCACGTGACGCGGCTGACCGCCCACAATGACGTGCTGTTCGCCTTCATTTACGATCCGCTGGAACGCGCCTTTCCCGACGCCGGCCGCCTGGTCTTCACGGATGGACGCGGCCAGGTGGAATTCGACACCGGCCAGCGCCGCCTGCGCGAGCGGTATCAGCGGGACTTCGATCAGCGCCTCGGGCGCATGAGCGCCACGTCCCGCAGGCATTCGATCCCGCTGCTGGAACTGCACACCGAGGCGCCGGTACTGGAACAGGTGCGGGGGCAACTTGGGAGCGGGATGCGATGAGCGATGCGGCCAGCCTGAGTAATCTCCACGACGTGGCGCTCCCGGCGCCGGTCGACCTTTGGCCTTTGGCCCCGGGCTGGTACGTGGTGGCCGTGGTCACGTCCGCCCTCTCGCTGTACCTGATCTGGCGTGGCTGGCAAAGCTGGCGGCGGAACCGTTACCGCGGCCAGGCGCTGCGTGAACTCGAGCGCATCCGGCAGCGTGCGAAGGGGAGGGGCCTGGACGACGTGCCGGTCCTGCTCAAGCGGGCTGCGTTGTCCGCCTGGCCGCGAGAGCAGGTCGCCGCGCTGACCGGTCCGGACTGGTACCGTTTCCTGGACGGCTCCGCGGGCACGGACCGTTTCCGCTCGGGGGCAGGTGTCTTGCTCGAGCGCCTGGCCTACCCGTCATCCGCCGGCGGGGCCCTCTCTGCGGCAGAAGAGATCACCCTGCTCGATGCCGTCGGCGACTGGCTGAAGCGGCACCAGGGTCCGGCCGAGGAGCGCTGAAGATTGCTGCAGTTCGCCTATCCCTGGATTTTTCTGCTGCTGCCGATCCCGTTCCTGATCCACTGGCTGGCGCCCGCGCATCAGGAACCCCGCCTCGCGGTGTACGTGCCGTTCATGCATGTGCTGACCCGGCTGGTCGGCGGAAGAGCCGCTGGCGGGGCGGTGATCACCCGTCGCCGCCGGCTGCAGCGCATCCAGGTCGTGCTGGTCTGGATCGCGGTGGTCGCCGCCCTGGCGCGGCCGCAGTGGCTGGGCGAGCCGATCGTGCGCGAGGAGCCCAGACGGGACCTGCTGGTGGCGCTGGACCTGTCCGGCTCGATGGATACACGGGATTTCACGAATGCCCTGGGTGAGCAGGCCGAGCGCCTGGATGCGGCCAAGGACGTGCTCGACGAGTTCCTGTCCCGCCGCGACGGGGATCGTGTGGGGCTGGTGTTCTTCGGCTCTGCAGCCTTCATCCAGGCGCCGTTTACCGACGATCTGGACGTCGTCCGTGAATTGCTCGACGAGGCCCAGGTGCGGATGCTCGGGCCGCGCACGGTGCTCGGAGATGCGATCGGGATGGCAATCCCCCTGTTCGAGCGCAGCGAGGTGGACGAGCGTGTGCTGATCGCGCTGACGGACGGCAATGACACCGGCAGCCTGGTACCGCCCGTGCGGGCAGCCGAAATCGCGCGGGACCACGGTGTCACCGTGTACACGATCGCGATGGGTGACCCGGAGGCGGCGGGAGAGCAGGCGCTCGACGTGGAGACTTTGCGAGCCGTCGCGGTCACGACGGGGGGCGGCTACTACCATGCCGGGGACCGGTCCGAGTTGGAGCAGGTGTACGCCGAGCTGGACCGCCTGACGCCGCGGCGCGTGGAGAGCCTGAGCTATCGTCCGGAACAGGAGCTCTACTACTGGCCACTGGGCTTCGCGATCGTTCTGAGCCTGCTCTTTTTCGGGCTGGCGGAACTCCGGTCGCGCCTGCAGCGGGTCCCGCGCGCCGCGACCTCCGGAACAGGACCGTGAACGGGCTGGAGAACTTCCACTTCCTGCGGCCCGCCTGCCTGCTGCTGTTGCTGCCGGCAGCGCTCGTGACCTGGTCGATTCTGCGCCGCCAGGACCCGTTGCGGTCATGGCAGGCGGTGATCGCCCCCGAACTGCTCCAGCACCTGGTCGTAGAGCAGGAGGCGCGGCGCAGCCGGTTGCGTCCGGCGATCGTGATCTCGTCGGCCTGGTTGCTCGGCACCCTCGCCCTGGCCGGACCAACCTGGCAGAAAGAGCCGACACCGCTGACCGAGGATCAGTCGGCCCTGTTCGTGGTCCTGAAGGTCACGCCGGAGATGCTCGCGCAGGATATCCAGCCAAGCCGGCTGCAGCGCGCCGGTCAGAAGATCGGCGAACTGCTGGCGCTTCGTCCCGGCACGCGTACCGGGCTGATCGCCTACGCAGGCAGCGCGCACCTCGTGATGCCGTTGACTTCGGACCCGGAGGTGATCCGGTTTTTCGCCACCGAGCTGACGCCGGACGTGATGCCGCAGGATGGCGACGAGCCCGCCGAGGCGGTCGCGCTGGCGAATCGCCAATTGGCCGGTTCCGGCTTGCCGGGCAGTATTGTGCTGGTTGCAGATCACCTGGGCGAGGAACAGGCGGGGGAGCTCCGGATGCTGCGGGAACAAGGGGGCGCGGAGGTGCACGTTTACGCGATGGCGGCCGGACCGGAAGTGCTGGTGCCGCCGGGCAGCCCGCCCGCGGTGGCGCTGGATGAGGATGGAATGGCGCGCGCCGCGCGCGCCGGCGGCGGGTCGCTGGTGCTCGCCACACCGGACGATCGGGATGTGCGCCAGTTGAGCAGCCGGATCGAGCGCAGCATCGCCGCGGCGCCGCTGGCGGAGGGCGAACGGTGGGCCGACCTCGGCTACTGGTTGCTGCCGCTTCTGCTGCCGCTCATGCTGCTGTTTTTCCGTCCGGGCGGCGCGGTGGCGCTGCAATCGTGAAAGCCGCCGTCTTCATCGTATTGACGCTGTGGGCTGCAGCCGCAGTTGCTGCCGACTGGCCTCGGGATCTGCTCGGCTGGTGGCTGACACCGGACCAGCAGGGACAGAGATTGTTCCGACAGGAACGATTTGCCGAAGCGGCGGACCGTTTCGAAAATCCGGAATGGCGCGGAATCGCCTGGTTTCGGGCCGGCGAATTCGAACGCGCGGCGGGCGCGTTCGGGCGGTTGACCACGGCGGAGGCCGCCTACAATCGAGGCAATGCCCTGGTCATGCTGGGACAGTACGACGCTGCGATTGCGAGCTATGAGCGGGCCCTGCAGCTCAGGCCGGGCTGGCCGGCTGCGCAGGACAATCGGGCCCTGGCCGTGGCCCGGCGGGAGCTGCTGGCGCCACCCGAAACGGACGCGGGCGGCACCGGCGGTCAACTGGGTGCCGACGAAATCGTATTTGACGACACGGGGCGCGTTGACCGCTCGGGCAGCGAGACGGTGAGCGAGGGCGGCGAGGCGATGTCCGAGGCGGAGCTGCGGGCGGTATGGCTCAGGCGGGTTCAGAATGAACCCGGGGATTTCCTGCGGGCCCGGTTCGCGTGGCAGTTGCAGCGTCAGGTACAGGAGCGCGCGGATGCGAATCCGGCTGATTGAAGGGCTGGCGCTGCTGGCGGCCGCCGCGTCGGTCGCCCTCGGAGGGGCGGTCCAGGCAGCCGAATCGCCAGAGGGCGAGCTCCGTTTCGTGGCCGGCGCTCAGGGTCCGGCCTGGGTGGGTCAGAAAGTGGAACTGTATCTGGAGCTGTGGACTGACGGGTTCAGCTTCGGTGAACAGCAATTCGTGCTGCCCGAGGTCCCCGGTGCCTTCCTGCTGCAGGGCGATGCCAACACCGTCAAATTGACCGAGAGCCGACAGGGTGTGACCTGGCAGGGCCTGCGCTACACGCTGTTCCTCTACCCGCACAGGCCGGGCGAACTGAGGGTGCCGCCCTTCGAGGTCCGTTTCACGGCGCGTGCGGGTTTTGGCAGCGAGCCGTCCGAATTCGGCTTCCGGACCGATGCGTTGCGGATCGAGGCCCGGTTGCCGGGCGGCGCCCGGCCCGGAGAACTGCTGGTCACGACGACTGAATTTTCGCTGCAGGGATCGTGGAACCGCTCGCCGCCAGCGGAGGGGCCGCTGCAGCTGCAGACCGGTGATGCCCTGACGCTGGCGGTCAGCCGCCGCGCGGCGGACGTTCCCGGCATGGTATTCGAGCCGCTGCCGCGACGGGGGATCGAGGGCCTGGGTGAGTATCCTGCTGCGCCCGTGGTCTCGGATCGGGTCAATCGGGGCGAGCTGGTCGGGACGCGCAATGACTCGGTCACCTTCATCTGTGAGCAGCCCGGCCGCTACGTCATTCCGGAATGGCGGTTCAGCTGGTGGGATCCGGTCCGGGAGGAGTTGTCCGCGAAAGTCATTCCCGAGCTGACGCTCGAGGTCACGGCCAATGCGGCATACGGACCGGAGGTGGCGGGGGAGGGTGGACGCCTGCCCTGGGCGATTTTCATCGGGGTGGTGGCCGTCGGCCTCGCCCTGGCTCTGGGCCGGCATCGGCCGGCCGTCATCCGCGACGCCGTTGGCCGCCTGTGGGACCGGACGCGCAGGCGACGGAGCAGGCCCCGCACACGACGCGGATCGCTTCAGCCGCTGAATCCCCGATCGTCCGAATGAATCCCGCGGCGTCTCGTCAGATCAGCGTGATCGACAGCAGGGCCAGCAGCACCAGGGCCAGGACCAGTTCGCGGATTTCGTTGCGCTTTAAAGCGAGTTTGGCTTCCATGTTTTGGGCCTCCAGAGGTTGGGAAAAAGCGAGGGGCGTCACGCGCCCCCCGAGCGCTGGAAACGGCAGGAGAGGGGTCCGCCAGCGCATGGAGGTATTGTGGTGTTCGGCGGCGACCGGCGCTTGTCCGGACCGGACGGCTTATTGACCCATCCGGTACCGGTTCACGCCCGACGCGTCTTCGGCGGCCTGCATCTCGTCCCTTTCGATCAGGTAGTTGAGGTGGGAAATGGCCTCGCCGGTGGCCATCATCAGGTTGCCTGCGGTGATGCGCGACTTGAACAGGGCGGGGAACACGTCGATCGCGCGCCGTGGCTCGCGGCACAGGTCGCGCAGTGCAGCGAGGCCGTTTTCATGCTCCCTCCGCAGTTCGTCCAGCCGGGCGTGGACGCCGGTGAAGGGACGCCCATGGGCGGGCAGCACCAGCAGGTCGGGCGGCAGAGTCTGCCTCAGTCTCTCGATGGACTCGAACCAGAACGACAGCGGGTTGGCGGCTGGCTCGGTCGGCCACACGCTGACGTTCGAGGAAATCGTCGGCAGGATCTGGTCACCCGAGATGAACAGGTTGGCTTCTGGGCACCATAAACAGGCATGTTCGGGCGAGTGCCCCCGGCCGATCACGATCTTCCAGTCCAGGCCGCCTACCCTCATTGTCAGACCGTCGTAAAGGCGCCGATAGGATTCCGGGAGCGGAGCCACGACCCGGCCGAAGGTGCCGAAATTCTCCGCATAGCGATCAAGCGCTTCCGCGTCGAATCCCGCGCGCTGGTAAAAGCGCAGGCCTTCCGGCGGGGCCGGCCTGCCGGTATCGGCCACCAGGATCCGGCACAGCAGGTATTCGTCGCGGGACATCCAGAGTTCGGCGCCGAACTTCCTTGCCAGCCAGCCAGCGCAGCCTACGTGGTCCGGGTGCAGGTGGGTGACGATGATCCGTGTCAGGGACGCGCCGTCGAGTTCGCGCTCGAAGATGCTTTTCCAGACCGATCGCGTGGTTTCGGTGAACAGGCCGGTGTCGACCAGCGCCCAACCGTCGCCGTCGCGCAGCAGCCAGACATTGATGTGGTTCAGCTGGAAGGGCAGCGGCAGGCGCAGCCAACGCAGCCCCGGCCCGATCTCCACGCTCCCGCCGGGCCCGGGCCGGATGTCGAGCGGGTACTCGAGGGGTCTGTCCGGTTCGGCCATGCCGTCAGCGCGGGCGCTTCCTCAGCGCGCCCTTCACGTGCATCACGTGGTCTCTTTCGAAGTTGGACAGGATGCGGTCCAGCGTTCGCGAAATCCTGGTCTGGGTTCGGATCATCTCGATCTTGGGCCAGGTGGCCTTTTCCCCGGCCGTCACCAGTTCGCGGATTTCTTTCTCTGTCAGAAAGGCGAGCAATCGGAACGGATTGAAATAGCGGGTCGCAGGCAGGATGTTGATATCCCCGATGTAGTCCTGATTGATGACCGACAGCCACAGGTTGGTCACGCGTGACAGCGCCGGGCTGATCGACAGCGGCTTCTCGAGGGTCGTGGCGCTGGCATTGACCCAGGCGCGGGCGGTCTTGGTGCCGGCGTCTTTCCACACCGAGATCGGATCGGTTTTTCGCTTGCCGTCCGCGACGAAGGGGATGACGTGTGGATTGGTCTGGCTCACGATGTAGTGGTTGACGCCGTACAGGCGCGCCAGGCGCTTGGCCGGCAGGTCGTCGCTGACCGAACCGTCCACCCATTTGCGGGACGGCAGGTAGGCCTGTTTCTCCCCGAGGTGGTTCTTCGCCGCCAGCGTCACCGGTGGGTACACGCCCGGCACCGCTCCCGAGGCCAGCACCGCCTCCTGGATGTACACGTTGGGCGATGCGATGGCATTGAGCAACCGTGACTTCTGGTGCGTTTCGACGGCAGCAATCGAAATGTTGAGATGACGGCCCGTGCGCTCCAGGGCTTCCTGGAACGTCAGGTCCGGGATCATCTCTTCGACCACCCTGCGGATGCCGTCGATCGGCATCACACTGGGCGTGTAGCGTGAGTTCCGCCTCATGTGGCCGGCGGTCTCGTCGACTCTGGAGATCAGGTTTTCGGGGGCGAGGAGTTCGATCAGGTCGGCGTCGCTGTAGGTGCAGAGCAGGCTGCCGACGAACGACCCGCCGCTGGAGCCGGACAGGATGTTCGGCAGCAGGCCATGCTGCAGCAGGGTCCGCACCACGCCGATGTGAAAATAGAACAGCGACCCGGAACCGCTCATCATGAACGCGCTGCGCCCGAAACAGTGATCGGCGCGATGGAAGAAGTCCAGCTTCTCTTCCTTCGAGATTTCGTCGATCTCGGGGCTGGCGAGGTGCTCCAGGGCCGAGACGATTTCATCGACATAGTCAATGATCAGTTGTTTGGTCCCGAATTTGGCCTTTTCATACAGCGACGAACGGCCCATTCCGCCCATGTTGCCGTGAATGCCCTCGTTCAGGTTGAACAGCAGTCCGCGGTTGTCGTGCCGCGCCCGCAGTGCGCGCAGCCGATCCAGCCGCACGCGGATCGACACGTAGTCGTAGCGCCGCGACTGGTCGATGATCTTCCAGCGGTCCAGTCCGGTGTGGGCGTCATAGGCCTGTGCGGCTGCCTGCCACTCCTCGTAGCTGGTGGCCCGTTCCAGGTCCCGTTCGAGTTTGCGGGTGGTGATCAGGATCACAGGCTGCCTCAGGGGGACTGTTGGGATTCCAGCAGCGCGTGGGCCCGTTCGATCACGAAGGCCTGGATGTCGGTGGCGTCCTCCGGCGTCAGCGCGCCGGCGAACGAGACCATGCCGCGCTGCTGGTGCAGGCCGCCGATCACGACCCCCATCCAGGTCTGGTGCCCGGTCGCATCGAGATAGCGCAGGTCCGGGATCACCCCGCCGCCCACCGCGCTGTCGCCGTGGCAGACCATGCAGCGCTCGGAGTACAACTGCTTGCCGCGCGCAATGGCCTCGGGATCGTCGATCATCGCGGGCGGGGCGAGAACCTGTTGCGGCGCCTCCAGCGCCGGCAGCGCGCCGGCGGCTCCGAGCTTGAAGGTCAGCACGCGGCTGACATTGCGCACCTTGGCCGCGGCTGCGAAATCACCGGCAAACAGCGAGAAGGCCCCGCCCCAGCCGGCCAGCACGGTCACGTACTGTTCGCCTTCGATCGCGTAGGTGACGGGGGAGGCGACGATGCCGGTCTGCGCGAAGCTGGACCATAGCGGCTCACCGCTGTCGGCGCGGTAGGCGGCGAAGGTCCCCATTGAATTGCCTTGGAATATCAGGTTGCCGGCCGTTGCCAGTATGCCGCCGTTACTGGGCAGCGGATGCTGCACGCGCCACACTTCGCGGCGTGCGATCGGGTCCCAGGCAATGATCTGGCCCTTGACCATCTCGACCAGCTGGGCCTGGACTTCGGGCGGCTGCTCGGCGAACGAGGCATACAGGGGATTGATGCCCACATTCCACAGGCCGGGCATGAAGGTGAACGATTCATCCGTGCCGTAAACGAAGGGCAGGTCCTGGGCCGGGATGTAAATCAGGCCGGTGTCCGGGCTGAAGGCCATGGGATGCCAGTTGTGGGCGCCATAAGGAGCGGGAATGACCAGCTCGGGACCGTCGCGGTACCGTGCGCCCTCGACCTCGACCGGGCGCCCGGTCTCGGGATCGACATGCGTCGCCCAGGTGATGTTGACGAAGGGATCGGCGGACAGCAGTTCCCCGGTCTCCCGGTCCAGCACGTAGAAGAAGCCGTTTTTTGGCGCCTGCACGATCACCTTGCGGGTGACCCCGTCAAAATCGAGGTCGGCCAGGATCAGGTGCTGGGTGGCCGTGTAGTCCCAGGTCTCGCCGGGCGTGGTCTGGTAATGCCAGACGTAGTCGCCGGTATCGGGATCGAGTGCGACGATGGACGAGAGGAACAGGTTGTCGCCGCCCCCCGGGCTGCGGATCTGCTGGTTCCACGGCGAGCCGTTGCCGACGCCGATGTACAGCAGGTCGAGTTCGGTATCGTAGGCCATCGAGTCCCAGACCGTGCCGCCGCCACCGTACTGCCACCATTCGCCGGTCCAGGTCTGTGCGGCGCGCTCCATGGCCGACGATTCGAAGCCATTGGCGGGGTTGCCCGGCACCGTGTAGAAACGCCAACTCATGCCGCCGGTGGCCGCGTCGTAGGCGCTGACATAGCCCCTCACGCCGTATTCTCCACCGCCGTTGCCGATGACCACTTTGCCCTTGACGACTCGCGGTGCGCCGGTGATCGTGTAAGGCTGGTTGCGATCGGTGGTCTGAACGCTCCAGTTCATGGCGCCGGTGGCTGCATCCAGCGAGATCAGGCGGCCGTCGAGCGTGCCGAAGAAGACCGACCCCTGCCAGATGGCGACGCCGCGGTTGACCACGTCACAGCAGGCGTGAACGGCCCACTCGGGCGGCACCTGGGGGTCGTACTCCCACAGCAATTCACCGCTGCGGGCGTCGAACGCGTAGACGCGGCTCCACGCTCCGGTCGTGAACAGCATCCCGTCGACCACGATCGGCGTCGCCTCCAGGCCGCGATTGGTCTCCAGGTCGTAATACCAGGCCAGGCCGAGTTCGCCCACATTGTCGTCGTTGATCTGATTCAGGGGGCTGTAGCGTTGCTCATCGTACGTCCGCCCGTGGCTCAACCAGTTGCCGGGTTCCCGGTCGGCAGCGATGATCCGTGCGCCGTCGACATCGAGCCGGACAGCGGGCGCGCCTTCCTGCGGCTGGTCCGTCGGCGCCTCCGGGGAGGGCGCCGGGCCGCGTTCGCAGGCCGCGAGCAGCAGTGCGACGAGGGCGACGGCGTGCACGATCGGATTGTGGGATTGGCGCATGCGAAAACTCCGGATTGGGTGGCACGGCGCCCATATTATGGGAAATGAATAGGGATCACCATCACCCCGACGACGGCGCTGGGCAGGCCGTCCTCCAGGATGCTGCATTGACTTCCCGCTGCTTTCCCGGGCCAGTGCGGCACGCGCGCTTGTGCGAGCCTGCTGGCCGGGATTGCCGGGATGGGCAGAGATTTCCTGCATGACCAGGATGCTCTCGACATCCATCCGCCCGTTTTCCGCATTCGCTGAAGGACCTCCTCCGGAGGTTCAAATCCTCGCCGGGTCAGCCATAAAAAAACGGCCGCAAGGGCCGTTTTCTTATAGCTGGTCGGGGTGATGCTGGACCTTATCGCTTCGTAAGTGGAGAAATTGTCGCTCGCTCGCTTCCCTGCTTGCGGTTGCACCGCAAGGCGGCGGCGCTCGCGCGCGACGCTCCCATCGGCCCGGCTTCCGTGTAGGACCTCCTCCGGAGGTTCAAATCCTCGCCGGGTCAGCCATAAAAAAACCGCCGCAAGGGCCGT
>JBFFUJ010000041.1:0-13122 GCA_041571375.1 Lysobacterales bacterium | reverse complement strand
TAAACGCGCACCATGCACGACGTAAATCTCGCGGTGGAATTCCTGCATACCGTTCTGCCGTTCAATACGCTGCAGACCGAGGATCTGCGGGCGCTGGCCGGCAAACTGGAGGTCGCGTACTACCCGCAGGGCAAATTCATTCTCGCCTCGGACTCGCCAGCCGGCCTGGCAATCATCCGCAAGGGTGCTGTGCGGCTGCTGGATTCCGAGCGACGTTTTCTCGACAAGCGCTCCGAAGGGGAATTGTTCGGTCACCGGATCTTCTTTCGGGGTGAGCAGAAGCCGTACAACGCCGAGGCCGAGGAAGACAGCCTGGTCTGGCATCTGTCTGAGGCTGATTTCGCGGTGCTGCGCGAGCAGCAACCGCTGCTGGCGGAATATTTCGGCAGCCATCTGAGAACGCGGTTGAGCGCCGCGGCCCAGGCCCGTCGTTCGGTGACCCAGCTGCGGGATCTTGTGAAGCGCGCGCCAGTTCAGGTCGATTCTGCGACGCCCATTCGCGAAGCGGCGCGATTGATGAGCGATGAGGACGTATCGAGCGTGCTGGTGATGCGCGACGGCACTCTGGCCGGCATCGTGACGGACAAGGATTTGCGACAGCGCGTGCTGGCCACCGACTTCGATCCCGGAGAGGCCATCGCCGAGGTGATGACTGAAAAACCCCAGTCGCTGGCAGCGTCCGCCGATGTCGACGAAGCCCTGCTGACCATGATGCGGCAGAACTATCACCACCTGCCGATCATGGACGGCGACGGGCCCGTGGGTCTGGTCACCGCGGGGGACATTCTGCGCGCGCAGTCCGAGCACCCCTTGCGCCTCGTGCGCGACATTCACAAGAAAAAATCGGTCGACGAACTGCTGGTGTTGAGTCAGAAACTACCGTCGCTGTTTGTGCGTTTGGTTGGCCTGGGGCGTGATGTCGAGCAGATCGGGCGCATGATCACGCACATCACCGACGCTTTCACCGTACGCCTGTTGCAGCTGGGGGAACAGCAGTTCGGCCCCAGACCGATGGCCTACGCCTGGGTCGCATTCGGTTCGCAGGCGCGCGAGGAACAGACGGCGAAGACTGACCAGGACAATGGCCTCATCCTCGAACGACGTGCGCGCGAGCACGAGGGCCGCTATTTTTCCAAACTGGCCGACTTCGTCTGTGACGGACTCGATCGGCTCGGTTACGAGTACTGCCCTGGGGAGGTCATGGCCCTGAACGTCAAGTGGCGCGGGTCGTTGTCGAAGTGGAAGCGTCACTTCGATCGCTGGGTCGACCAGCCCGACCCCAAGTCGGTCATGCACAGCAGCATTTTTTTCGACATGCGCTGCATCCATGGCGACAGTGCGCTGGTCGATGAGCTGCTCGCCCACGCGGTCGGGCGTGCCCGGGACAATCGCATATTCCGGCGCTTCATGGCCGCCAACGTCCTCTCCCACCGGCCCCCGCTCGGTTTCTTCCGCCGCTTCGTCCAGGAAGACGACGGGTCGCAGAGCGAGGGTCTCAATCTGAAGCATCGCGGAATTGTGCCGATTACGGATCTGGTCCGCATGCGCGCGCTGGAGGCGGGGGTCAGGGCCGCCAATACCTTTCGCCGGCTGGATCAGGTTGTGGCGCTTGGCGCCATGAACGAAAACGACGCCAGCAGCCTGCGGGATGCGCTGATCCTGATCAACCGCGTTCGGCTGGACCATCAGGCGGTACAGATGGGCGCCGGCAGGCCGCCCACCAACTTCGTTCCCGCCGAGGAACTCTCTCCCTTGATGCGACGCAACCTCAAAGCCGCCTTCATGCTCGTCGTCGAGGCCCAGACCGGGCTCACGTCGCGCTACCAGCTCGGATGATGCTGCAGCGATGGCGATATGGCCGACGATGCCGCCTGATCGCGGATGGCTGTGGCCAGCCGGTCCTCAAAGCGTATCTGGAGGCCTGCAGCCGGCTGTCGATCGATCACATCGCGAATACCCCGCTGATCGCGGTGGACCTCGAGCTCACCGGACTGCAAAAGGATCGAGACCGCATCATCGCGATTGGCTGGACGCAGGTAGACGGCGGGCGCATCCAGATGAGCAGCAATCGGCATCTGCTAATCAACTCCGAGCGGTCGGTGGGCTCGAGCGCGGCCATTCACGAGCTGCTCGACAGCGAGATCGCCGAGGGCGGCACGATCGAGGACGCGCTGGAGGCCCTGTTCCAGGCGGCACAGGGCAGGGTGTGGGTATTTCATCATGCGGGTCTGGATATCTCGTTTCTGAAGGGCGCCTGTTTCCAGTGGGCCGGTATCAGGCCCAGCTTTGTCGTGCTCGACACGATGCGGATCGAGTACCGGCTCCGCAAGCGCCGCCAGGTGCCGGTCAGGCACGGCGATATGCGGCTCGGCCAGATTCGCCGCCTTTATGGCCTGCCGCGTTACACGGCACACAACGCCCTCAACGATGCCGTGGCGACCGCGGAGCTGATGCTGGCGATCGCGGCGCGCATGGGCCCCGATGCGCCGCTCGAACTCGCGCCGTACCTCAAGTTCTTCTGACTAAAGTCTTATGGCGCGTGGCGAAGCCCGCGACTACGATCTGGCGAGGTGCGGCAAGCTGCCGCTGTACCGCATACCGCAAACTACCGTTGGGGGGCAGAGCATGTCCTATCAAGAACTGTATCGCGAGTCACTGGAGAACCCCGAGACATTCTGGGGACGGGCGGCGTCCGAACTGGATTGGGCCAAACGCTGGGACCAGGTACTCGACGGCGGGGACGCGCCGTTTTACGAGTGGTTTCGCGGAGGTGAGATCAACACCTGCCATAACGCGCTGGATCGGCACTGTGAAGCCGGTCGGGGCGACCAGGCCGCGCTGATTTACGACAGTCCGGTCACGGGCCAGCAACAGACCTTCAGCTATGCGGAATTGCGCGACCAGGTCGCGCGCTTCGCCGGCGTATTGTCCGAGCGGGGCGTGAGCAAAGGGGTCCGCGTGGTCATCTACATGCCGATGATCCCGGAAGCCGTTATCGCCATGCTGGCCTGCGCGCGCATTGGAGCGATTCATTCAGTCGTGTTCGGCGGCTTTGCGGCCCACGAGCTCGCGACGCGCATCGTCGACGCGAGTCCCGCGCTGGTGGTCAGCGCCACCTGCGGCATCGAAGGCAAGCGCGTCATCCCCTATCTCCCGCTGCTGGAGAAGGCTCTGTCCGTCGCGGATGCGGACAAGCTGCACCGGATCATCGTGTCACGGCCGCAACTGCCGCTGGACAGCGTGTCCGACGTGTCGCCGATGACGGTTTCCTGGGCGGATGCGATGGCCGACGCGGAACCAGTCGACTGCGTGCCGGTGGCGGCAACGGATCCGCTGTACATCCTGTACACCTCGGGCACCACGGGGCAGCCAAAAGGCATCGTGCGGCCTAATGGCGGCCACGCAGTCGCGCTCGACTGGAGCATGGACAAGATCTATGACGTGCGTCCGGGCGAGGTCTACTGGGCGGCATCGGACATTGGCTGGGTCGTCGGCCACTCGTACATCGTTTACGCGCCCCTGCTGCATGGTTGCACGACCATTCTGTACGAGGGCAAGCCGGTCGGCACGCCCGATGCCGGGGCTTTCTGGCGCGTGATCGAGCAGCACAAGGTGAACTGCCTGTTCACGGCGCCGACGGCGTTTCGCGCCATCCGGCGCGAGGACCCGGGCGGCGAACTGCTTCGGGAGTATGACATCGGCAGCCTCAGGACACTGTTCCTGGCCGGTGAGCGCTGTGATCCGGATACCTTGTATTGGGCTCAGAAACAACTTCAAGTTCCAGTCATAGATCATTGGTGGCAAACGGAAAGTGGTTGGGCAATGGCTGCCAATCCCATGGGAATCGAGCCGTTGCCGGTCAAGGCCGGTTCGCCGACCGTCGCGGTGCCCGGCTACGACATCCGGGTCCTGAGCGATGAGGGCGAGGAGGTGGCCCGGGGTGAAACGGGCAACATCGTCGTCAGGCTGCCACTGCCGCCCGGCACCCTGCCCACCCTGTGGGGCAACCGTCAGCGTTATTACGAGAACTACCTGTCCCGCTACGAGGGTTTCTACCTGACCGGCGACGCCGGCATCATGGATGAAGACGGCTACCTCTGGGTAATGAGCCGCATCGACGACGTCATCAACGTGGCGGGACACCGGCTGTCGACCGGCTCACTGGAGGAGGCGCTGGCCACGCACGAAGCCGTGGCGGAATGCGCGGTGATCGGCGTCGAGGACAGTCTTAAGGGCGAGATGCCGCTGGGCTTCGTGGTGCTGAACGCCGGCGCGAAGGTCGACCCGGCACAACTCAAGTCCGACCTGATCAGCACGGTTCGGTCGGAAGTCGGCGCAATCGCGACGCCCCGCGACATCGTGGTGGTCGCGCGGCTGCCCAAAACGCGCTCGGGCAAGATTCTGCGCGGCACAATGCGGAAGATCGCCGATCGCAAGGAGTACACGGTGCCGGCGACGATTGAGGATCCCGCCGTTCTGGAAGAGATCGCCGAGGCTCTGGGAGTGTAGAAAGCAGTTGGCCCGCGCACGGGGCGGCGCCGGCCTGATTGTTCAGTCGGCGCAGCCCAGGGCAGCTTCCTGGCGGGCGATCCGCTCGGCGCATTCCTTCAGCCCGCGCAACCCCGCCCGCATTTCGCGACGCACGACAAACCGCACCAGCAGCCAGTCGACGGCGGCGCCGATCGGGCCAAGATGGGCTCCATACCGGACCTGCGTCTCCACGACGGTGCCGCCGTTTTCGGGCCCAAGAACCCAGACTTCCTTGACGTCTTTCATCGGGTAGGGGGCTTTGAGCACGTCGAAAGCGAAACCTTTGCTTACGTGCCACTGCGTGACCACTTCCTCAAAGCGGAAGCCCCAGGAATGGCGCATGCCGCGCCGCATGCCGATGCCGGACGATTGCGTGCCGATCAGGTGCGATTCGCGCATGTACGGCGCCCACTTCGCGACATCGCCGAAGTCCGCCAGCAGGTCCCAGACCAGTTGATCCGGCGCGTCGATTTCTATTCTTTCTTCAAGCAGCCGCATTGATGCCAATACTATGACTTAATTGATCCATGTCGCTGTCACCCCTTCGAGTGAGGCCGTAGACTAGCAGACAATTGGACTCGGAAGAAGGGAGATTTGTGGAGTCATCTTCTGAAACCTCGATACTGGACTCGTTTGCCGATCTGACCGACGCGGAAGAGGGTGGACTGACCCTGCAGGATGGTTCGCGAATCGCCGTCGTCGGGGGCGGGCCGGCGAGCTCGTTTTTCTCGTACTTCCTGCTCAAAATGGCCGAGACCATAGACCTCGACGTCGAGGTCGACATCTTCGAGCCCCGCTCGTTCAAGTACTGCGGCCCGGCCGGTTGTAATCACTGCGGCGGCATCGTTTCCGAATCCCTAGTGCAGATCCTCGCTGCCGAAGGCATCGTGCTGCCGGATTCCGTGGTTCAGCGCGGCATTGAATCGTACGTCGTGCACATGGATGTCGGGGATGTGGCCATTCAAAGCCCGGTGCATGAGATGCGCATCGCGGCGCTCTACCGGGGCAATGGCCCGCGCGAAGGCGGTAATGCACCGCTGGAGAGCTTCGATGGATACATGCAGGGCATGGCCGTCGAGCAGGGTGCGCAGGTCGTGCGGCAGCTCGTGACCGGATTCGAGTGGGAAGGAGGGTATCCTCATCTGCAGTTCGCGGATCACTCGACGGCCAGGTACGACCTGGTTGCGGTGGCCACAGGGGTCAACAGCAAGATCATCGGGATGCTGGACGATCATCCGCAGGGATTCGAGCCACCGAAAACGACGCGCGCCTACATCTGCGAATTCCGGTCCACAGAGGAGGAGATGCTGCGGATGCTGGGTACCGCGGTGCACGTCTTCCTGCTGGACATTCCGCGCTTCGAGTTTGCGGCCATCATCCCCAAAGGACCCTTCGCCACGGTGGTGATGGTGGGTGACGATCTGGACGAGGAGTTGGTGCATCGCTTCCTGAGCGATCCCGTCGTGCGGCGGACCCTGCCGACGGACATCGTCCCCTGCGTCTGCACCTGCAAGCCCCTGATCAACCTGGGCGCGCGCAAGCGCCCCTATGGCGACCGCATCGTGTTGATCGGCGACAGCGGGGTCACGCGATTGTACAAGGACGGCATCGGCGCGGCTTTCCGCACTGGCAAGGCCGCGGCCATGACCGCGGTGTTCAACGGCCTGTCGAAGCAGGATTGCGAGGACCATTTCTGGCCGACCTGCCGCAATATAAGGAACGACAACTCGGTCGGCCGCATCATGTTCGCGACCAACACGGTCATGAAGAACAGCCGGCTGACGCGGCGCGCCATGCTGCGGATGGCCCAGAAGGAACAGTCCAGGCCGGGAGCGCGCCCGCACATGAGTTCACTGCTCTGGAACATGTTCACCGGCAGCGCACCGTACACCGAGATGTTCAAGGGCACTTTTCACCCCGGCTTCATTGGCAACCTGCTGCTCAGCGTGGGTTCCGCTTTCTGGCCGCAGCGAAAAAATGCTAATGTACGCAGCAATGAGGCTTGATCATGGTCACTGGCGCACTTGGAAGGCTGTACCGGGACGGTGAGGAAATCATCCGTCAGGGGGATGAGGGCGAGAGCATGTACGTGGTACAGTCCGGTCGGGTGGAGGTCGTGCTCAACACAGAGGGCGGCGGGGAGCAGCATCTCGCATTCCTCGAAACCGGCAATTTCTTCGGCGAGATGTCGGTATTCGAGAAGGAAGTCCGCTCGGCCACGGTCCGCGCTGCCGGGGAGGCCCGCGTATTGAAGATCGACAAGAAAACCCTGATGCGACGGATTCGTGAGGATCCACTGCTGGCGGTCAACCTGCTGAAGACCATGTCGCATCGCATCCGCGTGCTCAATGCGGAACTCGCGCGTCACCGGGGAACGGCGCAGTGAAGCACAAGGCGAGCCTCCAGGACAGCGCTTCGGCTGAGCGCATCACGCCTTCGTATCGTCCGCAGCAGGTGGAGAAGGCCGCTCCCTGCCAGGGCGGCTGCGCCAACTGCGGAGACATCCGGGGCTGGATCGGAACGGTCGCCCAGCGGGAGAAGACCGGTCTGAGCCGCACGGAAGCCTACGAGCAGGCATGGCGGATCATCACCGACGTCAACCCTTTTCCCGCCACCCTCGGTCGGATCTGTCCACATCCCTGTGAAGACCACTGCAACCGCTCCGAGCTGGACGAACCGCTGGCGATCAACGCCATGGAGCGGTTCCTCGGCGATTTCGCGATAAGCAATGGCCTGCCGCTGGGACGCAGCGACGAAGCGCCGGACGACGCCTGGATCGGCGTGGTGGGCGCCGGGCCGTCCGGGCTTTCCTTCGCTTACCAGATGGCGCGGCGCGGTTACCGGGTCACGGTGTACGACGCCCGTGAGAAACCCGGCGGCATGCTGCGCTACGGCGTGCCGGACTACCGCCTGCCGCAGGACGTGCTCGGGGCGGAAATCCAGAAAATCCTGGATCTCGGAGTCGAGCTCAGGTTGGGCGTCGAGGTGGGTAAGGACATCAGTCTGGAGGAACTGCGGGCGCGGCACAGCTCGCTGTACCTCGGCATCGGCGCGCAGCAGGGCCAGGCGCTGCGCATCCCGGGCGGGGAGGGTCCGGGCATCTGGACCGGCACTGAGTATCTCGCCCGCATCAATCGTGGTGAATCGGTGGCAACCGGTGACCGGGTGGTCGTCGTCGGCGGCGGCAACACGGCCATCGATGCGGCCCGCTGCGCCCGCCGCGGGGGGGCCGACGTGACCATCCTCTACCGCCGCTCGCGCGAGGAAATGCCGGCCATCCAGCACGAAATCGACGACGCGCTGGACGAGGGCATCGAGCTCGCGCTGCTGGCCACGCCGACGGCAGTCCGGCGGGCCGCGGACGGCACCATCGAATCGGTCTGCGTGCAGCGAATGGAGCTTGGGGAGCCGGATGCGTCGGGGCGGCGCTCGCCGGTGCCCATCGAGGGTTCGGAATACGACATCCCGGTGACTGCCCTGATCATGGCGGTCTCACAGGTGCCGGTCCTGGCGGGGCTGGAAGCGCTCGATCATCAGGGCAACTGGCTGGTGGCCGATGCGGCCGGCGCAGTCGGGGAGGATATCCTGGCCGGCGGCGACGCGCTGGGCCTGGGTATCGCCGGCAATGCCATCGTGCAGGGCCGCCGCGCCGCCGAGGCCTTGCATGAGCGACTGGCGGGCGGCAGGAAAGACGTCGTGGAGGGCACGGTGCGGCTGGAAATCCACGGCGACCGCGTGCGATTCGCGTCAAAGAACAACAGTGCCGCGGTGCACACGCCCATGCTGCCCGCGCAGGAGCGGATCCAGCTCGGCATGACCGAGGTGGCCGGCACGGTCAGCGAGGAAGAGTTCCTCGCTGAAGTTCAGCGCTGTTTTTCCTGCGGATCGTGTTTCGGCTGCGAGCAGTGTTTCATGTATTGCACGTCCGGCTGCTTCACGCGGCTGGAGGAGCCGAGTCCGGGCATGTATTTCAGCCTGAACCTCGACGAATGCAAGGAGTGCGGCAAGTGCATCGAGGTTTGCCCCTGCGGCTTTCTCGAAGCGACCTAGAGCGGCCGGGCGCTCTCCCGACTCAGTATTTCCAGCAGCCGACTTCGGCGTCCTTGCTGATGATGGTGTGCGGCAGCGATTTCATCAGCTTTTTGAAGTCGCGCCGGTCCAGCCAGATCAGGTGTTCGTGGTCACCGGCCTCGATGTAGATGTCCGCCGTGTAGGCCAGCTCATCGTCCCATATGACCTCGACCCCGTAGGCCTCGCCCAGTGCCGGAACCGCGCCGGGCTCGCAGTCGGCGAACAGGTTCTTGAACTCGTCTTCGGCGGCCATCTGCAGGTTCCGGCCGAGTTCCCGGTTGACCCAGTTTATTTCCAGGGAGTGGTTGGCCGGAAGGACGCTGAGCACGTATCCGTCGTCGTCGCACAGGACGACCGCCTTGGCCACCTGGTGCGCCGGCACGTTGGCTGCGTGCGCTGAGGCCACGGCCGTCGCGGTGTGTTTGTGCTCCACCAGGTCGTACTGGATTCCACGTTCCTGAAGATACGATATCAAGGTGTTTGCGATTGCCATTTTGTTCGCTCCACTCGTTGCTCGCGCGGTTTAGGTCAAGAAAACTTAATATACCAAATCAACTCACTATTCACAGGCCGCCCGCCAGCGCAATCCGCAGGCCACGGGGCCGCGGCAGTCACGCTGCGACATAAGGCCGGTATTCCGGATGATACATGCAGCCGCGCACGTACTCACGAACATCGCGGGGCTCCGCGTAGCGCGCGAGGTTGCGTTCCCAGGCCAGCATGGACACGGCCGATGCGATGGACAGCGAGATCTGGCGGATTTTGCCGAGGTCCGGGTAAATGGTCCCGGCGCGCAGTTCGTCTCCCGTCACGAGGTGCGCGAGCGTCTTGGCGGCGGCGAAGAACATTTCGTCCGTGACCTTGCTCGCCCCGGACACGACCGCGCCCAGGCCGACGCCCGGGAACACGAACATGTTGTTCCCCTGGCCCGGCACATAGACCCGCCCCTCGTAGCGCACCGGCGGGAAGGGGCTGCCGCTGGCGAAAATCGCGTTTCCCTCGGTCCAGCGATAGGCTTCCTCCGCCGTGCACTCGGCTTTCGAGGTGGGGTTTGACAGGGCGAAGACCACCGGCCGTTCGCAGTGCCGGTACATCGCCGTGACCACCTCCTCGGTAAAGGTGTGGGCGTGGCCGCTGGCGCCGATCAGTACCGTGGGCCGGACGCGCTGAACGATCTCCAGCAGCGTGTCGGCAGGCTCCTCGTGGCGCGCGTAGGACAGCTTGTGTTCCGCCAGTGACCCGCCGCGGGTGGTCGTGACCAGGCCCTTTGAATCCACCATCCAGACCAGCCGGCGCGCCTGTTCTGCGGTCAGGCTGTGTTCGTCGGCGATGCCCGCGCAGATCATGTCGGCGATGCCCACGGCCGCCGAACCCGCCCCGCAGAAGACGATGCGCTGATCGGACAGATGTTCCTTGCGTATGCGCATGGCGGCCATCAGGCCGGCCAACGCCACGGCTCCGGTGCCCTGGATGTCGTCGTTGAAGCACAGGACCTGGTCGCGGTAGCGGTTGAGCAGCGGGAAGGCCTTGTCGTTGGTGAAGTCCTCGAACTGGATCAGGACATTCGGCCAGCGCTCGACCGCGGCCTGCACGAACTCGTCGACCATTTCGTAGAACTCTTCACCGTGAATGCGGCGATGGGTCATGCCCAGGTACAGCGGGTCGTTGAGCAGTTCCTCGTTGTCGGTGCCCGCGTCCAGCAGGATGGGGAGCGTCCGGTTAGGGTGCAGTCCGCCGCCGACCACGTACAGCACTAGCTTGCCGATGGGGATGCCCATGCCGTTGGCGCCCAGGTCACCGAGCCCGAGAATCCGGCTGCCGTCGGACACGACGATGATGTCGACCTCCTTCGCCGGCCAGTTGCCCAGCACCTGGGCGATGCGGCCGCGGTGTTTCAGGCTGATGTACATGCCGCGGTTCTTGCGGTAGATGTGCCCGAACTTCTGGCAGGCCTGCCCAACCGTCGGCGTGTACATGATGGGCGTCATTTCCTGCAGGTTTTCCATGAGCACCCGGAAGAACAGCGTCACGTTGCGGTCCGCCAGGCTGATCAGGGAGGTGTACTTGTCCAGCGGGCTGCTGAGATGGTTGTAATTCTCCATCACCCGCATGACCTGCTCCTCCATGTCGGAGCAGTGCGGTGGGAGCAGACCGCTCAGTCCGAGCGCGAGGCGTTCTTCTGCGCTGAACGAGGTGCCCTTGTTGAACCAGGGGTCGTTCAGTATCGACAGGCCGCGCCGCGTCACGGGCAGTGGATCGGCTGATTGGGGCAGCTTGAACTCGATCTTCTGCAGCATGGCGACTTCCCTCCGTGTTCCGTCGACACGGCAGTGGGGATCACGCCCGGGGCGGAACACCGTTCTGTGTGGATGAGTCCAGTATCGCCCGCCGGGGGTGAGGCTGCGCTGACGTAAATCAGCGATTCGCTCCGCTGAATCAGCCCGAGTATGCTCGATGCCGCGCTGGCGGCCCAAGCGATCGCGGTTGAGTGGCAGTGACTCGCGTCATTGCGGAGCCGCGCCGATTGTCCAATACTGATCAGGTAACACCTGGCCGATGGATGGCGGACCGTCGTCGATCCAAGACCGGTCGGCGCCCGGGCCATCGGGATGCACCGGACATGCGGCGGAGGGATTTTTGACGGGCCGCCTGGCGACTGAACCGCATTCAGAACAAGCAGCCCAAACGGGGAGGACTGACCATGACGCTACGCATCATCACTTGGCTCACAGTTCTGGGCTGTTCGCTCCTGGCCGGTAGCGCGTGGGCTTACGATTGCAGCGGTTTGCCGGAGTGGAAACGGCAGCACTACTACCTCGAAGGGGCGCAGGTGCAATACCAGGGAACCGCCTACGAAAACACGGCCGAATCCTCCAAGCGCGATTTCCCCGATCGGAGCGCTAACTGGCTCGAGCTCGGTGCGTGCGGCAGCTCTGGGGGTGGCGACGATGGCGGGGGTGGAGGCGATAGTGGCGGCGACCCCGTGACGCCCGAACCGCTGTCCATCTTCGGTGCCTGGCATTGCGGCGACGACTACTGCACCTGGTCGACCGTGCGGGGAATGGCCGAGTTCGATGAGCAGAATAACTGGCTGATCGACGGAGGCAATGGGTTGCCCAGCGTTAATCTGGTGGTGCTGAGCTTCGTCCACCCGCTGCAACTGCTCAACGGGACGGAACCGACCCATGATGGACCTGACGTAGTCGGTTGCCAGCCCTGCGGCATGCCCGTCGGCATGAATCAGGCTGTGGTGGACTACTTCAAGAACGAGGGCATCCGCGTCATGCTGTCCATCGGCGGCATCACCTATGTCGACCCCTGGAACCAGGCGCTGGCCGAAGATGCCTGGCAGTTGGGGCTCAACGCGGCCGCGGTGGCGGCCGAACTGGGCGTCGGCATCGAGATCGACTACGAGGAGAACCGCAATCCCAATCTCGACGGCCTGCAGGCCTTCATCGATGCTTACCGGTCGGTCCATCCCTACGATCCGGCCGGCACCGATCACGCCGCCCGGCTGACCATCGATTTGGCGGCCGGCGACCGCTGGCTGATCGCACTGACCGAGCGCGCCACCGCAGAGTGGCTGCGAACGGATGACCCGGTGCTCGACTACGCCAACGCCATGGTCACCCCGCGCCAGTCGTCCGCCGACGCGTACATGGGCCACTGGCAGGAACACATCGACGGCAAGCCGCAATACGACCCGCCGATCCCGCCGCTGGCGCCGGCCAAGCTCACCGGCAGCCTCTGGCTCACCGGCCGCAGGCCCGAACCCGAATGCGTGGATTTCGAGAATTCACTGCAGCACCCCTCCGCCCTCGGCGACTTCGTGCAGACGATCACCCCCAACGGGGCCGGGACCAGCCACGGGATGCTCGGCTTCATGTTCTGGGCCGCCGAATGCCAGGGCACCCGTGCGGCCTGCACGACGCCCGAGGAGAACAACACCTGCGGGGGCGGCCTCGGCGCGGCGGCCGAGCACTACAACGGCGGCGCGGAGTCATTCCTCTTTCCGATGGGGGCGCTGAGGCAGCAATAAGGCAAGCTCTTGGCAAAGCCCATTGCATCGGGAGCTTGCAAATCAGGCGCCCGGGCCGGGTGTCTGGTGGGTAAACCCGCCACACGGCGTTGATTGCCAACAGAGCAATCAAATACGAAAAAACCGCCACAAGGGCGGTTTTTCCGTATCTGGTGGAGGCGGCGGGAATCGAACCCGCGTCCGCAAGCACTCCGCCTTCGGCTCTACATGCTTATCCGGTCTATTTATTTAATTGCAGGCTACCCGACAGGCAGGGAAAACCGGCAACGAGCCTGGTAAGTTTTAACGAATCCGCGCCAGGCGCGCTTCATCGCGATCCCATATGGGGTGACTCCCGTGATCCGGTCGTATGGGCACGAAGCCGGGCGGAAGGCTTTACGCAGGTTTTTAAGCTGCTAAAGCGTAGTTGTCGTCGTTGGCAACTAAAGTTTTGCAATCAGTTTAACGAGTTGTCTGCAGCTCGGCATGCACCTCGGGTTTCG
>JBFFUJ010000040.1:0-13787 GCA_041571375.1 Lysobacterales bacterium | reverse complement strand
CGACCGGCGCCGCCAGGCGCCGGTTTTTTTATCCCTGACCGCTGAACGGGCGATTCTTCCCGATGAACGGTCATCGAGCCCCCGCCATCGCTTTCGAGCTTTATTTATACTGTTCATCACGCAGGATGTATTTGATTTCGCTACGGATCAGCGGCCGGGGCGACGTGGTTGCGCACGCGCTGAAAGGGGAATCCGTGAGGGAATGATGAAGATCCAGCAAGCAAGCCGCTCGCCGTGCTCATCCAGGGGCATCACGCTCGTCGAGGTCCTGATCGTGATCAGCGTCCTGGCCATTATCCTGTCGTTTGCCATTCCCTCCGCCAGCGGCGCCGCCGCCAGAGCGGAGTTGCGGGCGGCGACCGAAAACCTCGAATACTCGATCTCTGCGGCGCGCAACGTCGCTCGCATCACCGAATCGCCAGTCACGCTGCACATCTCGGCATCCGGGGACCAGTCAGCGCAAATCGTGTCGCTGGCGCAGGCCGATGCAGGTTCCCGGGGAGCTCATCCGGATATGCAGCCCTATCCAATCCCGGACAGTGTGGACGTGTTACCAGACCGGCCTCTTTTCCTGTTCGACCGCCGTGGGCTGGTCGACCGGACCGGACAGATCCGGTTGGTCTCGAAGCTGGACCCCGATCTGAGCGCGACGCTGGAAGTCCGGTAGCCGGGGCGCTTGGCAGAGGTCTGGTGGTCATGCAACCCAACTCGAGCAGCAGCCCCAGGATCAGGCTCGCGGCCGGCATGACCGCGGTCGAGTCGCTCATCTTGCTGGCCGTGCTGGGCATCATCGTGCTGATTGCCGTTCCGGGCTCCGCCATGCTGATCGAGCGGCATCGGCTGAATACGGCTTCGACAGATCTGGCAGCCGGACTGTTCCTCGCCAGGGCCGAAGCGCAGAAGCGGGCCAGCCAGGTCACGGTCTGCCCCAGCTCGGACGGCCAGTCGTGCCGGCAGGACGGTGACTGGAGTCAGGGCTGGCTGGTCTACAGCGACGGCAACGGTGACGGCGAAGTCCAGTCGATCGAGCTGCTGGAGGCTTATGACGCGCCCAGCCGCCATGTCCGCATCGAAGCCGTCGGCGCCGCCCAAAGCATCGCCTCCTTCACCGCAACGGGCCTGATTCAACGCAACGGCTCGAATCGCGGCCGTTTTCTGCTCTGCCACGACGATTCCACCTCCGGGGCACGCGCGATCACGATCGACCCGGATGGTTGGGTGAGCCTGCTGCCCACCGAAGGTCGTAACTGCGTCAGCGGCTGACCGGCGCGCTGCGAAAAGCCTTCGCCTGGACTGCATGATCGGCCGCACATCCGGACTGAGCATGAGCGACCGGCTGGAGAAGTTCGTCCGCAACACATTTGCCCGGGTTGACGTCACCATCGACGGCGGTAATCCGTGGGACATCCAGGTGCACAACCGCCGCTTTTACCGTCACGTGTTGCGCGGCTCCCTGGGATTCGGCGAATCCTACATGGACGGTGACTGGGACGTGGAATCCATTGACGCTCTGTTCCGTCGAATCCTCCGGATGGAATTAACCCGCAGCCCGCTGGTGACTTTGAACAAGAGCCTGCTGGAACTCAGGGCCCGGCTGACCAATCTCCAGACCCGCCGCGGTTCGCAGGCAATCGCCGATACGCACTACAACCTGGACCATCGGCTTTACAGCCTCTTCCTGGGGCCGTACAACCAATACACCTGCTGCTTTTTCCACCACGCCGGCACCCTCGAGGAGGCCGAGGTGGAAAAACTGGAAATGGTCTGCGACAAACTGGGGCTGGCTGCCGGCGACCGCGTGCTGGACATCGGCTGCGGCTGGGGCGGGTTCGCCCGCTATGCCGCCGAAACCCGCGGCTGTCACGTCACCGGGATCAGCATCTCGCGTGAGCAAATCGCGTACGCCAGGGATTACACTCGCGGCCTGCCGGTCGATATCGTGCAGTGCGACTACCGTGATTTGCCCGCGCGCTTCGAAGCCGGGCATTTCGACAAGGTCGTGATCATCGGCATGATCGAGCATGTCGGCTACAGGAACTACCGGCGCCTGTTCGAGATCATCCGTCAATTGATCCGGGATGACGGCCTTTTCCTGCTGCACACCATCGGCAACAACCGGGTTACGAAGGTCGTGGATCCGTGGATCGAAAAATACATCTTCCGCAACTCCATGGCGCCAGCCATGGCGCAACTCGTCGCGTCGGCCGAGGGACTGTTCGTCATCCAGGACTGGGAGAATTACGGTCAGTACTACGCGCCGACACTGGCCTGCTGGCAGCAACGGTTCGAAGAGAACTGGGACCGGATCCGGAAAATCGACTCGCAGAGGCCATTCGACGAGCCTTTCCGCCGCATGTTCAACTACTATTTGCTGTCATGCAAGGCAGCCTTCGAGACCGAAAGCCTCTTCCTCTGGCATCTCGTCATGAGCAAGGAGGGTTTCGGCCGGAACGTCTACCCCCGCGTCAACCTGTTGCAGAAACCGCCCCGCGGGCAGTGATCAGGAGGTGCCTGAAGGCTTCAGCTCCCGAATCCTTTCCTCCAGATACTCGAGCAACCGTTCCCGATCGTATTCCCTTGCGTGCGTGAAATTCCGGATCGCCATGCCTTCCATCGCGATCTGGCTCAGGTTCAGGGCCAGATCGAAAGCCGCAGGGTCACTGTGCCATTCCGGAAACAGGTCCCAGGCTGTCTGGTACCACTCGCGATCGAAAGCAAGCTGCGCAGGGTGCAGGATTTCCCGCAACCCCTCGTCCGTCCGGGCCGCCACGGAGAGTTCGAACAGCGCAATATAGATCGGATGGTTCACCTGGTCCGAATAGCTCTGAATGGCCATGTGCGCCATGTCGGCACCCGGCGGAATTTCCCTGATGGCTCGCCTGAAGGCCTGAATCCGCCGCTCGTGCAGGTAGTCGACCACTGCACGGATGATGTCCATTTTTGACGGAAAATGGTGCAGGGTGGCCCCGCGGGAGAGTCCGGCCCTCTCGGAAATCTTCATCATCGTGGTCTTCGAATAACTGCACTCGACGATGCACCGGATGGCCGCACTGATGATCTGGTTTCGGGTCGCGGCGCTTTTCCTGGCCTGCCAACCCATGACCCCGGTTTCGGGAGCGCGGTTCACTGTCTTTTCTTTTCTGTTCGCCATGCAAATCCTCGGGCAGTTCTTCTCACGCGGCGTCCCTGGTCTGTCTTGGGGACGAAACGCGCGCGGCCTGTCGTGCGCCATTCTACCGCAGCGCGGCGTAAAAAAGTCACTATTGTTTGAAACAAGCAAGCATGCTTTTAATGAGTCACTTCGGGCCAATCCGGCGGGCGCAGGGCAATCGAAGGCCGTCGCCTGCCCGATGCCCCACCGGCGAGCGACTATTGGGAGATCATGAATGGCGCTGACCCGGGGCGGGACAACTCGCCGACGGTCCGGCAGCGAAAACCGTGCCCGTTCCGGCCGCGGGTCGCGGCCTGTTCACCACTCAGGCAGAGCGCCGCGTCTGCTGAGTCCGACCGATTTCAGCCGCCGCTCCATACAGCGTCGTGCGCTGGCGCGGCTGACGGTGGCAGCGCCTGATCGTGGCCTCGAGAATCTGCGGCTTCATTTCCTGGCCGTGCAGGGCACCGGCTGCGCGGGTAATGCTCTCGTTCATCAGTGTGCCGCCCAGGTCATTGACGCCGGCCTGCATGCAGCGGGCGGCGCCCTGCAGTCCCATCTTGACCCAGGAGGCCTGGATGTTGGGAATCGCGGGTGAGAGCACCAGTCGCGCGACGGCGTGCATCAGCACGGCCTCTCTGAAGGTCGGGCCGCGACGCGAAAGGCCCTGTCGATACATCGGGGCTTCGGCAGCGACGAAGGGCAGCGGCACGAACTCCGTGATGCCGCCGGTCCGGTGCTGGATGTCGAGGATCAGCAGCAGATGTTCGGCCCAGTGCTCATAGCGGTCGACATGACCGAACATGATGGTCGCGGTGGTGGGCAGGCCGATTGCGTGCGCCGCCTCGACGATGCCGCGCCACTCCGCGGTGGTCAGTTTGTCCGGGCAAATGATCGCTCGCACCTCGTCCGAAAGGATTTCTGCAGCCGTTCCCGGCAGGGTTTTCAAGCCGACTTCTTTCAGTTCACGAAGGAACTCGGTCACTGACAGCCCCAGCGACTGGGCCCCATGCTGCACCTCCAGCGGAGAGAATGCGTGAATGTGCAAGGCGGGCACGGCCCTGTGCACCGCGGCGCAGATGTCCAGATAGGTCTGGCCGTCGAAATGGGGATGGATGCCGCCCTGCAGACAGACCTCCGTGGCGCCGCGCTCCCAGGCCTCGCGCGCCAGGCGGGCGACCTCGGCGGGACCTTTCACATAGGGGGCTTCGCTTTGCTCGGTGTTCTTCCTGCCCTTGGCGAAGGCGCAGAAACGGCAGCGGTAACCGCAGATGTTGGTGTAGTTGATGTTGCGGTTGACCACGTAGCTGACGGTATCGCCGCAGGTTTGCGCCCGCGCACGGTCGGCCGCGTCGCAAACGGCCAGAAAGTCCTCGCCGCGCGCTCCGAACAGCTGTGCAATCTCGCCGGCCTCGAGCGCCGCAGCCGGATCCTCCGCACGCTCGAGAATGACCCGCAATCCCGCCGAAACCGCAAGCCTCGACCCGCCGCCGACCGGCAACGGCTGGATGTGAATACCTTCCGGCACGTCCACCGATTGGCCGCTGAGCCAGCCATCCTCACGGGCCATGCCGCCACCGTCCAAAATCTTCAGGACAGCGCCCCGCACCTGGGGGTCCAGCCAGCGCTCCGGCTCCCGCGCGTAAGGCGGGTAGAGGGTCAGGCGCTCCTGCAGCAGCTTGCCGCCCGCAGCGGATTCCCTGGCGAGTGCGTCGATATGCGGCCAGGGCGACTCGGGATTCACGTGGTCCGGTGTCAGCGGTGACACCCCACCCCAGTCGTTGATGCCGGCCTCGATCAGCGACTGGAGCTGTCCACTGTTGAGGTTGGGCGGCGCCTGGATGCTCATGTCCGGGCCTAAAAGCATCCTCGCCGCAGCCACTGTCCAGCGCATCTCGTCGTGCGACGGCGGCGCCACCTGGGCCATCTTGGTATCACCCTTGGGCACGAAATTCTGCACGATGACTTCCTGGATGTGCCCGAACTCGCGGTGCAGGTCGCGGATGGCGAGCAGCGATTCGAGACGCTCGCGGCGGGTCTCCCCGATGCCGATCAGAATACCGGTCGTGAACGGTACCTTCGCCCTGCCCGCGTCCGCCATGGTGCGGATGCGGACCGACGGGAGCTTGTCGGGAGAGCCGTAATGCACCTGTCCTTTTTCGCAGAGACGCTCGGACGCACTTTCCAGCATGATGCCCATAGAGCCTGAAACGCGCCGCAACATCGCAATTTCCTGCTCGTCCATGCAGCCTGCGTTGATATGCGGCAGCAGGCCCGTCTCCTTGAGCACCCGTTCGGCGACATGCGCCACGTACTCCAGGGTCGTCTCGAAGCCCATCTCTGCCAGGGCCTCGCGCGCTGCCTCGTGCCTTGATTCCGGCTTTTCCCCCAGGGTGAACAGGGCCTCCTTGCAGCCCAGTTCCTGCCCTTTGGCCGCGATTTCGACCGCCTGGTCTGCGGTCATGAATGCCGACTGCAGATGTTTCGGTTCGGTCGCGAAGGTGCAATAGTGACAAAAGTCCCGGCACAGGCGCGTCAGAGGAATAAATACTTTCCGGGAGTAGGTCACGATGCCCGCGAACCCCGCGTCCCGCAGCCGGGCCGCTTCAGCGCAGAGGCTGTCCAGGTCGCGGCCCTCCCTGACCGCCAACAGGCGTTCCAGGTCCGCAAGGTCAGGATTTGCTGATGACATAGCTCGACTCATCGGTTGGGTTCGGATGCCGGCCGGCGTATTCCGCCGGTCGGGCGTTCAAGGCATGCAGAAACTGCCAGGTTCGGGTGCACCTGAATTCGTCGTGCAAACGACAGAATTCAGAGAAGGTTTCCAGATCGGCCGCTTCATCGATATCCAGGGAAACGCTCGGCGACGCGAGCGTTATCGGACGTTGGCCCTGAGCCCGCGCCGCCTCGAGATGTCGACGATAGCTGCCGGGACCGTATGCCGGCTTGAACGCCACGTCGGCCCGGGTGCAGAGCCAGTTGGTTCCCTGGCCGTCACTGGACGGTACGATGCCCAGAGCAGGCTCATCGGCCCCGGTCGCGCGGCTGTCCAGTTCCCGAACCAGGCGGTCGAACTCGGCCCCGGTCAGCAAGGGGATGTCGAGAGGCAATACGGCGAGCCAGGCTGCTCCCAGCCGACGGGCGGCAGCGAAACCCTGCCCGATAGCCCGATTCATGCCGAAGGGACCGGCCTCCTCCTCGAGTGTCGCGCCTTTCGTGGCGGCGAGCGCCGCGACTTCGGCGTCCATGGTCACCACGACCACGCCGCTGACCGTGGCGCTGCGCCGGAGGGCGTCGAGCACGTCGGCCAACATGACCTCCGTGAGGCCAGGGCGGAGTGGACCGAGGCAGTCCTTCAGTCTCTGTTTCGACAGTTCGAGCGACTTGACGGGGAGTACAACCCACAGCTTGTCGATCGGAATTTCCTTACTCTGCAAGCACATATCACCGCGTTGGGGCCTACTCAAAGAGACCACGTTTGGAGCCAACCGTTCAGGCCGAATAGGAGGATAATACACGCTCCATATACTGACGTGTGTCCCCGGCATGTTCCGGCGCCAGGGCGCGTGCGGGCGGAGCGGTTCCGATCTGCTTGTTCTGCAGCGTGGGGTCCTCGCCCCGGCAGCTCAGGCCGCTCGATGCGAGCAGGACTCGAGCAAGCAAAATGATCGCAAAAACAGGTCGGCAGCCACCAGCGCGTGAGATAAGATGGTATTGAAATCTGGCAAAGGGATAGGGAATAACAGCCGTCATCGCCCGCGTCGCCCCCGCTTCCGGCCCTGCGGCCGTTGATTCCAACCAGCTCATGCAGACATCTCTGACCATCCATCCCCTGTCGGGTATCCCCCTCGTCAAAACCGGCGACGACCTGGGCGCCTTGCTGCTCGAGTCGATGAGCTCGGAGCGGTTGGATGTGGTGGACGGCGACATCTTCGTGGTCGCGCAGAAAATCGTGTCCAAGTCGGAAGGCCGCCTGGTGGCGCTCCGTGAGGTCACGCCGAGTCCGGCAGCCGTGGCGCTGGCCGCGGAAACCGGCAAGGACCCGCGGATGGTCGAACTGATCCTGCGGGAGTCGACCGCCGTCATCCGGAAGGCACCGGACATCCTGATCGTCAGGAACCGCCTCGGCATCATCAGCGCCAACGCCGGCATCGATCAGTCCAATATCGACCACCACGACGGCGAGTGCGCCCTGCTGCTGCCCGAGGATCCCGATGGGTCGGCCGCGCGGCTGCGTGATTCGCTGCAACAACGGACCGGAAGGCGCCTGGGCGTGATCATCAGCGACAGCCTGAACCGGCCCTGGCGGCTGGGAACCATGGGGCAGGCCATCGGCAGTTCCGGCTTGACGGTCCTGGACGACCGCCGTGGCGAGGTGGACCTGTTCGGGCGCGAGCTGCAATTCACGATCATCAACCGCGCCGATTCCATCGCGGCCGCCGCGGTACTGGTCATGGGAGAGAGCATCGAGCGGATGCCGGCAGCCCTGGTGCGCGGATTTGCTCCCGAGGACAGCCGCCAGGTCGCGCAGGATTCGCTGCGGCCGGCGCCGGAGGACCTTTTTCTCTGAAATGAAGACGGATCATTATCTCGCCATCACGGGCGGCGTCGGCGGCGCCAAGCTGGCGCTCGGCCTGTCCAGCCTGCTCGACGGCGAACGGCTCGCCCTGGCCGTGAACACCGCCGACGACTTCGAGCACCTCGGCCTGCACGTCTCGCCCGATATCGATACCCTGGTCTACACCCTGGCCGGGGAGAATAATCCGGAGACGGGCTGGGGTCGCCGCGACGAAAGCTGGAATTTCATGCAGGCCCTGGCCCAGCTGGGCGGCGAGACCTGGTTTGCGCTCGGCGATCGGGACCTGGCGGTCAACCTCGAGCGCACGCACCGGCTGCGCAGCGGCCAGACCCTGAGTCAGGTGACTGCCGCCTTCGCAGCGTCATTCGGCGTGGCGCATGCGATCCTGCCGATGAGCGACGATCCGGTCGCCACCCGGGTCATGACCGAGGCGGGGGAAATGTCGTTCCAGGACTATTTCGTCCGTGCCCGGTGCGAACCGGTGGTTTCCGGCTTTCGTTTCGCGGGTGCGGAGAGCGCCAGGTTGAATCCGGAAATCGTCTCACGGCTCGAAAGCCCGGACCTGTCGGGTGTGATTCTGTGTCCGTCCAATCCGTTCGTCAGCATCGACCCGATCCTCGCAATACCCGGGATGCGGGAGCGCCTGCAGGCATGCCCGGCGCCGGTCATCGCGGTCTCGCCAGTCGTCGGTGGGTCCGCCATCAAGGGCCCGACCGTCAAGATGATGAGCGAACTGTCGGTCCCCAACTCCGCCGTATGGGTCGCGCAGCACTACCAGTCACTGCTCGACGGCTTCGTCCTCGACGCGGTGGACGAAGCGATGGCCAACGAGATCGAATCCATGGGACTGGCCACGGCGGCCACCCACACCGTCATGGTCACGCTGGAGGATCGCATCGGCCTGGCACAGGAGTGCCTCGACCTGCTGGGGCAGCTGCAGACGGGGTGAGCGAAGCTCCGGCCGCGGCCGGGAAGCCGGCTCGTCGGAATTCAGATGGCGTAGAAACGCCGCGCGGAACCGGAGAACAGCTCGGCGCGCTCAGCCTCCGGGTAATCGTGCGTCAGGCGCTTGAAGGCGTTCCACAGCACCGTGTACGAGACGCCCGCCCGATCCACCGGGAAATTGCTCTCGAACATGCAGCGGTCCGCGCCGAACAGCGCGATGCAGGTCTCGAAGTACGGCGCCAGCCCCAATGCCAGTTCTTCCGAACCGGGCGGCGCGGGGCGCTTGTGCCAGCCAAAGCCGCTCATGGACATGGTGCGCCCCCCCAGCTTGACATACACGTTCGGGCAGGTTGCGAGTCGGGTCAGTCCCTGACGCCACGCCTGGAACACCTCCTCGCGCCGATCGGCATAGGGGCCGATGCCCAGTGGCCCGGCCATGTGGTTGAGCACGATGGGCAGCCCGGGGAAGGTCCGTGCCAGGTCGGTCAACTCGTCGAGCTGGTGATGATAGAGCCAGGCGTCGAACCGCATCCCCATGCGTTCCAGGCAGGCGACTCCCGCGCGAAAGCCGTCATCGCCCATGAGGCCGGCAGGCGGATGGGTATGGGCATTGTGTACGCGGTCGCTTTCGTCCCCGGCGGTGGCATGCCCCACGCCGCGAAAGCGCCCGCTCGCCTGCGCGTGGGCCTCGAGTACCGCCCCGACGCCGGCGCCGAGGCTCAGATCGGCGAAGGCTACGATCCCGGCAGCCAACTCGATGGAACCATGCGGGCTGGCTACGGGCCCGGCCACACTGTCGATGAAAGCGGTCTCGCCCACGGGCCTCAGGGCCTCGGGACCCTCCGCAAGGTAGAACTGACGGCATTCGACGAACACCGTGCTCTCGACCCGGTGCCCGCCGCCGAAATCGGCGCGAAACTCGTCGACCAGATAGCGGCTGCCGGGGTAGTCCCAGAGGTGATGGTGCGGATCGCAAATGGGCAGATCCGGTTCGACGATCTCCTCGCGGGTCAGCTCGAGCCAGACGTCCCGGTCGGTCATGGGGCGGTCGGAGTATGGCGTGGCCGGAATTGCGGCAACGTGATCTCCTCCGTACGCGATTCGAAAACTACTTCGACCGGCATGCCGGTCCGCACCGATTCCGGGTCGCAGTCGATGACGTTGCTCATCAGCGTGGGCCCCTCCTGCAGGCGCACCAGGGCCACCACGTACGGCAGATCCGCGGCGTAGGCCTCGGCCACCGGAACCCGGCAGATGGTGAACGTCGACACGGTTCCGACGCCCGCCGCCTCCACCCATTCGAGCGAGTCGCCGGAACAGGAAGTGCAGTAGGAACGGGGATAGAACTGGTGGCTCCCGCAATCATTGCAGTGCTGGATCAGCAGCCGTTCCGCGCGACAGTTTTCCCACCAGAAAGCCGTTTCCGGAGTCGGAATGGGCAGAAACTTCCCGCTGGCCCCACTCATCAGCCCGGTTCCCGTCCCACGATCAGGGTTGCATGGCTCGACATCACGCCGCCCTGTCCATGGACCAGCGCCACCGACGCCTTCTCGGCCTGACGCTCACCGGCCTGGCCACGCAGTTGCGTTACGGCCTCAGTCAACAGGAACAAAGCACCGGGATTGCCGGGGTGGCAATGCGAGAGCAGCCCACCGTGCGTGTTCATTGGCAAGCTGCCGCCAAGTCGGGTCGCGCCGGACTCGACGAACGGGCCGCCTTCGCCCTTCTCGCAAAACCCCAGGTCCTCCAACTCGATGAGTACCACCGGCGTGAAACAGTCATAGAGCTGGATCAGGTCGATGTCACGAGGCCCGAGTCCGGCCATTGCATAGGCTTCGCGCCCCGACTCGACAGCGGCGCTGGTCGTCAGGCTGCGCGCCTGGCTGATGTGCTCGTGGCTGTGGCCCTCCCCCGCGCCCAGCAGGTAGACCGGATCGTGCCTGAAATCACGGGCACGTTCCGCCGAGGTCAGGACGATCGCCGCGCCGCCGTCGGAGACGAGCGAGCAGTCCAGCAGATGCAGCGGATCGGCAATCATGCGCGAGGCCAGCACATCTTCGACCGTTATCGGGTCGCGCATCTGCGCCGCCGGGTTACGCGAGGCATGTTCGCGGCCACTCACCGCAACGGCTGCGAACTGCTCGGCTGTGCTGCCATACTCGTCCATGTGGGCCCGGGCGATGAGGGCGTAAAAACCGGGCGTCGTCGCCCCATACGGCGTCTCGAACTGGGGATGGCCGTTGGACGACTGGATCTTTTTCGCCTGCTCGCGTGTCAGGCCGCTGCGCAGGCAGTCGGCCAGGGCGACGACGACCGTGTTGCAGGCACCGGTGGCGATCGCCGCCGCCGCCTGACGGATCCCCGAAAACGTGGTGCCGCCGCCCGCGTTCGCACTGACGCAATAACGCGGGAAAATCTGCAGGTGCTCGGCTATGGCCTCTGCGTGATACATGTACGGCTCGGCCATCGAGTTGCAGGTGACCAGCCCATCGACCTGCTCCTTGCCGATGCCCGCGTCATCCAGGGCCAGCCGGACGGCCTCCGCGCACAGCGCCGTCGCACTGACGTCGGGCAGCTTGCCCACCGGTGTGTCGGCCGAACCGACGATCGCCACCTTGCCGCGCAGGGATTCCATCGGCGAGACCATCAATCAACCGGAAACCGGACCACTGCCTGACCCGGGGCGATGACCTCCCCCTCCGCGTTGAGGACGTGGAGGTCGACCGTCACCAGCCCGCTCCCGGCATCGACCGCGACGACCTTGCCGCCCGAAACCAGAGGATCGTCGACATAGGCGGCGCGCCGATTGGAGAATTCGAACGAAACCAGTTCGCCGGCTTCCGCGATCCATTCGAGCGCACACTGGACCAGCCAGTCGCCGATCAGGGGTCCTGCAACGACCAGGCCGGGGTACCCCTCGACTTCGGTGGCGTAGGGCGCGTCAAAATGGATTCGATGCGCATTCCAGAGTGCCGCGTTATAGAAGAAAAGCTGTACCGTATCGCAGGCCAGATCCCGGGTCGGGAGCGCATCGCCGACCTTGACGGAATGAATTGAGGGCGTCGTCATCAGCGCAGAATCCGCGTGATTATCTCGGTCAGCACCGGCTCCCCCGTAGCCGTTCTGACGTCACGGGTCATTTCGTAAAAGATCAGCGGCCCCTTGGAGCCCATCTTCTCGTAGATGTTGCTGATCGTGCGGGTCATCACCAGCTCGTCACCGGGAACGATGGGGCGGTGATACCGGATATTCCAGCCACCGGCCATGGCCCGCTTCAGCGGAAAGTCCGGCAGCAGCGGATCCACGGACAGGCCGTCCGGCAGCAACTGGTCCAGTTCCACGACGTCCCAGAACAGCGGGATATGGAACAGCGGGGGGGCTTCCTCGCCGTCGAGGTATTTTCGCAGCCGCTGGCCGGTAGCGACCGAGTATTTGCGGATGTCGCGCCGGGTGACCAGCTCGGTCTGCGGCTCAGCCGAGTTGCCGATGCAGGAGAGTACGGTGTCGTCCAGCAGTGGGCTCATTCGCCATCCCCTGTCTCAGAATGGGAGATCCAGGTCCAGGTGCCGATGCTGGATGCGCCACTCGTCGCCCTTTCTGACCACCTGATCCCGGTAGATACCGCTGATGATGACATTGATTTGTCCGTTTTCCACCGAGCAAACGACCAGGCTGGACACCACCGTGGCCGACTTCTTGGACTCGGCCTCGAAAAAAAAGTTGGACAGGACGTGGCGGCGGACATCGGTCTGGGACTCCAGCGTATCGGACATCAGCTTCATGATGGCGTCCCGGCCCTCGAACGGCCCGACATCGCCGACTCCCGCGATCCGCACCAGCATCGTGGCCGAGAGCGCGAAACAGGCCCCCAGTTCCTCGAGCTTGCGCTCGTCGAAGTAATAGGCGGCGCGACTCAGTAACTCGTGGATCTTCAGCTTATCGGATGCTTTCATGCTCCATCACCTCGGCAGTCCCCCGCCCGCTCAATCGTGCCACACGGTAATGTGGCGTTCAATTTGGCCCCCCGGCAGCTCCCCGCGCGCGCTTCCGCTCAGTCCCGCTCGCGAATTCCGGCGAGATTCATCGTTTCCTCGTTGAACAGCTGCCTGGCCATGGAAAGTTGCACCCGCTTGTCGAAATAGGCGGCTGTGCGCAGCCCGATCAGCGAGGCATACGCGATCTCGGCGTGCGCCTCGGCCTTGCCGGGGCCCAGTGGCAGTTTCCCGAACAGCTCCACGAGATAGGCCTTGCAGTAGCGGTCGAGTTTCCTTTTCTCCTTGCGCAGTTTCTTGTCGTGCACCGCGACCCCGAAGCACTCCAGCATGAACCCGATCTCGGACCGGGTGATGCCCTTGCCGGCGAAAAAGAGGTCTGAGAGCAGTTCGATTTGCTGTTCCGGCTCCTCTCCCCTGAAGCTCTCGATTCGCTCCACGATCTTGACCGCAACGTCCTCGAAGTACTGTTCCAGAATGGCATCCTTGCCGGGGAAGTAATACAAAAGGTGGCTGGCCGAGATGCCCGCGGCCCGGGCCACGTCGCGCAGCGTGGTCTTGGCGTAACCTTTTTCGATGATGCAGTCGTGGAAGGCCTCCAGGATGCGGCCGCGGCGCAGGTCGCCGCGCGAGGTCCGCGCGCTGTCTTCTGCCACGTTGGCCGACCGGGCGGCAACCTTTGCCTCCGCGCCGCTCATAATTTGCCTGACTCCCCGCCGTCGATGACGAATACACTGCCGCTGACGAAATCCGACAGCGGCGAGGCGAGGTAGCAGACCAGCGGACCAAGCTCCTCGACGTCGCCCATTCGCCGGGCCGGTATTTTGCCGATTCGCCGCTTGAGCAGGTCCGGCGACTCGAGCACCACCCGTTGCGCATCGGTCTCGAACGCCCCGGGGGCGATCGCGTTGACCTGGACGCCCTTTGCCGCCCATTCCGCCGCCAATGCCTTGGTGAACTGCAACAGCGCGCCCTTGGAGGACGAGTAAGCGACCAGCATGGCCTTGCCGAGGATTCCCGAGGTCGAGGCAATGTTGATGATCTTGCCGGAGCCCTGCGGGATCATGATCGCCCCCGCCGCGCGGGCCAGCACGGCCGGCGCCTTGACATTGACCGCCAT
>JBFFUJ010000039.1:0-13812 GCA_041571375.1 Lysobacterales bacterium | reverse complement strand
TTTCTGGCTTCGATTTAGACGGGTCGGGACAGGTTCCGGCGCCGCCTTGCAGTCAGCGGATGATGTCCAGTCCGCGCATGTAAGGACGCAGTACCTCGGGTATCCGAATCGACCCATCCTGCTGTTGGAAATTCTCCATCACAGCGATCAGGGTGCGGCCGACGGCAAGACCCGATCCATTCAGCGTATGGACCAGTTCGGGTTTTCCGGTGTCCGGGTTGCGCCAGCGCGCCATCATGCGCCGTGCCTGAAAATCGGTACACACGCTGCAGGACGAAATTTCGCGAAAGGCCCCCTGCCCTTCGTCCTGACCCGGCAGCCAGACCTCGATGTCGTGGGTCTTGGCCGCGGCAAACCCCATGTCGCCGGTACACAGCACCACGGTGCGGTAATGCAGCCCGAGGCGCTGCAAGATCGTTTCCGCATGGCCGGTCAGTTCGTCGAGCGCCGCGAACGAGGATTCCGGGGTGGTGATCTGGACCAGCTCGACCTTCTCGAACTGGTGCTGGCGAATCATGCCCCGGGTGTCCTTGCCATAGGTGCCGGCCTCGCGCCGAAAGCAGGGCGTTTGCGAGGTGAAGCGCAGAGGCAGCAGCTCCGGGGAAATGATCTCGCCGGCCACCAGGTTCGTCATCGGCACCTCGGCGGTCGGAACCAGATAGCGTGGCGGGTCATCGGTCGTCGCGAAGGCGTCCTCGCCGAACTTGGGCAATTGCCCGGTTCCCGTCATGGTCTCCGGGTTGACCAGGTAGGGCAGATACACTTCGGTATAGCCGTGCTCCTGGGTGTGTACATCCAGCATGAACTGCGCCAGTGCCCGGTGCAGCCGGGACAGTGCTCCACGCAATACGGTGAAGCGGGCGCCCGCGAGCTTGGCCGCCGACTCGGCGTCCAGCAGGCCCGACTGACCGCCGAGCTCGACGTGGTCACGCGGTTTGAAATCGAAACCCGGGGGCTCGCCCCAGCGGCGGATTTCCATGTTGTCGCTCTCGTCCCGGCCCACCGGGACATCCGCCAGCGCGAGGTTGGGCATGTCCAGCAGCCAGGCGCGCTGCCGTTCCTGAACGTCCGAGAACTCCGACTCCATGCGTCCCAATTCCTCGCCGAGGTCTTTGACCTGCTCCAGCAGGGGCTGTATATCCTCGCCCCGGGATTTGGCCTGCCCGATGGAGCGCGCGCTGAGGTTTTTCTGGTTCTGCAGCTCCTGCACGCGAATCTGCAGGTCCTTGCGCTGCGTCTCCAGTTGCCGCCAGGCGTCAACGTCCAGGGTATAACCCCGGCCCGCCAGGTTCTGTGCAACGGACTCGGGGTCGGTTCTCAACAATTGTGGATCAAGCATGGCTCTGTCCAGTGCGCGAATTCGAGGCTGTAAAACTCGTTATTGTAGCCATTGGCATGACCGATTGCTGTGGCAATTTTCCGCATCAGGGTTCCTGCCGCAGCCACTCGGCTTCACCGATCACATCCACCCCATCGGGCGGCGTGAACACGAACAGCTCCGCTTCGAGCGTCGGATTCCTGGCAAGCTCCGTGAAACGCAGTTCGGTGCGCAGCCCGAAGGCGTCTTCCATGATCATGAGCCTCAGCTGGCCGTCGCCGAGCCCCAACAGCAGCCGTTCGAATGGGGCCTCGGAATCGAGACTTCTGAGTTCCAGCAGCTGAAAGCCCAGGGCTTCTCCGGCCTCGCGGACCGCGAAGCGCTCGTCCAGACGCGACGGTTCGGTCAGCAGGCTCAGCGGAGAGTCGGCCTCTGCTTCGGATTGCCTGCGCACGGTGACCTGCTCCAGCGCGACATCGTAAATCCAGACGCGCTCCCCGTCTGCCACCACGATCTCGGGAAACTCCCCGCCGTATTCCCAGCGAAAAAGCCGCGGCCGGCGAAGCCAGACCTCGCCCTCGCTGCTTTCCCGGAGCTTTCCGTCGCCATCGACAACCCGTTGCTCGAAGCGGGCCCGGAGGCTGCTCAGCCCATCGCTAAAGCGATCCAGCTGCTGCCGTGCGGAGCCCGGGGGAGACAGTTTGGGCTCCTCGGCAACCAGCGGGGCGCTGGCCACGATAAACAGCAACAAAAATAACCGACTGGTCAATTCCCGCAACTCCCTGGAAAGCGCGGCTCAGTCGCGGGGCGGAGGCGGCGCGAGGACTTCGCGCTGACCGTTGTGCTCGGGCGGGCTGACAATGCCGGCGGATTCCATTTCCTCGACCAGTCGAGCAGCCCGGTTGTAGCCGATCCGAAGTTGGCGCTGCACGCTCGAAATCGAAGCCCGCCGGCTCTCCGTGACGAAGGCCACCGCCTGGTCGTAAAGTTCATCCTGCTCACCGTCCACCGCTTCAGGGAGCCCGGTTGCCCCGATCGACATGCCATCGAACGTGATCTGTGTCTCATTGAGCACGTCTTCGAGGTACTCCGGTTCACCGAACTGCTTCAGGTATCTGACTACCGCGTGGACCTCGCGATCGCCGACAAACGCACCGTGTATGCGCTCCGGCAGCGCCGAACCGGGCGCCAGGTACAACATGTCGCCATGCCCCAGCAACTGCTCCGCACCCATCTGGTCGAGAATGGTGCGGGAGTCGACGCGCGATGATACCTGGAAACCGATGCGCGCGGGAATGTTGGCCTTGATCAGGCCGGTAATGACGTCCACGGACGGCCGTTGGGTCGCAACCACCAGGTGGATGCCGGCAGCGCGCGCTTTCTGAGCCAGGCGTGCGATCAGTTCCTCGATCTTCTTGCCGACGATCATCATCAGGTCGGCGAACTCGTCGACAACGACGACAATGTACGGGAAGAACTCCAGGTTCGGCTGCTCCTCGTCCCCGTCCGGCAGGGACGGCTGCCACAACGGGTCCTTGAGCGGCTGATTCTTCTCTTCCGCCTCGCGTACCTTGCGGTTGTACCCGGAAATGTTGCGCACCCCCAGAGTGGCCATCAGGCGGTAGCGGCGCTCCATTTCCGCCACGCACCAGCGCAGCGCGTTTGCAGCCTCTTTCATGTCCGTGACCACCGGGGCCAGCAGATGCGGAATCCCCTCGTAGACCGAAAGCTCCAGCATCTTGGGATCGATCATGATCAGGCGTACCTGCTCCGGGGTGGACTTGTAGAGAAAGCTGAGGATCATCGCATTCAGGGCGACCGATTTGCCCGATCCCGTCGTGCCTGCAACGAGCAGATGGGGCATCCGGGACAGATCGGCGATCGTCGGCGCACCGCCAATGTTCTTGCCCAGAGCCAGGGTCACCGGCGAACCGGACCGTTCATACACCTCCGAGCGAAGAATCTCCGAAAGGTAGACTGTTTGCCGGACGGTATTGGGGATTTCGAGGCCAATCGTGGACTTGCCGGCAATCACTTCCACGACGCGGACCGAGATGACGCTGAGCCCGCGCGCGAGGTCCTTGGCCAGGTTGCTGATCTGCGATGACTTGATACCGGGAGCGGGCTGCAATTCGAAACGGGTGATCACCGGCCCGGGGTGTACCTCCACCACATCCACCTGGACGCCGAAATCCGCCAATTTCAGCTCCACCTGGCGGGACAGGGCTTCCAGCACTTCGGTGCTGTATCCGGCGACCTGCTCGGGCGGGTCATCGAGCAGTTCCAGGGGCGGCAGGTCTCCCGCCGGCAGGTTCTTGAACAGAGGCTGCTGCTTCTCACGTTCCGCTCGCGCGCTCGGTTGGCCTTCCGGCGATACGATCTGCGGTTCGATCTTGCGCCGGGGCTTGGACTTCTGACGCTCGGAATCCGCTCTCCTCACTTCGGTCCGCTGCGCTTTGGCTCGCCGCCCGGCAAACCAGTCGCGCATGCCCACAATCCACATGCCGAGCCGGGACAGCACGTTGAGGGTCAACCGTCCCGTCGTGTCCATGACCTGGACCCAGGAAATGCCGGCGAACAGGGTCAGGCCGACCAAAAGCAGCGCGAGCAGAAACAGGGTCGACCCCAGCAGGCCGGAGGCTTCGAGCAGCGGCGAGGCAATCTGCAGACCGATCACGCCGCCGCCGCCCGCGGGCATGGAACCGGCCGGCGGAAACATGTGCATGTGCGCCAGGCCGGTGGCGGACAGGACGAACAGCAGGAGACCGGTCAGTCGGGCGAACCATTCGAGCGGGCTCGCTCTGTCGGTGGGGTCGCCCGCCCGCGCGTACACCAGCCAGCCGACGTAGACCAGAAGCAACGGCAGTGAATAGGCCAGATAACCCGTCAGAAACAGGAAGAAGTTCGCCAGCCAGGCGCCCAGCACCCGACCGATGTTGCCGACTTCGTGCGAGGCGACCGAATTGAACGGGCCGGGGTCTGCCGGATTGTAGGTCACCAGGCAGGCCACCACGTAAACCGCAACCAGGATGGTCAGGATGAAGAAGCTCTCGCTCAGCCTGTGCGCGATCTGACTGCCCTGCGGAACCGCGGTGCTGGATTTCTTTTTCGCTTGCGGCAAGCCGATCTTCCTTGTCAGTTCTGTTGTAGAATCCGCGGCGCAAATCGACGCATAATGGCCACAGACGAATTCTATTCCCTGTGTTGGCAAACTTTCGGAGCGATTATACATGAGCGACGTCAAGCACTGCCGCTTACTGGTCGTTGGTTCTGGCCCGGCAGGATACACGGCGGCCATTTACGGAGCGCGCGCCAATCTGAGCCCGGTGGTCATCACCGGACTGGAACAGGGCGGGCAGCTCACCACGACCACCGAGGTCGAGAACTGGCCGGGTGAGGCGGAGGGTCTGCAGGGGCCCGACCTGATGCAGCGTATGCTGGAGCATACCGAGCGCTTCGACAGCGAAGTGATCTTCGACCATATCCACACGGCTGATTTAAAGCAGCGACCATTCCGGCTCGAAGGCGACGCCGGGGTCTACACGGCCGATGCGCTGGTCATTGCCACGGGGGCGAGCGCCAAGTACCTCGGATTGCCTTCGGAGGAGGCATTCAAGGGCAAGGGCGTTTCGGCTTGCGCCACCTGCGACGGCTTTTTCTACCGGGACCGCAAGGTAGCGGTAATTGGCGGTGGCAATACTGCCGCCGAGGAGGCCTTGTACCTCTCCAATATTGCGAGCGAGGTCGTGCTGGTGCATCGAAGGGACGAACTGAGGGCCGAAAAAATCCTTCAGGACCGTCTGTTCGATCGTGAGCGCAACGGAAATCTGAGCATTCTGTGGGACCACGTCCTCGACGAGGTACTTGGCGACGACAGCGGGGTGACCGGAATTCGTGTCCGCAATGTGCAGTCCGGCGACACGACCGAACGTGATCTGGCCGGGGTTTTCATCGCCGTTGGTCATGTGCCCAACACCGGAATATTCGAAGGGCAATTGGAAATGAGCGGGGGTTACATCCTGACGCGCAGCGGCACCGATGGCTATGCGACTGCAACCAGCGTGCCCGGCGTGTTCGCGGCCGGCGATGTGGCCGACCACGTGTATCGACAGGCGATTACATCCGCCGGTTTCGGCTGCATGGCGGCCCTGGATGCCGAGCGCTGGCTGGACGAGCAGAACTGATCAGGCCGGCGCTAGCCGGCGGGAAGAAACCCACTCAGTGACGATCCGCGCGCGTGTCGTATCCGAAATAGGCTCAGTCGATGCAGGCGACTGGGAGAAACTGGAACACGACGGCAATCCCTTCCTGTCCCACGCTTTCCTGGCGGCACTCGAGCAATCCGGCAGCGTCGGTGGACAGGCTGGCTGGATTCCCCACCATCTGGCCGTTTACGAGGACGAATGTCTGGTCGCGTTCGCGCCGACGTACATCAAGACCCACTCGCACGGCGAATTCGTGTTCGACTGGGCCTGGGCGGATGCCTATCAGAGGCACGGGAAGGCTTATTATCCGAAGCTGCTGACCGGCATCCCGTTTTCTCCGGTGCAGGGACGGCGGCTGCTGACCCGCAGCGGGCATCGCGACCCCGAAGGATTGCGACAAATGCTCGTGCAGATGGCACTGGAACAAAGCAGCGAACTGCAGCTTTCGTCCTGGCACTGCAACTTCGTGACGGCTGATGACGATGCGGCCCTGGCGGCAGCGGGGCTGCTGGCGCGCAACGACTGGCAGTATCACTGGCAAAACCGCGGTTACGGGGATTTTGGTGAGTTCCTGGCGGACTTGCGCTCGCGCAAGCGTAAAAACATCCGGCGGGAGCGCCGCCAGGTTCAGGATGCGGGCTTTCGCTTCCGCTGGCTGAACGGCAACGAGATCGAAACGCGCGAACTCGACTTCGTCAATCGTTGCTACCTCCGCACCTTCCGGCGATACGGCAATCATCCCGCTCTGAACCGCTCATTTTTCGAGGAGGCAGCCACCCACCTGGGGGAGCACATGCTGATCGTGCTGGCAGAGCGCGATGACGAACCCCTGGCCATGAGCCTGTTCCTGACGGGCGGCGGGCGGTTGTATGGCCGCTACTGGGGCAGCCTCGCGGACCTTCCGGCGCTGCATTTCGAAACGGCTTACTATCAGGGTATCGAATACTGTATCCGACATGGCCTGAAGGTTTTCGAGTCCGGCGCGCAGGGCGAGCACAAGATCGCCCGCGGTTTCCAGCCCCACAAAACGGTTTCATTCCATTTCCTGCGCGATCCCCGGTTCCGCGCCGCCATCGCCGGCTACCTGCAGCGTGAACGCGCGTGGATGGCGGACTACGGGCAGGAGCTGGCTCAGCATGACCCGTTTCGGGAACGGCCCTCATGAAGAGCATGCTCGATCTGCCGCGGCTCCGAGACGACCCCGACGCGCCCTTTCCCCCTATCAGCAGCGCGATGGATTCACCGAACGGGCTGCTTGCCTGGGGCGGCGATCTTCATCCGCGGCGGTTGCTGGCGGCGTACCGCCTGGGCATTTTCCCGTGGTATTCCGCTGGCCAGCCCCTGCTCTGGTGGGCCCCTGCGCCACGCTGTGTCATTTTTCCGCGACAGGTGCATCTGTCGCGGAGAACGCGACGCCGCTACAACAGCGGTGTGTACCGGCTCACGGCGGACTCTGCTTTCCCCGCGGTCATCGCCGCGTGCGCACAGCCGCGCGAAGAGGACAGCGGCACCTGGATCACCGCCGACATGCGGCGGGCCTATGTGGAACTGCACCGCCAGGGAAAAGCCCATTCCGTGGAGGTATGGCACGGGCAGGATCTCTGCGGCGGCATTTACGGCGTGGCGATCGGATCGGTGTTCTTCGGTGAGTCCATGTTCAGCCGGCGCACGGACGCCAGCAAAATCGCGCTGGTCGCGCTCTGCCGGCAGCTGGACAAATGGGGCTATGGCTTGCTCGACTGCCAGGTAGGCAATCCGCACCTGTTTCGCATGGGCGCCGTCGAAATCAGTCGGGAATCCTTCCAGGAATGGCTCGAGGAGTTGCTCGCACGCCCGCAGCCCGATGGGATGTGGAGCGATCGGGCCAGGTTCGATACCGCCTGGTGAGTGCCGTCCAGACCATCGTGACGCCCGGGACAGGCATTGCCCGGCGGGCCACCCGGGAGACATACTCCGGAATCACTCCCTGAGCAGTTCGTCGAACCGGGCCAGGGTCGCCGAGTCCAGATCACCACGCTCTCGCGCCAGTTCGACGACGGTCAGTGCGAGAATCCGGTAGACCTCGACATCGTTCGGATGTGTCCGACGCAGGGCATCGATGTGCGCGGCCACCGTACTGGTATCACCGCGCACAACGGGACCGGTAATTGACTGACTGGCGCCTGCCCGGAACAGATCCTCCATGGTGGTGCTGAGCAACTGGTGGGTCACGGCATCGGCGGTGTCCTCGGGCAGTCCGGCGCTCGCCAACCAGGTCTGCGCCTTCCAGGCCACGGCCTTGGTGATGTTGCTCACGATGGCGAGCGCGGCGTGGTACAGCCCGCGGTCGACTCCTGCCACCGGCAGCCACAATCCGTCGATCACCGTGACCAGAGCCTCGAGGCGTCCAAGGGCCTCCTCGGACCCTTCCGCGACGCAGGCCGTGCCCCGGAATTCCTCGATAGTGAGCGATTCATATGTCAGGGAACGCGCCGGATGGAGCGCCGCCGGCAAGGCACCCCGAGCCAACAACGGCGCCAGCACCTCCGGCCCGAACCGACCGGCGAGGTGAAATACCACGGCGTCATCAAGCGCGCATCCGGATCGCGCGAGACGCTCGCCAATCGGCCGAATGGCCTCGTCCCCCGAGCCGATCAGCCAGAAATCCGCCGCCGCCATGTCGTCCAGGCAGCCGGCAACGGTGCCTGCACCGAGGCGGCGCTGGGCTGCCGTTGTGCTCGCTCTCGTCCGATTGAGCAGCGAACCGATCCGAACCGCATCTGATTCCAGCCACAAACGCGCCAGGCACCCGGCCGCCCGACCGCATCCGATGATGTTGACCGTCGGCGAAGACCGCCTGCCGCCTTCAGCGGGCATCTCGCAGCGCCAGGTAGATGTGCGTCACCCGCTCTGTGTCGGGAACCTCGGAGGGATTCGACATGTACTGCTCCCAGCTGGCGCCGCCCTCGCTGCGGCCATGGGCGGCGAGCCAAGCCGCCAGCTTTTCGTAGGTGGCGCCCAACTGGGAGTACGGCCCGCGATGAACCACCCTCGCAGCCATACCCCCGGGGGAACGCCCGAAACGCACGGAGTCATTGGCAGGAACGTCTCGGGGCAGCACGGGGATCGCGGCTTCGAGCGAATCGATCCGACCATCCCGGAACCTGGCGATGGACATCGGCTGCCCCGCCCGCTCGATCCCGTGTTCGGTCATGAAGCGTGTGATCCGGGCATAGGCAGAAGCCTGGTTCCGCGGCGATTCGCCGGTCCTCTGGTAAGGGACGAGCAAAATGTCCTGTGCTTCAACCTGCACGATTTCGACGTCGAGGTCGGAAAAATCCGCGTCTGGGATTAATTCAGCCAGTGCCTTCAGGCGGCTGAGACCGACCTCGTAGTCCGCACCCACCCAGCTGTCGATAAACAGCCCGAAGTACCGCGCCAGGACCCCGGCGAACCAACTCTGACCCTGCACGAGGTCGGTGTCGAAGCCCCAGTCCACCCTGGTCCCGCCAGCAACCGGTTCGATGCGATAGTAGGACTCAGCCGAGCCCTGCTGCTCAAAATGCAGGTGATTCCGGATCAGGGTATGCGGCCGGCTCTCGGTAATCTCCTGCCACCCGGTGCCCACCCGCCGAGGCTCGCCACTCCAGCTGATTCTCGCGCCAACTCCCTGCTCGGGCCCACTGGTCCGGTAGACGGCTTCCGGATCTCGATCAACCCAGGGAGACCAGTTCCGAAAGCTGCGGTAGCCGTTCAGCAGAGTGAACACGGTGACCGCGGGACGCTGGATGACAATGGAGCGCTCGACGTGCACTTCACGCGGTAAAAACGTGGCGATAAGTACGAATAAACATACTGATAATACAACAACATATAAAATTTTTTTCAACAATTTTCTATAATAAAAACCAGGCTACTTCAGCGATCTTCCCGTTCTCCGCGCTCATCCCGCGATGTGTCAGGGTACCACTCCGGAACGCTGTCATCGTCTTCCCAGTCGTAGCGCAGCACGGGGACACGGTCCCAGCGCCGATAGACCAGGGCCATCAGGCAACCCATCACCGCGCCGCCCAGATGAAGCTCCCACGACATATGCGGCCGCAGCGGCAACACGCCCCAGATCAACGAACCGTACAGGAAGCCGACCAGCAGTGACACCGACACAGAGCGCAGGTCCCGCCGCAGCACACCGCCCACGAAAACGAAGGCGAGCAGCCCGTAAATGAGGCCGCTGGCGCCGAAATGGAGGCTGGGGCGTCCGATCAACCAGGCCAGCGCGCCTGACCCCAGCCAGATCATGGGAATGGCCCTCAGCGATGAAGCGGGATAAAGGTAAAGCGCGGCGGTCAGCGACACCAGCAGCGGCAGGGTGTTCGAAAGCAGGTGCTGCGGACTGCCGTGCAGCAACGGGGCTGTAACGATGCCCAGCAATCCGCCCGTGGAGCCCGGTCGGAGACCCAGGCGGCCCAGCCGCAGGCCGAGCGCCGCGTCGACCAGAAAAATGGCCCAGATGACGCCGATGAATACCAGCGTGATTTTAAGGGCCAGCGTAAAGTTGGATCGCGCCCTGCGCGAATGCGTGTAGCGCGGATCGGGCTTATCGAACACCATCAGCTCACTGAAGCTCCGGCGGCATAGCGGAACGGATCACGGTCCGGGTTCGCTCCATCAGGCGTTCGACATCATCCACCGTCAGCCCTTCGGTCTCGATCGGGGGATGTATCACCATCCGGGCCTTGCCTGGGCACAGCCGAAGGGTGCGCGCAGGAAGGATGTCGCGCGTGCCGACCAGGGTAACCGGCAGCAGCGGCATCTGTTGATCGATGGCCGTTCGGAAAGCCCCTTTTTTGAAGGTCAGCAGATGGCCATCGGGGCTTCGTGTGCCTTCAGGAAAAAAGAGAATGCCGATGCCTGTGCCCAACCGCTCCAGGGCTTCGGTGATCGCCTTCGCCGCCTGCTGCGGGTTGCGGCGATCAATGAAAATGTGACCGGCTTTTTCGCAGCCAATGCCAATCGCGGGCAATTTGCGCAACTCCTGTTTCATGACCCATTTCAGGTCCAGTTTCAACCAGCCGTAGATTACGAGGATGTCATACTGGCTCTGGTGATTGCTGGCAACCACGTAACTGCGTGTGCGCCGCGCATGCTCCGCGCCCTCCACTTCCACCCGGATCGGCGTTAGCCAGGCGGCGATGCGCGCCCAGGTCGCGGCGAACACCCGGCTTGCGAAGTTCGGGTTGATCAGCCAGGCGAACACGATCGTCAGCGTGCTGAATACAACCGTCAGGACGGCCACCATCGGCACAAAGATCAGCCACGCGTAGATTTGGTAGGGCCAGAAAAGGATCTTTTTCATGGCAAGGCCGCTTCGATCCGCAAGCCTCAGACTAACGGCCGAGCCGGACCGACGCAACCGCACGGCACGGAGTCCTTCCGCTCAATGGGCTGCGCCAGTAAAAAGGGCGCCCGGATGGGCGCCCTCTTGTCGCGTCGCTCAGCGGCGACCCCGATCAGGCGGCCTTGTTTTTCTTGGACTCGCCTTCGATGAGATGGCCCTTTGCCTGGATCTCGATCTTGCGGGGTTTCATGTCCTCCGGAATCTCACGCTCCAGCTCGATGTGCAGCAGTCCGTTGTCCAGCCTCGCGCCGGTCGCCCTGACGTGCTCGGCCAGGTTGAAACGGCGCTCGAAAGACCGGGTCGCGATGCCGCGGTACAGGAATGCGTTCTCCTCGCTTTCCTGCTCCTCGGGTTTCTCGCCGGTCACGACCAGACGGTTGTTCTCGCTCGTGATGCTGAGCTCGTTCTCCGAGAAACCAGCAACGGCCATGGTGATCCGATAGTGATCGTCGCCTACCTTCTGTATGTTGTAAGGGGGGAACCCGGCACCCTGCTCGAGGCGCGAAGCGGAGTTCAACAGCGAAGCCAGCCGGTCGTAACCGACGGACGTGCGAAAAAGAGGTGAAAAATCAAAAGTCGTCATTACCGTATCCTCCTGTGAAGCAATTCGGTATCAGTGTTTACTCCCGCCTGTCGGCCAGGAGAGCCTGCGGTCCCATCAGGCGACCGCATGGAAAATATGGCGATTATTTCGGGCAATTCAAGGTTCCGACAGGCTCGGACGCGCCTTCATGAAAACCGTCAGAAATTGTTCCTTTTCAGACGGATGAATGCCTCGGTACGGGATGGGTGCAGCCGCTGCTCACTCGTAGTCTACATCGCGGATGACCAGCTCGACCCGCCCTTCGGGAAGTGCCACGCTGACCTCGTCATCAACGCTTTTCCCGAGCAGCGCGCGCGCCATGGGCGAGTCGACTGAAATCCATCCCCTGGACGCACTCGTCTCGTCCGACCCCACAATACGGTATTCAGAGGTTCTGCCCTCCGAGTCCTCCAGGTGCACGCGGGCGCCGAAATACACCTGGTCCCGCCGTGCCGGCGCATGGTGTACGACTTCTATCTCGTCCAAACGTTTCGAGAGGTAGCGAATCCGCCGGTCCATCTCGCCGAGCTGCTTCTTGCGGTAGATGTATTCCGCATTCTCGGAGCGATCCCCTTCCGCGGCGGCTGCACGCAGCGCCGGAACGACTTCCTGGCGGCGGCGCAGCCAGAGCTCCTTGAGTTCGTCCTTGAGTGCCCGTTCGCCGTGAGGCGTAATGTAGGGACTGCTGCGCTCGGGGGGCGGGCGCCATCGGGCCATGGTCATTGTGCTCCTCTTCCGACGAACGGCAGTGTAGCCCAACTTTCGGCACCTGCAAGCGACTTAACGATTCGCTATATTGAGCCGTCAATTTTTCAGGTAAGAGGAAATCCCATGAACAATCGATTGAGACTGGCCGCAGGGCTCGGCCTGGCATCCCTGATCGGGCTGGCGGCCTGTCAGAAGCAGGCCGAGGAGGCCGCACCGGCCCCGGCCGCGCAGGACCCGAAAGCGGCAACCCCCGTCCAACTGGGCAGCGGCATCGACTTCAGCGGTTTTGACACATCGGTTCGGCCCCAGGACGACTTCTTCGATTATGCAAACGGCAAATGGGTCGCGGAGACCCCGCTGCCGGCCGACCGGGCACGCTGGGGCACCTTTGACGCCCTGCGGGAAAAATCGCAAAAGGACGTGCGCGAACTGGTCGAAGAAGTCAGCGCCGCGGATGCCGTCGAACCGGGTAGCGCGACCAAGAAAATCCGTGATTTCTACAATGCCTACATGGATTCCGAACAGCCCAATGCCCTGGGGGTCGAGGCGATCCGGACCGAACTGGAAGCCATCGCTGCGATTCAGTCCCGGGAGGAGCTCTTCCGACACTTCGGCACACTCGGCGTCTACGGCGTGGGCAGCCCCATCGGCCTGTTCATTTTTTCGGACCTGAAGGATCCGGACACCAACATCGTTTACATCGGGGAAGCCGGGATTACCCTGCCCGACCGCGATTACTACCTGAAGGACGATGAGCAGTTCGTCAAAGGGCGGGAGCTCTACCGCAGCTACGTGGCGCGCCTGTTCGAGCTGGCGGGTATCGAGGGCGGCGCGGACAAGGCTGAATCCCTGTACGCGCTGGAACACCAACTCGCCGAGGCGCACTGGCCCAAGGAGGACAACCGGGACCCGACCAAGATCTACAATCCGCACAGCCCGCAGGAACTCGCCGCATTGGCCCCGAACATCGACTGGGACACGGCCATGGACGCCGCCCAGATCCCGGCTCGGGAGCTTTACGTCGTCCAACAGCCCAGCTTCTTTGCCGCAGCGAGTGGAATCCTCTCGGCGACCCCGCTCGACACCTGGAAGGACTACCTGGCCTTCCAGACCATGGACGCGTTTGCGCCGGTGCTGGGCGATGAGTTCTTCCAGGCCTGGTTTAGGTTCCATCAGGCAGGCCTGCAGGGTATCGAAGAGCCCGAGGCCAAGTGGAAACGCGCCGTTAACGCCATCAACGGCAACATGGGCGAACTGCTGGGTCAGCTCTACGTCGACAAGCACTACCAGGAGGAATCCCGTGCCCGCATGGAGCAGATGATCGCCAATCTGGTGGAGGCCTACCGCCAGTCCATAGTCGCGCTGGACTGGATGAGCGACGTAACCAAGGAACAGGCGCTGCTGAAGCTTTCGAAATTCAACCCGAAGATCGGTTATCCCGAGCAGTGGCGCGACTACAGCAGCCTCAAGATTGTCGCAGGCGACCTCGTAGCGAACGTCAAGAGCGCCGCAGAATTCGAGTACCTGCGGAATATCGACAAGCTCGACCGCCCGGTGGACAAGTCCGAGTGGTTCATGAACCCGCAGGAGGTGAATGCCTACTACAACCCGGCCTGGAACG
>JBFFUJ010000038.1:0-14016 GCA_041571375.1 Lysobacterales bacterium | reverse complement strand
TCACGCGCTACGAACAGCGATTCAGCCAATTTGGCCCCTGCCTCACCCGATATGCGAACAAGCCAGCCGGGATGCCCGTAGCCGGCAAAAAATCAACAGCTTTTGACATTGACAGTTAAACATACGCCAAGCCGCCACAAATACAAGTCAGACTCTGCATGATTCCGCACGGCACGGAGCCAGCAGACTGCGCGCACCGTCCCCCAAACTCCCCCGGTCGCAGTGCAAATCCCCCACGGACTGCATAACCCGGATCACCCACGCCGACGCCCCCGTTGTCCCAGAACGATGGCAATTCCGCCGAGCGTCGCTGCGGATGCAACGACCAGCCGCGCCGTGACCGCTTCTCCCAGCAGCAATACCCCGCCAACTGCCGCGATCGCTGGTACCGAGAGCTGGACCGTGGCCGCATTCGTCGCGCTCAGGCCGCGCAGCGCTGCATACCAGACCACGTAACCCAGTCCCGAGGCGACCGAGCCCGAAAGGATGGCCAGCAACAGCCCGTGGGCAGAGATCTGGAAGTCGGTCATCGTGACCAGGCTGACGGCCAGCACCATCGGTACGCCGAGCATGAAATTGTTGGCGGTCGCCTGTAGTGGATCGCTGGCGCCCCGGCCAAGCAGCGAGTAGATACCCCAGGCGACTCCGGCGATGATCATCAGCAGAGCACCCAGCGGGTCGGGGGCGGTGATGCCGGGCGATACGAGGTAAACCAGCCCTGCCACCGCCAGCACCAGCCCGATCCAGGACCACCCCGAAAAGGTTTCGCCGGAACTCAGCGCCACCGCGAACATGGTCAGCTGGACCGCACCGAACAACAACAGCGCGCCGGTTCCCGCGCTCAGCGACAGATAGGCGAAAGAGAAAAACGCCATGTAGACAAAGAGCATGCTGACCGATCGCCAGTCGGCCGCCGTGCGGCCCGACCTGACCCAACGCGGCAGAACGAAGAGCAACAGGGTTACCGCACCGGACGTCATCCGGACCGTCATGAAGCTCGCGGCGTCGATCAGGCCTTCTCCCAGGGCGAGCCGGCAAAGCAGTGAATTCGCAGCAAAGGCCATCATGGCGATCAGCGTCAGCAGCACCGTGTACCAGAGAACGGTTCGGGGCGAATCCTCCGGGGTGCCAGGCGGCTCCCGGTCGCTTGTTCGCGGTGTCTCGCTCGACCCTTTGTGTGCCAATTCAGTTCCTCCTGGGGAAGCCTGCTGCATCCGCATCCTGGCCGTGCCGGTATCGGCCGGCCAGAGTTTTCTGCCACGCGGCCTCGGACAGCCCCATTCGTGATCTGTCTCTGACGACCCTGGCTCGGTGCCATCGAGTGGTCATCGCCCTGATCACTGTCGCAGCGCCCTGGCGGGTAGCAGTATAGACCATGATCCCGTTGCCCCTTCTGCATGACGTCGCGGAACCATTGGGCTTCGACGGGCTCTCTTTATTGGAGGTGAGTGGACAACCGTGCATTTACGGTGCAAGCTTTCCATGGAAGCACGGGTCTCCATCAGAATACCCGCAAGCGAGGATTGGCGGCGGCCACGGTCCATTCGGTCGTCCGGCGAGGAGGATTTCGTACTCGTTCGCTCGTGGTTCCAAATTGTCCGCAAAGCAGTGTAAGCTACTGACCTGAGCCGTTTGATGTACGTGACCGACCCAACGCCTGTGCGCAACAACCTACAGCAGGCCACAGCCGCGCCATACCGGGCAAACGAAAGGTTTTCCCGCCGTTCGCCCCTGCGCGGCATGGGTTACCTGGCGGCAAGCCTCGCTCTCTGTGTCTCCGCCGAAGCCGGGGAGGCGGTGCGTGACGTACCGGGGCAAACGGTAGCTGAAGTCCTGCAACACACGATTCCGGAGGTACCTCAGCTTCCTGTGGCGGATCCGGAACTGCGGGCGGGCACCGGTTACGTGTCCCCGCGCGCCCCCACCAACGCTTACCTCGATGCCATCGAGCGCGTCGAGGGCGATCACGGCCCCTATGCAACAGAACTGTCGGACCTGTTCATGGGCCTGGGACAGTCACTGATGACCCTTGGCGACTACGAGCAGGCCAAGGATGCTTTCCACCGCGGTGTGCTGGTGGTGCGGGTCAATTCGGGGCCGAACAGCCCGGAGCAGACCAACCACCTGTTCCTGATGGCGAACATCGAAACGGTTCTCGGTGAGCAGGAGTCGGCAGACGAGATCCTGAATAACATTCGCCACATCAATACCAGCTACTACGGCGACGAGAACGCAGAGGTGCTCCCGGTGCTGGAGCGGATATACGAGTGGTACCAGGTCACCCGACCGCCCGGGTCCCCGGACGCCGAAGAAGAGGATTACGAAAGAAACGTCGATCTGACCGAGCAGATGGTGGAAATCAGCGAGGCGGCGTTTGGCGCGAACCACCCCGGGACCGCCCTGGCCTATAGGCGCATGGGCGAAGCACAATTCCAATACCTGCGCCACCAGGTCGAGGAGGGTGACATCATTTCCAACGGATTCCTGCGCACGCAAGGGGTCCACAAGGTAGCGGGAGGGCGGCTCTACGATGCAGCCCACCGGGCCTTCAAGCAATATCTGGAATCGCTGGAGGCGATCGAATCCGCCACTCCCCTCGAACGCGCCGAGGCCCTGGCCCGATACGGCGACTGGTGTCTGGCCTTCGGACAGACCCGCAAGGCTCAGAGTCTGTTCGAGCAGGCTTACCAGACCGTGGCGGAAAGCGAAGAAGACGAAGGGCTGGCCGACAGCTACCTGGGCCAGCCGCGGCCGCTGCACTTCCTCAACGATCAACCGGTTCTGCTAGAAGACATGCCGGAAGAACTGCTGAATACCCATGTCCAGGTCTCGATGACCGTGACCAATTTCGGCGACCTGCGTTACATCGAGGTCCTGAACCGGCCAGAGAACATCACGGATTCCGACCTCTGGGACATCAGCCGGCAGCTGCTGCGCACACCGTTCCGCCCCGCGATCAAGGGGGGCGAGGCCGTGACCACCGAGGGCTTTGTCTGGCAGTACGCCCTCGCCGCACGGGGAAACACGCTGTGAGGTACTCCGGCGCTGTTCTGGCGTGCTTCCTGGCCATCCTGATGGCCGCCTGCTCGATGCCGCAGACCCAGACGCCGACCCTGCCGACGGGCGGCGGCAGTTCACAGGGCTCATCCGGTTCATCGGGCGGCCAGAGTTCACCCAGCGGCTCCAGTTCGTCAAGCAGCGAGGGTTCGCAGGGCTCGTCGGGCAGTCAGGGTTCACAGGGCTCTTCCGGTTCCGCGGGCAGCCAGAGCTCCGGCGGCTCGATGGAAGGGCCGTCTGGCTCCAGCTCCTCCGGCGATTCGGGCGAATCCGCCGGGGGCGGCGGCGGTCTCACCGTGGGTGAGCAGCTGCCCTGGCCGTCGGCGGACATGGAAGCCGGCGGAGGCGGCGGTCTCGACCAGGAATTCGAAGACTCACTGGGCGACTTCGACGAAGCCGTGGCGGGAGAAGCCGGGGCAGCCGGCGGTGAAGAGGAAGTCGATATTCTCAACCCGCTGGGCCAGGGCAGCTCCGCCGCCCAGAGTGATGAACCCGTGTATGAAGAGGGCGATCTCGCTGAAGAGGGCGGCATGGCCGAAAACCAGAGCATCGCCCAGCGCGCGGCCACTGGCGGCGGGGAAGGGGAAGGCTCTTCCTCCTCGGGCGGCGGGGCGGAGGGCGGTGCCTCGGGCGAACAATCCAGTGGACAGCAGTCCGAAAGCCAGGCTGCCGCCGAGAGCGGTGGCGGCGGCGCGGGGGCCCTGCAGGGAGACCGGGCCGTAGGCGCGGCCTCCGCGGGCGCTGCGATGGAGGGGGACGAGGAGATCATCCCCATTCCGGAAGACATCGGCGATGGACGCAACGACGATATTGTCTTGCGCCAAATCAGAGAAGCCGCTATGAATGAGAGTGATCCCGCGTTGCGTGAAAAGCTGTGGGATGAATATCGACGAATCAGAGGAGCCCGATAATCCAGTGAACCCGGTCCCGAAAACGGTGGGTTTCAGCAGGGTGGCCTGGTTGGCGCTGCTGGCCGCGGCTGCCTTGCAGCAGGCCCATGCCGCCGTCGACAAGGTGACAACCTCCACGCTGGCACCGATTCACACGCCATCCGCGCCGATCGCGCCGGAAGCCTTGCTCGATGTCGGCATCCCGCCGCTGAACGACGGGCTGGCCCTGACCGACGAGGACGATACCGTATTTCCGGAAGTACGCATCGCCGAGAGCATCTACTTTTCCAACCAACTGGCCAAGACCATGGAGAAGTCGGGTGCCTGGGGTGCGATCCGCGTCGTGCCCAACACTGCTGTCGTCATGGACCTTTACATCACGGGCACGATCCTGCAGTCCGACGGCGAAACGCTCGATCTGGAAATCCGCGCGTTCGACAGCACCGGCAAGGAGTGGCTGAAGGAGCGCCACCGGCAGGTGGTCGGCAAGTACACCTACGATCGCAGGTTGAAAAACCGTGCCGATCCATTCCAGAACCTGTTCACCATGGTGGCGAACAACTTGCTCGCCATTCGCGAGGAAATGGGGCACGAGGAGGCGCTGCGGCTGCGGCAGATCTCCGAGCTTCGGTTTGCAGGCGAGTTCTCACCCGAAGCATTCGGCGATTACCTCAGCGCGGACCGGAATGGCATTCTCGCCATCGAAAGGCTGCCCGCCGAGAACGACAGCATTCTCGAACGCATCGCCATGATTCGCGAGCGCGACTACCTCTACGTGGATACGATGCAGGATTACTACGACTCGTTCTCACGCGAGATGCACCTCCCCTATCAGGACTTCCGGCGCGCCTCCTACGATTCAGTGGTCAAATCGCGGCAGCTCAAGAAACGCGGTAACCGGCAGATGATTGCCGGCATTGCGGCCATCATCGGGGGCATTTACGGCAGGCTCAATGCGGGCGACTGGATTCAGTTCGACGGCAGCACGGCTGCCGCTGCAGCTGGCGGTTACGCGCTCAAGCAGGGACTGCAGACCAAGCAGAAAGCTGCGGAGCAGACCGAGCGGGTATCTGAAATGGGCGCCTCGCTGGAGGCCGTAATCGCGCCGCAGGTCATCGCCCTCGAAGACCGCACGGTCACGCTGACGGGAACGGTACAGGCCCAGTACGATCAGTGGCGTGACTTGCTGCACCAGATTTACGAACAGGAGCGCGACATGCCGACTTATGCCGGAGGGCAGGGGTCGGGCGGCTCCCATTAACCGATCCCCATGTCGTGGAACAATCTGTCCCAATCTCCCGGCCAGTCCAAGACCCAGAGGATCACCCTGCTCGCTCTGGGCCTGGTGGTGCTGGGTACGGTTTTCCTGTTGCCCCGTTTCGTGTCGGAACCGTGGGTGGCGGGCGACCCGGATGAACCGCCGACCCCGCCCGTAGCCTCGACCTCCGAGATCGCACCGTCCACTGCGGCGGAGAAAAGCCGGTACCGCCAGGAGTCCCAGAGCGTGCTGGCGGAAATCGTAGCCACCCGCGACCGGCTCACGGAAAAAAACGTGGACCGATGGGCCGGGGCCGAGTTCCAACAGGCACTGCAAACCATCGAGTCGGGCGATGAGCTGTACGGTTACGGCGAATACCAGGCCTCACTCGAACGGTTCGGGGAGGCCCTCACCGCCTTGTCGCACATCGAGGAACTCGGCGACCGGAAGCTGGCGGAAGCGAAAGCGGCCGGCGCCGCTGCGATCGAATCGCTGAACCCCAACGTGGCGGCGGGATCCATTGAACTGGCGGGCGCCATAGCCCCGGACGACCCGGAGGTGCAGGAGCTGTCCGCCCGGGTCGCCAGTTTGGAACAGGTCGCCAATCTGATCGTGGCGGGCGACGAGGCACTGGATGCGGGCCGGTACGAGGCCGCCCTGCAGGCCTATCGTCAGGCCCTCGAACTGGACCCGTCGCATCAGCGCGCCGCCGAGTCAGTGGCCGTGGCTCAGAGCGAACTCACGGCGAGCAGATTCCGGCGGCAGATGAGCCTCGGTTTCGCAGCCCTGGAGCAGCAGGATTACGATGCGGCGCGATCCTCCTTTGAGGCGGCCGGCCGGATCTATCCCGCCGATCCGGCGGTTGCCAGGGCGCTTGCTCAGGTCGAGAACCGGGAATCGGCAACCTTCGCCAGCCGGGACCTCGAGCGCGCAGCCAGCCTCGAAGCAAACGAGGAATGGAGCGAGGCCGTCGCCGTCTACGAGTCCCTGCTCGCGGCAGATCCCTCGCTCACCGACGCCAAGGCCAGGCTGATTCCGGCGCGGGTGCGGGCGGACCTGGATGAACGCCTGAACCGCTACATCGGCGAACCGCTGCGACTCTCGAGCGAGGCGGACTATCGTCGCGCGCAGCTTGCTCTCACTGATGCACAAGGCATCAAACCGGCCGGCACCAGGCTCAGTCTTCAGATCGGTCAACTCAAGGAACTGCTCGAGAGGGCCGCGACGCCGGTCAATGTCGTATTCCAGTCGGACAACCAGACGCACGTCGTCCTGTTCCGGGTAGCCGAACTGGGACGATTCGAACGGACCTCGCTGCGGCTGCGGCCCGGCCGCTACGTGGCGGCCGGCACGCGCCAGGGTTTCCGGGACGTCAGGGTCGAGTTCACCATCACCGGTGAGTCTCAGCAGGAAACGGTCGTGGTGCGCTGTGAAGAGCCGATCGGATGACGGTCGCCCGGCTAACGCTAACCCAGGCATATGACTGAGAGGAAGCCACCGCGGCCGCTGGCCCCAACTGAATTCACTCCCCTGGATGCCGGCGGCGCCCGGCGCAGTATCCGGGTGCCGCCGGTCTACGTGGCGCTGGCCGTCGTACTCGTCGTGACGGCATCCGTCTTCGCCTACCTGTTCGCCGCACGGGCGGTGATCTTTCACCTGGATCCGGCCGAGGCGATCCTGGATATCGGCGGACTCTCATTCCATATCGGCGACAACTTTCTGCTACTGCCCGGACAGCACGAGGTGAGTGCCGAAGCGGAGGGTTATCACGGCCTGGTGACCACGATCGAGGTCGGCCCCGAACGCACGCAGGAAGTCGACCTGCGGCTCGAGCCGTTGCCGGGCAATCTGGACGTGAGGTCCGGGCTGGACGAAATCGAGGTAGCCATCGACGGGGTCACCACAGGCGTCGTGCCCGGTATCATCGCGGACATCCCGCGAGGTTCGCATATCGTGGAATTCAGGAAGCGCCGGTATTTCCCGTTGCAGCAGACCATCGAGATCGAGGGCCTGGGCCGCACCCAAGCGGTTGATGTCGAGCTTGAGCCGGCCTGGGGCGAGATGCAGATCACCTCGGCCCCGGAAGGCGCTGAAGTCCTGATCGACGGGCAGGCGGTGGGCGTCACGCCCATCACGACCGAGGTGCTGGAGACGGGCACGCAACTCGCCCTGGTCAAGAGAGGCTACAAGACGTGGCAAAAACAGGTGTTCGTCAAAGCCGGGACCACAGAGGTTCACCCGCCCATAAAGCTGTCGATCGCGGATGGAACGATCGATGTCCGCACGTCGCCGGCCGGCGCACATGTCCGCGTTGACGGCGAATTTCGCGGCACTACGCCGGTCAGCATCGATATCTCGTCCCTGACCGATCACCGGGTCGAGCTGTTTCTCGAAGGCTACAGAAAGGCGGCGCGCACCGTTCATACCGAGCCGGAACAGCACTCGACCCTGGCGCTCGACCTGGTTCCCATCATCGGCCGAATCCGGGTTTCAGTCACACCCCCCGATGCCGAAGTTCTGGTCAACGGGCGCAGCCAGGGTTTCGGCAACCAGACCCTGGCCCTGATTGCCCGCGAACAGGAGTTGACCGTCCGGAAGGACGGCTACGAAAGCCGCCAGCAGCAGATCAGGCCGCGGGAAGATCTCGATCAGTCGCTGGATATTCGGCTGCTGACCCTCGAGCAGGCCTACTGGGCGACCCGGCCGCCAGGTGTCGAAAGCGCGGTCGGGGCCCGCCTCAAGCTGTTCCGGCCGGCAGACTCCTTCACGCTGGGTGCCGCGCGACGCGAGCCGGGACGGCGCGCCAACGAGGCTCTGCGCAATGTCCGCCTCGAACGGCCCTTCTATCTGGGAACGCACGAAATCACCAATGCGCAGTACAGGCGCTGGCGGGGCGAGCACTCCTCCGGCGCGTTGCGGGGACAGACACTGGACATGGGCGACCAGCCCGTCGTCAACATTTCCTGGAACGAAGCGGCGCTCTTCTGCAATTGGCTCAGCCGCCGGGACCGATTACCTCCGTTCTACATCGAAGAGGACGGTGAGGTGAGCGGATGGAACCCCGATGCGCACGGCTACCGCCTGCCCACCGAGGCCGAATGGGCCTTTGCGGCGCGCATCGGCGCGGATGGACAGTCCATGATGTTTCCATGGGGGACTGAAGAGTATCCACCGGCGAGCGTGCTGGAGAACTATGCGGACCAGGCCGCGGCGAGTATCGTGAACTTCGTGTTGTCCAACTACAACGACGGTTTCCCGGTGTCGGCACCGATCGGTTCGTTCGGCGCGAACCATCACGGTTTGTCCGATCTCAGCGGCAACGTGTCGGAATGGGTCCATGATTTCTTTGAAATCCGACCGGTGACCGGCGAACCAATGGTCGACCCGACCGGCCCGTCCACCGGCGACCGCCACGTGATCCGCGGCGCCAGCTGGGCGCGGGCTTCGCGATCTGAACTGCGGCTGGCCTACCGGAACGCCGGCCGTGACGGCAACCTGGAAACCGGGTTCCGGATCGCCCGTTACGTGGATCGACCGAGGCAGGAACCATGAAACGCCTGGTGGCCCTGCTGGCGACAGGAATTTGCCTCGCCGCACTGGCTCAGGAGCCGCCCGATGGCGGGCAGGATCCGGCAACCGTGGAAACGGAAGCGGATACCACGGTCGACGCACCACCGGCAGAGGAAACGGAAGATGAAGAGGCACCCGGCGAGCCGCTCTCGGCCGAAGAAGACTTCAACCCGAACGAAGAAATCTCGGAAGATTATCCGGTGCCGCTTCCTTCGGACATCTAACGCAAGCGGGATATAGAATGCGCTTATGAGGAAAAATACGAACGAACTGTTCTTCCAGCTGGTCGCCCTGATGCTGGCCATCATCCTGGTGCACGCCATTTACGTCACGGTGGTGCGGCCCAATGCCGACAGCATCGTGAACCGCGCTGCGGAAATCGCGGCTGCCGGCGGCGAATTCGTCGTGCCGCGGTCCTTTTTCGTGGTGATCAAGGACTTCGAGCAGGAGGCCTGCTTTGTCCTGATGCTCTGGGCGCTCGCGGTGATGGGTTACAAGGCACGAACCGCCCTGCGGGAATCACGGATGCTCGAGATGCCGCTGATTTCGGTTTCCGAGGGAACCCGCATCCTGCCGGGTGACGCCGGTCAACTGCTGCGTCCGCTGCAATCCCTGCCTGGAGGCCATCAGGGTTTTCTGCTGCCAAGGGCGCTCAGCACCGCGCTGTCGCGGTTCCAGGTGACTTCTTCCGTGGAAGCGGCCACGGAGGCTGCTCACTCGGCCTGCGAGGCGGAAAGCAGCCGGCTGGATTCCGAACTGTCGATGGTCCGGTATATCACCTGGGCGATACCGTCGATCGGGTTTATCGGCACGGTGCGAGGCATCGGGTCGGCGCTCGGCCAGGCGCATGAGGCGATGGCGGGCAACATCGCCGGTGTGACCGCCAGCCTCGGCGTGGCCTTCAACTCGACCTTCGTCGCACTGCTGATCAGCATGGTGGTGATGTTCTTCATGCACCAGCTGCAGTTGATACAGGAACGACTGGTCCTCGACTCCTACGCCTATTGCGAGAACCGCCTGCTGCGGTTCCTCAAGTCACAGCCTGCATGACGATCGCCGCGCTGGAACTGAACGATCAGTCGCTGCTGATTGAGGCAGAGGATGGATCGCAGTTTTCCGAGCCGGGTTTTGCGCGCCTGAGCGGCGATGGCATCATATCGGGCGAGGAAGCCCGCGCAGTAGCGTGGCGGGAGCCGCAACACGTCTACAACCAGTACTGGTGCCACCTGAACCAGACGCCGCTGCCGGTTCGCCATCGTCACGCCCGGCACCATGCCGACATCGCTTTCGCCCAGCTGAGGAAACTCTGGGAGCAGGTTGGGCGGGTGGACGGTTTGATCCTGCTCGCGCCCGGGAGCTTTTCGCGCAATCAGCTCTCACTTCTGTTGGGCATGGTGGAGGCCCTGCCGTCGCGGCCCCTGGCCGTGATCGACAGTGCACTGGCCGCCTGCGCGGATGTCGACGGCGATACGCTGCATGTGGACCTGCAGATGCACGAGTCCGTCCTCACGGTCTGCCGCCCGCAGGGCAGCAGCGTGCGCATCGTCGACCAGGAAGTATTTTCCGGCCTGGGCATGGCCCAGCTGCAGAATGCCCTGGCCCGCCACATCAGCGATATGCTGGTCGAGAGTTATCGTTTCGACCCGCTGCATTCTTCGGAGGCCGAGCAGGCCATTTTCGACCAGATTCCCCAATGGCTGACCCGCCTGCGCTGGGATCCGGAAGTGTCCATCAAGGTCGTCTCGGAGCAAGGCGAGCTCAGCTGCATCCTGCGCCGCGATACCATCAGGGATTTGGTCGGCTCGCGAATCGACAGCATGCGGTCTTTTATCGAACGCTGGCGGGACTGCAGCCTGCTGCTGGGTAGTTCTTCGGCCCCGCTTACCGGCCTCGTGGACGAATTCGGCGAAGCTGAAGTCGCCAGCCAGTTCGCCGGCACGCGGCGATGCATTACAGGGCATGCAGAGCTTCTGGACCAGGTCGACGACCTCTACCGAATCCGGACGCTCTCCCGCGTCGGCAAGGCCGAGTCGAGCCCGGAACTCAACGGCGAACGGCTGGCCACACACCTGCTCTGGGAGGACCTGGCCCTGCCGCTGAGCAAGCCGGTCAGCATCCGCCTCGCGGACCGCGGCCCCAGGCTCAGCAACGAGCTCGACCAGGCCGCGGAGCTCACCGTGGTGATGCATAACCGCGTGCTGGAGACACTGCACTGCACCGCGGATGTGTCGTTGCCGGCAACCTGCCGGCCGGGCGAATCGATACGGATCGGCGGCTATGAGATCAAGCTGATCCGCGTCCGAGGTGCCTGAACCCGAATGATCAAGAATCGACGAATCAACGCGTTCAGCCTGTCCTTCCTGGACATCATGGCCTGCGGCTTCGGCGCGGTGACGCTGTTGTTCCTGATCCTGCGTCACGAGGTCGTGGAGGAAGTGCAGCCCGACCCGCGGCTCAATGCGGAGCTGGAAATGCTCGCACAGGACGTGCAGCAGGCCGAGACAGAGCGAATCGAGCTGTTGAACAGCATCGAAAAGCTGGAATTACAGGTGCTCACCACCCAGGGCCTGAGCGACCGCTACCTCACCGATCTGGAGGAACTCGAGGAGAGCATTCAATCCGACCCCGAGGAACGGATCGCCATGTTGCGGCGACAGGTCGAGCAACTGGAGCGCGAAACGGCCAACATGGAGGAAGTCGAGTTTGGCGACAAGGTCCGTCAGTTCCTCGGCGAAGGGGACCGGCAATACCTGACCGGCCTGGTGCTGGGCGGCGAGCGGGTGATGATCCTGGTGGACGGCTCCGCCAGCATGCTGGCGGACACGGTCGTCAATGCCGTGAGGCGGCGCAACATGGAACCCGAACAGCGCCTCGAGTCGCCGAAATGGCGGTGGACCGTGCGTACCGTCGAATGGCTGCTGGCGCAACATACCGCCAGCAGCCGCTTCCAGGTCTACATCTTCAACTCGCAGGCTTTCCCCGCCATCGTCGGCAGCGAGGGGGAGTGGCTGGACGCCGCCGACTCACTGCAGCTCGAGGAGGCGGTCGACGGTCTCCGGGCCTACGCCCCGGAGGGCGGCACGAGCCTGGAGAATGCACTTGCCGCGCTGAAAGACTTCGGCGAGAAACCCGACAATATGTTCCTGTTGACCGACGGACTGCCCACCCAGGGCAAGTCCCCTCCGGGCTCCCCCATGGTCAGCGGCGAACAACGCCGCCGGCATTTCGTCAGCGCCGTCGGGCAGCTGCCGGCCGGCGTCCCGGTGAACACCATCCTGTTCCCGATGGAGGGCGATCCGGAAGCGGCGGCCCTCTTCTGGCAGTTCGCCATCAGCACACGCGGCGCTTTCCTCGCGCCATCGAGGGACTGGCCATGATCAAGCGGCGCCGGGGCACTTCGGAGGCGAGCGTGTCCTTCCTGGACGTGATCAGCTGCGGCTTCGGGGCCATCGTCCTGCTCCTGATCATCGCCCCGGTGGGTGACCCCGTGGTGCTCGAGGAAATGGAGCGGAAGCTGCAAACCACCGTGCGTGCAATGACCGAGCGTCTGTTCGATGCCCGCAGCGATTCCGTGAAGCTCAAAGAGCAGCTCGAGTCGCGCAAGGAGCAGCTGTCGGACCTGGAGCTTCGCGTCGCCCGGTTGAAGGCGCAGCTGGCCAGCATCGAAAAGCAATCCAGGGAAATCGCCCAGTCCAAAATCGTGGAAGAGCAGCAACTCAGACTCGCGCTGCAGGTGCTGACAGAGGAGATGAAGCGGCTGGTGCCGCAGGACAGCGTCAAGAATCAGCTCATCGGCGGTGTCCCGGTGGACAGTGAATACATCATATTCGTGATCGATACCTCGGGCAGCATGCAGATGGCCGCCTGGCGGCGCCTGCAGTCCGAGATGCTCAACATCCTCAACATCCATCCCACGGTGAAGGGCATTCAGGTGATGAATGACATGGGGCAGTATCTGTTCGGAGACACGCGCAGAACCTGGATAGAGGACAGCCCGCAAATGCGGCGGCGCATTGTCGGCGCGCTGTCCAACTGGGCGCCCTTCAGCAACTCAAGCCCGGTCGAGGGCCTCAACGCCGCCATCCAGACCTATTACCGGCCGGACCGGAAGATCAGCATTTACACCCTCGGCGATGACTTTTCCGGGCGATCGATCCGGGCCGTGGTCAAGGCCGTGGACAACCTCAACCAGGCCCATCTGGGTGCGGATCGGCTCGTGCGCATCCATGCCATCGGGTTCCCGGTGCATTTCCGCCCGGACCGCACGCCGAGCGAGGCCGCCGTCCGCTTTGCGGCATTGATGCGCGAACTGAGTTATAACAACGGCGGAACCTTTATCGGCCTGACCAGTCTGCAACCATGAATGATGGTGCGAGTCTGAACACGAAATGAAATCCCGGAGCCGAATAAGCGGTCTGCTGATGATGACGATGGCGGTAGCCGTGACCTCTGCCTGCGCCATCAGCGTTTCGGTCCGGGTGGAAGAGAAATTCCCCACGGTGGTGTCCGAACCCCGGGATCTGAACGCCGTTCTGGTGCTGGATGATGCGTTTCGCAATTACGAGGCCACGCCGGTCGCCAACACCTCGATACAGTTCGGCGCGGCCCAGGAAGACCTGTTCCGCAAGGCGTTCGACGGATTGTTCGCCAACGTAAAAGTGGTATCCTCGAAGGCAGATGCAGGGCGGGAATCGGACCTGGTGATCGTGCCTTCGGTGCGGGAAGTCCAGCTTTCCACGCCCTCGGAATCGTATCTCAATGTGTATGAGGTCTGGATCAAGTACAACCTGGAAATCGAAACCGTCGACGGCGTGCCCGTGGACAGCTGGTTCTTGCCCGCCTATGGCAAGACCCCTGATTCCTACATGCTGTCGCGCAGCAGGGCGATCGAGGATGCAACGGTCGTTGCGCTGCGGGACGCCGGAGCGAAGCTGATGCTGGACTTCTTCAGGATCCCGGCCATCCACGGCTGGATGCAGCAGCAACAGGCGATAGAAGAAGCATGAGTCACCGCCTCATTACATCGATCGCTGCAGCCTCGCTGCTTGCCGGGTGCTCATCGACCACGATGATCGACGACTACCGGCCGACGACCGAACCCATCGAACTCGAATCCGGCGAAAAAATCGCGATTCTCGGCCGGCGGGATGCCGGGCACTATGAAACGGATCGCGATTTTGTCAATTGCGTTGGCAAAAATATGCAGGGCGCAGATATTACCGTGATGCCGGAACAGGAATT
>JBFFUJ010000037.1:0-14184 GCA_041571375.1 Lysobacterales bacterium | reverse complement strand
CGCTTCTTTTATGCAGCGATTCTGTTGATCCTGCTGGCTGAGCCGGCATTTGCCTACCTGGATCCCGGCACCGGCAGCATGTTGCTGCAGGTCATCCTGGGCGGTATCGCTGCGGTCGGCGTGGCCCTGAAGCTGTTTTGGCACAAAATCCGCATCGCGCTCGGCCTGAGCAAGAAGCCGGTCACCGAGGACGAAGCGGCCTGACGTGAGCCCGGCGGCATCCCGAGTCCTGGACAGCGGTTCTTTCAGAGACCGCGACGGGCGGGTCTACCGCCCGGGTGGTCGCATCATCCGCGGCCTCTCCGCAGAGGCGCTCGAACAGTTCGAAAAACTTCAGTCGACCGCGTTCCACGCCCAATTCCTGGAGCAGGGCAAGCTGGTCGGCAGCGAGCGCCTGGCGACGGGAGAGGTGCCCCTGGCGCAGGCGGAGCGGGAGCGTTGGGCAGGCTTCATCGAGCACCAGCGGATCCCGGTCATTTCCTATCCCTACGAATGGACTTTCAGCATGCTGCAGGAAGCCGCCCAGCTGCAGCTGGAGCTGGTCGAGGCAGCGATCCGCGAAGACATGACGCTGAAGGATGCGACCCCGTACAACATCCAGTTCGTTTCAGGCCGACCCGTTTTCATCGACATCGCATCGTTCGAGACCCTCCAGCCCGGGGCACCCTGGGCCGGCTATCGCCAGTTCTGCGAGATGTTTTTGTTCCCGCTGATGTTGCAGGCGTACAAGGGGCTGAACTTTCAGCCGCTGATGCGCAGCAGCATCGACGGTGTTAGCGTGCAGACGGCGGCGCGCCTGTTCGGCCTGCGGGACCGGTTCCGGGCCGGTGTGCTGACCCATGTCTGGCTGCAGTCGAAACTGGACCGCAGATACGGAGGCAGCGCCCGGGATGTCCGTACCGACCTCAAGTCCGCGGGTTTCAACAAGGAACTGATCCTGGCCAACGTGCGCAAGCTGCGCAAGCTGGTCGCCGGATTGGAGTGGGGCGGCGAGGGCTCGGAGTGGGGCGACTACGAAGAGTTCCACAATTACAGCGAAAGGGACCAGGCGCTGAAGGAGTCATTCGTCGATGAATGCGTCGCGGAGAGCGCAGCGGCACTCGTGTGGGACATCGGCTGCAACACGGGCCGATTCTCTCGGATCGCGGCGGCCCACGTCGAACAGGTGCTCGCGATGGATCTCGATCATCTCGCGGTCGAACGGCTGTACCGCGAAGTGCGTGGCGGGGCGGCTGAGAACATCCTGACCCTCGTTCAGAACGTGGCTGATCCGTCGCCCAGCTGGGGCTGGCGCAATCGAGAGCGCCTGGAACTCGGCCAACGCGCCCGGCCGGATCTGGTGCTGTGCCTGGCGCTGATCCATCACGTCGTCATTTCCGCCAACGTGCCGCTGGATGAATTCATCGACTGGCTGGCTGAACTGTCCGACCAGTTGATCATCGAGTTCGTCTCGCGCGAGGACGACAAGGTGCAGGCCCTCCTGCGCAACAAGGAGGACAAGTACTCCGACTACAGCCAGGAGGGGCTGGAGAAGGCGCTGGGCCGGCATTTCGACATTCGCCGCATGCAGGGCCTGGAATCCGGCAACCGCTTTCTGTACTGGTGCAGCCGGCCCCTCGCAGCGGCAGATGAGGCTGCGGATTACGAAACCCGGCTGAGGAACGAGCAGGCCCACTTCGATAGCTACGTGAATGTGAATGCCCTGCCCGAGATTTTCTCCTACTGGTCGAACAAGTACCTGGTTCCGATGCTGTCGCCGCACGGCTTTACCAGCCCGGACGAGTTCTTCCTGAAGTTCATCCGCGAACGATGCGTGCGCTCCCCGGAGACGAACTGCGCCATCGCGAGCGTCGGCGCCGGCGAGTGTGACCTGGAGATCGAGCTCGCGCGGCGCCTGATGGCGGATGGTATAGGTAACTTCCGTCTTGACTGCCTGGAGGTCAATCCCAATGTCATCGAGCGGGCCAAATCGCGTCTGGGAGATCCCGGCCTGGATGAGCAGATCTGCTTCCTCCGCGAAGACTTCAACCAGTGGCGGCCGCCGGCCGACCAGTACGATGTGGTCATGGCCAACCAGGCCTTGCACCATGTGGTGGAACTGGAGCACCTGTTCGATTCGATCGCGTTGGGAATGAAAGGGGACGGTCTGTTCCTCGTTTCGGACATGATCGGACGCAACGGCCATCAACGCTGGCCCGAGGCGCTCGAGGTGGTCAACGAGTTCTGGGAGGAATTGCCCGATCCCTATCGCTTCAACCGGCAATTGCAGCGGCACGAAGGTCGTTTCATCAACCACGACTGTTCGTCCAGCGGATTCGAGGGCATCCGTGCGCAGGACATCCTGCCCTTACTGGTCGAGCGCTTCCACTTTCGCCTGTTTCTGCCCTACGGCAACGCCGTGTTCGTATTCATCGACCGGGCCTTCGGCCACAATTTCGACGCTTCGGCTCCCTGGGATCGCAACTTCATCGACCGCGTCCACGCGGCGGATGAGCGGGGGTTCAGAGACGGTCGGCTGAAGCCGACGGCCCTGCTGGCGGCGCTGACTCTGGAGCCGGCCGAAACGGCTTTGCGGGACCCGCGCTTGACCCCCCGATTCTGCATTCGCGAACCGGAATCCTGATCACGCCTGCTGTATCGCTCACCGGCCTCAGAGCGTCAGGCTGAACCATGCGCCCACGCTGCGGCCGGGTGCCTCGATGCCGGAGCCGTGCTCGCGGTACCGGACATCACCGAGATTCGTTACTTTCAGTCCAAGCTCCAGGCGCGCGGAGGCCTGCCAGCTGACGAGCGCATTCAGCGTGCCCCAGCCTTGCGTGCCCATGGGGTCTATACGAGGATCTTCCACGTCGCGGGGACTCAGCCGGTCCTGTTTGGCGGCAAAATCGACGAAAGGCTCGAAGCGCCACCGGCCGGGCAGTGCCCAGACCAGTCCGAAGCGGCCGCTCAGCGGAGGAATACGGTCGGCCGGTGTGGTCAGGCCCTCGGGATCCTGTTCCTCGCCGCGGCTGTAGTTGGCCACTGCATAGACTTCGATGCCGTCGGACGCTCGGAACCGCAGGCCGGCCTCCAGGCCGTAGAGCACCGCTTCGTTCAGGTTGTCGCTACGCACCACCAGCCGGCCTTCCGGCGTCGTTTCGCCGGTAAATCGGGAACTGATCTTGTCGCGGTAGTCGCTGTACCAGGCAAAAGCGTCGAGCTGCCAGCGGGAGGTCCATAGCTTGATGCCCAGGTCGTAGCTCCAGACGGTCTCTGGCTGCAGATCGGGATTGGGGACATTGAAGCGGTTGCCTGGTCGGGATCCCAGAGAGGCGAGGTCGAAGATGTTGGGAGGGCGGAAGCCCCGCCCGATGTTGGCGACCAGGTGCGTGCCCGGAATGACCTCGAAGTTGAAGTGCACGTCTCCCGTCAGATCCGTCGGCTCCAGCCTGCTGGCCGGGATTTCCCCCGTGGCGGGCAGCGCGATTTCGAAGCGGCTGTAACGCAGGCCGGCGTCCACGGCGAGACGCCCGAACACCCAGTGGTTGAGCGCGTAGACGGCCGCACTGTCCATGGTCGAGCCGTCCGGAAACCTGGCAGCGACCGGCGTGCCCGTCTCACCGTAGGCTGGAGCGAGGTAGCGGCTGCTGCGGACCTCGTCACGGTAGATCTCCGCGCCCCAGACCAGTTCCTGCCCCGACCCGCCCCAGGGTGAGTTGAACTGCGCGGTCAGGCCGTCCAGGGTGCTCGCGTTGAATTCTGTTGCCACCTCCGGGCTGCCGTAGGCCTGCGTCAGCCGGTCGTCGGTGATGACCTGGCGCGCCAGGTGCGCCTCGAAGCGCCGGTACCAGCGTGAAGCACCCTCCAGGCGCAGCCGGGTGTGCAGAAAGCTTCGTCGATTGGGCCGGAATTCGTATCGGGCGGAGCTTGGCGAATCCTGGCCGTAGCCCGGAACCAGCTCGTCGACCCGTGGCGTCGCCGGCTGTTCGAGGATCTGGGCCGAGACCATCCACTCGCCTTTTTCACCAATGTCCTGCAGCCACTTGGCGTCGGCCGCCTGAACCCGGTAGCCGCTGTAATTCACCCTCTCCCCGCCGCCGACCCTGCGGTCATCATAATCCTGCCAGGTCGCACCGCCGGACAGTCGCGACCGGCTCATTCCTGCCACGGCCTCCGCGCGTGCTATCAGTCCCGAGTCGGCGCTGTTGTAGGCACCGTACAGATGACCCTCGGCGCCCCTGAGCCGGTCGACAGTGGGCTCACGGGTCAGGATCTCGACCACGCCACCCATGGCATCGGCCCCGTGCAGTGAAGGTGCCGAGCCTCTGACGATCTCGGTGCGATCGATCGCGTACGGGTCGACGAGTCCCACGTATTGATTCGGGGCGTCGCGGAAAAAGGCGTTGTTCAACCGCATGCCGTCCACCCGATGCAGAACCTGCGAGCCCTTGAGCCCCCGAATGATCGGAATGCCCTGGCCCGGGGTGGTCTGCTGGAAGTACACGCCGGGAACACCGCGAAACATCTCGGCCAGCAGCGCGGGCGCGTTTTCCCGGATCCGGCGCTGCTGGATCACCGAGACGGCTTCGGCGACATCGAGGATGGAGCGTTCGACCCGGGTCGCGGTCACCACGATCGTTTCCAGCGTCAGATCCTCGACCTGCACCGGAGGTTCGTCCGAGGCGCGGACCCGGAGCGGAAACACGCAGCAGCAAAGGAATAGCGGGAGGGCCGGCAGCCACCCCGAAATTCGCGATGCCGGCACGCCCATCAGTTGGCTGGCACGCCCCGTCCCGGTGTCCACGGCACGCCGGCCGCGTTCAGCTCGGCATACAATGCGGGAATCTCGTCCTCAGTGAGTCGCTGCAATCGGGCTTTGATGCCGCTGAATTGCGACTCGGCAATTTCCACAGCCCGTGCATGCGTCGGTGTCGGGCCATAGGTGGAACGGAAGGTGCCCTGGACCGCGACATCGATTCGACGCTCGACCGAAACCGGGCCGTCGTCGCCGTACATGGTCCGGTTCTCGTTGCCGCTCAATGCCTGCTGGATATCCAGCAACTGCAGCTCGATCTCGAGGGTTCGGGCGTGCAGCTCCGCGGTCGCCCGAGAACGCAACAGGGTCGGCTTGATTGCCGCGGTTTCCAGCAGCAGGCTCTCGACGGCGGCGGTCGCGCCACCGACCTGGCGATTCAGCTCATCCAGCCGCCTGACGAATGCGACCATCTCTTCCGGCGCAGCGCCCTTGAGCCCACGTTCACGCATCGGTACTACGTCGAAGGGCTCCGGTTCGCCGAGTTCGGTGATCCGGCCGTTGATCCGCTTGGCGAGGCTGACGCTGTAGGTCCCCGGCACCACCAGCGGCGCGGGCAGGTCGATGTAGACCGGCCCCGTGACTTCCGGTTGCCATGGCGTCGACCGGGCATAGCGCAGGTCCCAGGCCACGCGGTGGAAACCCGGCTCGCTGGGGCCTTCGATGCGCCGGACGATCTCGCCCGAGCTGTCACGCACCGTCAGGATCACCGTGGGCGGATCTTCGGTTTCCTCGTTTCGCAAGGCCTCCCAGCCCGGGTACGGCGTGTCTCCGCCTTCCTCTTCGAGTGGTTTTTCCGTCTTGCGGCGCTGATCCTGCAGCGTTTGATAGCCGTCTTTCAGGTAGTAGGTGAACACCGCCCCAAAAGGAGGGTTGGGCGCGACGTACAGTGCGTCACCCTGGTATGCCTTCTGGTTTTCCTTCCAGTCGCCGAGCGGCCACTTCGGGATGTACCACAGGGCGTCCCTGACCGGGAACAGGGTGGCTTCCTGCCGGAGTTGCTGCTCGTTCACCTGCCGCAGCGGGCTGTAGTCGTCGAGGATCCAGAATCCTCGCCCGAAAGTGGCGCCCACGAGATCATTCTCGCGTTTCTGGATTGCGAGGTCGCGGAATGAGATGGTGGGCGCTGCGCCTGCCAGCTTGACCCACTGGCCACCGCCGTCCACGGTGAAGAAGACGCCGAACTCGGTGGCGGCGAAGAGCAGGCCCGGGGCCACGTGGTCCTGTACGAGCCGCCAGACGATGTGGCGCTCGGGCAGACCCCCGGAAATGCGCGTCCACGTGCCGCCCCGGTTGACGCTTTTGAAAACATACGGGGCGAAGTCGCCGGACTTGTGGTCGTCCACAACGACGTACACCGTATCCGGATCGTGCAGGTCGGCCTTGATGTCATTCACGAAAAAGCGGTCCGAAACGTCCGGCAGGCGTTCGATTGCGCGCCAGCTCTCGCCGCCGTTTTCGCTGACCTGGATGCGGCCGTCGTCGGTGCCGGCATAGAGCAGCCCTTCGATCAGCGGAGATTCCGAGAGCGAGGTGATCGTGCCGAATTTCGACATCGCGAAAACGTCCCAGGAGGCGTCATAGCTCCAGACGCGACCCATCATGGGTTCCCTGAGCCGGTCGATGCCGTGTGACAGGTCGCCGCTGACCGGCCGCCAGCTGTCACCACGGTCATCTGAGCGCCAGACCCTCTGGCTGGCGAAATAGAGGCGGGCCGGGTCGTGCGGGCTGATCAGTATCGGTGCATCCCAGTTGAAACGTTCACTTTCCTCGTTTGCCTCGGGCTGCGGCTGAATGTAAACGATCTCGCCGCTCACGCGGTCGTAGCGGTACAGGTTGCCCTCCTGCCATTCGGAGTAAACGATGTCCGGGTTGGTCGGATCGACCGCGGGCTGGTGCCCGTCGCTGAAAAGGGTAATGAACCAGTCGCTGTTGCGGATGCCGTTGACGCTGTCGGTGCGGGACGGGCCTCCCTGCGTGAAGTTGTCCTGCGTGCCGCCGTAAACGTTGTAGAACGGCTGGTCGTAATCCACCGCCACCTTGTAGAACTGCGTCACCGGCAGATTGTCGATGAAGCGGAATGTCCGGCCCAGGTCGAAAGACTCGTAGATGCCGCCGTCCGTGCCGTACATCAGGTAGTCGGGGTCGTTCGGGTCGAAAATCATCGCGTGATGATCGCCGTGCTTGTGCCCGTGGTCCTGCGCAATGAAGGTCTTGCCGCCGTCTTCGCTGATATGCAGCGTGGCGTCCATCTGGTAGACGCGATCGAATTGGTGGGGGCTGGCGAAAAGTTCCTGGTAGTAATGCGGGCCAGTCCCGCCGGAGACGTGGTCGCTGCGCTTTTCCCAACTCTCGCCGCCGTCCTCCGAGCGCCAGAAGCCGCCGGTCCGGCGTCCGAGTTCAATCGTCGCGTACACGACGTCGGGGTCGATCGGCGAGATGGCCAGGCCGATTTTGCCCATGTCGCCTTCGGGCAGGCCTTCGGTCAGTTCGCGCCAGGTCTGACCGGCGTCGGTGGATTTGAAGATGCCCGACTCGGGCCCGCCGTTCATCAGCGCGGCCACGGTCCGCAGGCGCTGGTGCCGAACCGCGAACAGGACGTCGGGGTTCCGCGGGTCGAAGTGTACTTCGTTGACGCCGGTGTACGGGCCGCCGCCCAGGACGCGCTTCCAGTTATTGCCGCCATCCGTGGTCTTGTACAGGCCGCGGTCACCGCCTTCCGACCACAGGGGTCCCTGCGCGGCCACATAGACGACGTTGGAGTCGCGCGGGTCGATGGCGATCATGCCGATGTGCTCGGAATTTTCTAGGCCCATGTTGCGCCAGGTCGAGCCGCCGTCGAGGCTCCGGTACACGCCATCTCCGTAACCGACGTGCCGTCCGCTGACGTTTTCGCCGCTGCCGACCCAGATCGTATGCGGGTTATTGGGGTCGATGGTGACGGACCCTGTCGAATAGGCCCCCTGGCCGTCGAATACCGGTGTCCAGGTCGTTCCGCGGTTGATCGTCTTCCATACGCCGCCGCTGCCGACTGCGACGTACCAGGTGCTGCGATCCGTCGGGTCCACGGCGATGTCGGCGATGCGGCCGGACATCAGGGCCGGACCGATCCCGCGCCACTCGAGGCCCTTGAAGGTGTGCTCATTCAGCCCCGGCCTGGGCGAATCCTCGGCACCACCGGGCGCGGGTAAGGCAATTATCAGAGCGACCGTCAGCAGCTGCTGCAGGAACGTTTTCATCTTGGTCTCCGGTAAGTTTCGAGGCGGGCGTTGCCATTGCTGGCCGCCGCCCTGGGGCAGCCTTCACTGCCGGGAAATCGGGTCCGAATTATGACACAGAGCGCGCCTCGCTGTAAGGACGGGCACGCCCGGCGACCGCGCAACTCCTCAGCTGTCAGGTCGGGTCCGTGGCAGATGGCTGAAGAGCAGAGTGAACGCCAGGCCGACGATGAAACCGGGAATGACTTCGAACAGGTCGTGAACCTGCGGCTTGATCCAGAGCACCCAGGCCACCGTGGTGAGGAATCCTCCGAGCATGCCGGCGATCGCACCCCGCAGGGTGGTCCTGGGATACCACAGGGCGCACAGCAACACGGGGCCGAAGGCGGCGCCCAGGCCGGACCAGGCGAACATCACGAACCAGAATATCAGCGGCGTCTGATGCAGCGCGAATCCCACCCCAAGCAGTCCGATCAGCAGGGTGACGATTTTCCCCCGGTTGGACAGGGCGCGGTCGCCGAGAGCGGTGCCGCGTATCTTCTGCCAGTAGTCGCGTACCACAGCCGAAGAAGCCAGGATCAGAAGGCTGTCCACGGTCGACATGATCGCGGCCAGGACGACGACCATCATCACTCCGCCGAGCACGGGCGGCAGCAATTCGGTCGACAGCAGCGGCAGGATCGATTCGGGATCCGCCAGGCCCGGATACAGCGCGCGGCCGGCCATGCCGGTCAGTACGGCGCCCGCATCGAACAGCAGGATCACGGTAATCGATATCGCCATGGCGGGAACGAGGCTTTCCTCGGAGCGGGCGGACATGAACCGAACCATCAGCTGGGGCACCCCCAGGAACGGCAGGCCGATGGCCAGGAAGCTGAACACGGCGACCAGGGCGGCCGCACTTCGTCCCTGCGGGCCCCAGGCGCTGAGCAGTCCGGGATCCTGCGCCTGCAATGCTTGTGCCACGCCCGACCAGCCCCCGCCGGCGTTGATCGCGACGATGGGCAGCACGATCAGCCCGAGCAGCATCAGCAGACCCTGTACCAGGTCGGTCCAGGCCACTGCCTTGTAGCCGCCGACCAGCGTATACAGGATGATGATCCCGGCGCCGAGTATCACGCCACCGGAATAGCTGATTTCCGTAAACCCGTCGAAGGCCTTGCCGGTGGCCACCATCTGGGCGGCCACGTAGGTTCCGACCATGACCAGGATGATCAGCACGCTGATCCGCCGCAGCAGGTGGTCTCGATCAGCAAAGCGGGACGCCAGCACATCCGGAACGGTGATGGCATCCTGCTTGTCGGCCAGTCGCTTCAGGCGTCGCGACATCAACAACCACGCCAGCGCGATGCCGGTGACTTCGCCGACCACGATCCAGAATGCCTGGGCACCCACCGCGTAGCCCATCCCGGTGAGACCGAGCAGCAGCCACCCGCTTTCCCCGGTGGCGTTGGTGCTGAAGGCCACGACCCACGGCGGCAGTCGCTTGTCCGCGATGAAGTAGCCGCGCATGGTGCGCGCCTCGCCGCGGCTCCACAATGCCAGGCCGATCAACAGCAGCAGGTAGAGGAAAAATACAATCTCGATGATGCTCATGCTGTTTATGGCTGTGTTTGTGGGGCCGGAGTCCCCTCGGTTTCAGGGCTGACCTGGCGCATGCCTTCTGCGAGCCAACTGTGGGAGACTATACACGAGCTCCTGCAGGGTAGATCGATGGGCGCGCAAACGCAGTCGATAGCGGACCGCGCGATGGCCGAAACGCACCGTGTGGGGAACGTTCCGCCGCCACTGGAGGATTACAGCGCCCCGCTCGACGATGCAGCGCTGCGCGAGGCGGTACGCGCCGAACACGGTGAGCGAGGCGTTCTGCCGCGCGCCTGGATGGAGCCGGCGGCCATCTGTACGGCAGCCTGCCGGAAGGTGTCGACTGCCAGGGGATCATCGACCGGGCACAGCCGGGCATCCCGGCCGCAATTTGATGCCGATGGCCACCGTCCCCGCGACAACCTACAATAACTGCCATGTCGGTCGTCTCAGAAAGCAACGTGCAGGCACTGGATACGCAGCAGCGGGCTGCCCCACGCAATGAGGGCATACCGTATGATTCGGACCTCTTCGGCTCCATCCGCGTCAATCGCAGTGCCGTTGAGCGGCGTGCGGCGAGCCTGACGGCACGCCGTTCGATCAAGCAGGCGCACCAGGCTGCGTGGTTGCTCAAGGCGATCAGCTGCATCGATCTGACCACGCTGGCCGGTGACGACACCGCCGGCCGCGTGCGCCGCCTGTGCCAGAAGGCGCGGCGGCCGGTCCGTGACGACATCCTGGCCTCGCTGGGGGTAGAGGATCTTGCGATCACCACGGCGGCGGTGTGTGTCTACCACAATTTCATCGATGTCGCAGTCGAGGAGCTGGCGGGCAGCGGTATTGCAGTTGCCGCGGTGTCGACGGGATTCCCGGCCGGTCAGATCCCGCATTCCCTGAAGCTCGCGCAGATCGGGGAATCGGTTCGGGCAGGAGCCACTGAAATCGACATCGTGATCAGCCGGGGCAGGGTGCTGACCGGCGACTGGCGGGGCCTGTATGCGGAAGTCCAGGATTTCCGCCGCGCCTGCGGGGAAGCGCATCTGAAAACCATCCTGGCGACCGGAGAGTTGGCGACGTTGACCCAGGTCGCCAAGGCCAGCTGGGTCTGCATGATGGCCGGGGCCGATTTCATCAAAACCAGTACCGGCAAGGAGTCGGTCAACGCGACGCTGCCGTACGGCCTGGTCATGACGCGCGCCATCCGGGCTTACGAGAAGCTCACGGGGCACCGGGTCGGGTTCAAGCCGGCCGGCGGGATCAGCAGCGCCAGGGACGCGCTGAACTACCTGGTGCTGATGAAGGAGGAACTCGGCAGGCCCTGGCTGGAGCCCGGGCTTTTCCGGTTCGGGGCCAGCAGCCTCCTCGCGGACATCGAGCGGCAGCTGGAGCATTATGTGACCGGCGCGTATTCGGCACGGCATCGGCACCCGAGCGGCTGAGCGAAGGAGGCGAGGCAGGCAATGGAAGTCAGAGAGGCGTTTCATTCGATGGATTACGGTCCGGCCCCGGAGAGCCCTGCGCCGGCGCAGCGCTGGCTGGAAGCGCGGGAACGGACCCTGCATCACTTTATCGGTGGCCACTGGTGCCCGCCGGATTCCGGTAAGTTCTTCGAAACCTGCAATCCGGCGACCGGCGAAGTGTTGGCGCGGGTCGCCGATGGCGAGGAATCCGATGTCAATCACGCTGTTGCCGCGGCAGCCGACGCGCTCGAGCACTGGGTGGCGATCGGCGGACATGGCCGCGCCCGCTTCCTGTACGCCATGGCGCGGTACATGCAGAAAAACAGCCGCCTGTTCGCGGTGCTGGAGAGCCTGGATAACGGCAAATCGATTCGCGAATCTCGAGACATAGATATCCCGCTGGTGATCCGCCACTTCTATCACCATGCGGGCTGGGCCCAACTGATGAAGCAGGAGCTGCCCGGCTACCGTCCCATCGGCGTGGTGGGTCAGATCATCCCCTGGAACTTTCCGTTACTGATGCTGGCCTGGAAGGTTGCGCCGGCGCTGGCGATGGGCAACACCGTCGTGCTCAAACCCGCTGAATTCACGCCGTCGACTGCAGTGCTCTTTGCCGAGATGTGCCAGCGGATCGGCTTGCCGAAAGGCGTTTTCAACGTCGTGCTCGGCGACCACAAGGCGGGCCGAGCCCTGACCGTGCATCCGGAGGTCGGCAAGCTCGCGTTCACGGGCTCGACCGAGGTGGGGAGGATTCTCCGGCGGGCCACGGCGGGAACCGGCAAGAAGCTGACGCTGGAGCTTGGCGGCAAGTCGCCGTTCCTGGTGTTCGAGGACTCCGATCTCGACAGCGCGGTCGAGGGTCTGGTGGACGCGATCTGGTTCAACCAGGGCCAGGTTTGCTGTGCCGGCTCGCGCCTGCTGGTCCAGGAGTCGATCGCCGACGCCCTGCACGACAAAATCCGCCAGCGCATGTCGAAACTGGTGGTCGGCGACTCGCTCGACAAGGGTATCGACATCGGTGCGCTGGTCGACCGGACCCAGCTCGAAAAGGTCAGCCGCCTGGTCCAGCTCGGCGTCCAAGAGGGCGGCAGGCTGTGGCAGCCAACCTGCGATTTGCCCGAAACCGGGTGGTACTATCCGCCGACCCTGCTGACCGAGGTGCAGCCTTCGGCCACGCTCGCGCAGGAGGAAATCTTCGGCCCGGTGCTCGTCTCGATGAGCTTTCGGACGCCGGCGGAAGCCGTCGAACTTGCGAACAACAGCCGCTACGGCCTGGCTGCCAGTGTGTGGACCGAAAACATCAATCTGGCTCTGGACATCGCCCCGCGCCTGAAAGCCGGCACGGTGTGGATCAATTGCACCAACCAGTTCGATGCCGCGGCAGGTTTCGGCGGATATCGCGAATCGGGGTTCGGCCGCGAGGGCGGCAAGGAGGGCCTGTACGAGTATGTCAGGCCGTTCTGGGAGTCCCGTCTGAGCAGGGAACCGGTGCAGTCGCTGCCGCGCTGCTCACCCGTCGAGGCCGAGGAACAACGCGATGTGCCCGGGATCGACCGAACGGCCAAGCTGTACATCGGTGGCCGTCAGGTGCGGCCGGACGGCGGTTACAGCAATGCGGCCTTCGATGCCTCCGGCCGCATCGTTGCAGAGGTCCCGGCCGGTAATCGCAAGGACATCCGCAAAGCGGTCGAGGCGGCGCGCTCTGCCGAGGCCTGGACCAGGGCCACAGCCTACAATCGCTCGCAGGTGATGTATTACATCGCCGAGAATCTCGCGGCGCGGTCGTCGGAATTTATGCACCGCATCGAGCAATTGAGTGGCAGGGGCCCGGCGGAGGCAAAGGCGGAGTTCGCCCTGTGCCTGCGACGCATCTACACCTATGCGGCAATGACGGACAAGTACGACAGCCGCGTGCACGCCACCCCGTTCCGAAACGTCACACTGGCGATGCGCGAACCGTTGGGCGTCATGGCCATTGTGGCCCCGGAGGAGGCCGGTCTGCTTGGCTTCGTGTCGACCGTCATGCCGGCACTCGCGATGGGTAACCGGGTCGTGGTCGTTCCCTCCTGGCATTATGCGCTGCTCGCCACTGATTTCTACCAGGTTCTGGACACCTCCGACCTGCCGGGCGGAGCGGTGAATATCGTCACCGGAGACCGTGAGGTGCTGACCGAGGTGCTGGCCAGGCATCAGGACATCGAGGGGTTCTGGTACTGGGGCAGCCGCCGCGGCAGCAAATTGGTGGAGGAGGAAGCCGCGTCGACGATGAAACGCACCTGGGTGAACCACGGCTTGTACCACGACTGGTTCGACCGCGAACAAGGCCAGGGAGAGGCGTTCCTGCGCAAGGCGACCGAAATCAAGAATATCTGGATTCCCTACGGGGAATGATCAATTCGATGCGACGCCCAGTTCCATGACGACCCACTCGTCGTCTTCGGATTCGGTCTGCACCGGCTCGGCCAGAACCACGCGCGCCGTGTCGAACTCGCCGCTCGCCAGGAAGGCCTGCCGCACCGAATCGGCCCGCGCCGATGCCAGCGCCGCCAGCTCGTCCTGGCCGATGGTTTCGGACGCCAGCAGTCGATCGCGCAATTCCGCCGCGTAGGCGAGTTCGTCCAGCACAGGTTTGCCGTCCGGGTCGCCCGCAGGCGGCGCGAGGTAGGCCTGCTTCACGGACTCCAGCGTCACTTCCGGGTGTCGCTCGACGAGAAGGTCCTCCAGGATGCCGCGGACACGATCGTTCAGCATGCGGAATTCACCCTCGGGGTCGCCGTCGCCTGACCCAAGCCGTTCGATCACGGCGCCCTTGAGCTGCTCGAACCGCAGCGCCGGAATATCGATCCTCGGGTCGAAGACAGGTGGAATCTCGACGGAGAGTTCCGGCCGCTGCTGCAGGGCCTGTTGGAGCTGCACCACCTTCTCCATTTCGGGTGGCGTCAGATCCGCGCGCCCGGCAAGGAATTCGAATTGTCCCAGATCCTCGGTATCGATACCGATCAGGCTGCCGAGCAAGCGGCGAAGGGTCGCTTGAACCCATACTCGTTCGTCGAAGAGACCGTTGCGGCGGTCGAGAAAAGAATTCGCTCATGAAGCCGCCTGTCTTACACCACATCGGCGTCGCCGTTGT
>JBFFUJ010000036.1:0-14247 GCA_041571375.1 Lysobacterales bacterium | reverse complement strand
GCCTTCCGGGTGGCTGATGTCCAGGCTCTGGACCAGCTTCAGGTAGTCGCAGACCTCTTCGAAGCGTCCACGCCGACGACCGCGGTCCAGATCGCTGCAGTAGGCAGGCCCGCCGACCGAGGTGAACGCGACGTGCCGGCCGCCGACCTGAACATTCTTCTGCGGGTTGCGGGCGTGCAGGGTGAATTCCGAAGGCGCGAGGGCGATCTGCTCGAGGACCAGGTGGCGGTCCAAGCGAACCATCTGGCTCGAGTCATCGACCGCGGCGCCGGCCTGGCGCAGCAAGCGGCGCGCGCCCTCGTGCAGCACGCGCAGGCCCTGGCGCTCGAGCAGCTCCATCGAGGCCCCGTGCACGGCCTCGAGCTGGTCGGCGCTCAGGATTTCCGCGGGCGGGTAGGCATTGACGATATCGCGCCAGGGCAGCTGGCGGATGCCGCTCCCGCCCCGGCGACGCCGAGTGTCCCGGCTGCGCCTGGCCATTCGCGGTGCCGCAGGCTACGCGTCGGGCACAGTGATGTGCGCGACGCCCTGATCGCGCGCCCACTGGTTCAACGGGGCCAGGTGACGCTCGTTGATGCCCTGCAGTTCCTGCAGTCGCAGCTGCCACTCCGCCCTGAGGTCCGCCAGCCGTTCCAGCTGGCCGCCCGTGACCGGCGCACCGGTCCGGTCGATTCGATCGAGCAGGTAACGGACCTGGCCCGCGAGCATGGTTTCCCAGGCGTCCTCGTCCTCGTAGGTCTCGTGCAGCGGTTGGTTGAGCCGGTGGTCCCAGGCCGTAATCACCCCGACGGCGACTGTGCCGGCCTGCTGCAGCGTCGCATCCCCGGGGAATTCGGCCATCAGCGCTTCGACCTGGGTGCGTGCCTTGCGTGCCTCCCCGAGGCGCCGCAGGATCGTGTCCAGCAGGGCGGCGGTCTCGTCGAGCCGTGCCGACCACTGCTGGATTTCCTGGGGCGTGGCTTCCAGGCGGGGATCCGGCGCGAGCGCAAATGCTGTCTCGGCGCTGAAGTCTCCCTGGGTGACGCGGGCGCGATACGAGCCTGGCGGCACGGTGGGGCCGCCGAAGCCGGCGAAGATCTTGACGTCTTCGATGCAGTGCACGCCGTCACGGCGCAGGTCCCAGACCCACTTGTTCAGGCCCTTGTCCGTGGTCGGGAACTCCAGTTCGAACGGGTGGCGGGGATCCATGTTGGCGACCCGGCAGCGGTCGAAGTCGCCCTCCTCGCTGCTGTAGCGACGCACCAGGCCACCGTCGTCGCCCAGGATCTCGATGCGCAGCGGCGCCCCGCTCTCCTCGTCCAGCAGGTAATACAGCGGCACGCCGGCCGGCGGGTTGCTGCCCTCGAAGGCCCCGGCTTCCCCCCCGCGCTGGCGCTGCATCGCAACGGTTCCGGGCGCGAACATCTGCAGCTCACGGCCGCCGATGCCGGCCGCTGCCTCCCGGACCATGAACAGGTCATCCAGCACCCAGAAGGAGCGCCCCTGCGTGGCGGCGACCAGCTTGTCGTGGCGGATCGCCAGGTCGGTGATCGGCACGGGCGGCAGATTCAGCTCCAGAGAATGCCAGTCTTCGCCGTCATTGAAGGAAACGAACATGCCGCCCTCGGCGCCGGCGTAGAGCAGGCCGCGGCGGGCCGGGTCCTCGCGCACCACGCGGACGAAGGTAGCGGCCGGCAGGCCGGCGTCGATGCGTTTCCAGCGCTTGCCGTAATCCGTGGTCTTGTAGATGTAGGGGCTGAAATCGTTCAGCTTGAAACCGGTGACCGCCAGGTACGCGGTACCGGGGTCGTGCGGGCTGATCTCGATGGCATTGATGTAAGCCTCGTCGTCGTGCTTGCCCTTGTGCGGCGGCGACACGTTCACCCAGTTTTCGCCGCCGTCGCGCGTCACGTGCACCAGGCCGTCGTCGCTGCCCACCCAGATCGTGCCGCGCTCGTGCGGGGATTCGACGATGTAGAAGATCGTGTTGTAGAACTCCGCGCCCACGTTTTCCGGCGTCAGCGGGCCGCCGTTGCGGCCCTGTTTTTCGGGGTCGTTGCGGGTGAGGTCCGGGCTGATCGGGGTCCAGTTGGCCCCGCGATCGGTGCTCTTCAGCACGAACTGGGCTCCGTAATAGATCACCGAGGCATCGTGCGGCGAAACCGCGACCGGGGTGTTCCAGTTGACGCGGTATTTCAGGTCCCGCGAATCCTTGCCGTACATCATTTCGGGATAGGGGATGATGATTCGCTCGGCCTGTGTTTCGCTGTTGTATTCGGTCAGCGTTCCGTTGATCGAGGTGGCGTAAATCAGGCGGGGGTCGTCGGGATCGAATGCAATGTGCGCGCTTTCGCCGCCGCCGACATCGATGTAGTCGGCCTCGCCGATGCCGCCGTAAAGGCTCTCGCTGGCAATGGCAACCGTGGTGTTGTCCTGCTGCCCGCCATAGATGTTGAACGGCGAGAGATTGTCGGTGGTGACGCGATAGAACTGGGCGGTCGGCTGGTTCATGATGCTCGACCAGGTCTCCCCGCCATCGAAGGTCACCGTGGCGCCACCGTCGTTGCCGCTGATCATGTTGCGGCCATCGTCGGGATTGATCCAGTGGTCATGGTGGTCGCCGTGTGGCGTGGTCAGCAGTTCCCAGTTCGCGCCGCCGTCGATGGACTTGTACAGGCCCGTGTTCAGGACGTATACGGTGTTTTCATCGGTCGGATCGGCCGCGAGATGGATGTAATACCAGGCACGGGTGTGCAGCATGCGGTGGCCGTTGATCAGGGACCAGGTTTCGCCGCCGTCGTCGCTCCGCCACAGACCCCCGAGCCCCGGCTCGGCCTCGATGATCGCGTAGACGCGGCTTGGGCTGGTGGCCGAGACGTCCACGCCGATCTTGCCGATCATTTCCGGCAGTCCGCCGCCCAGCTTCTGCCAGCTGTCACCGCCGTCCGTGGTTTTATAGATGCCGCCATCGCTGCCGCCGGAGTGGATGAACCAGGGTGTGCGCCCGTGGTTCCACATCCCGGCATAAAGAATTCGGGGGTTGGTCGGGTCCATGCGCAGATCGGAGGCGCCGGTGCGCGGGCCGACCTGGAGGACCTGCTCCCAGGTTTTGCCGCCATCGGTGGTCCGGAATACGCCGCGCTGCTCGCTGGGCCCCCAGATCTGGCCCTGCACGCCGATGTACGCGATGTCGGGATTGGTCGGGTGGATCTGGATGCGCGCGATCTGGCCGGCTTGCTCCAGCCCGAGGTGGGTCCAGCCCTGGCCGCCGTCGGTCGATTTCCAGACCCCGTCGCCGTGGGAAGTGGTCACGCCGCGTATGGGTGACTCGCCGGTGCCGACGTAAATGACGTTGGGGTCGGATTTGGCGACGGCCACCGCGCCGATCGTGCCCACCCTGAAGTCAGCGTCCGAGAGGTTTTCCCAGGTGGTGCCTGCGTTTTCGGTTTTCCAGACACCTCCGCCGGTCGCGCCCATGTAGTACAGGTTGGGCTGGCCGGGCACGCCGGTGACCGTGGTGACGCGCCCGCCGCGCCAGGGTCCGACCAGGCGCCATTCGAGGCCCTCCAGTGAATCGGTACCGCTGTCGGCAAAGGCGGTGGGCAGCGCGCAGCAAACGAGCAGCCAGATGGCCGCAAAGACGATTCGGGTAGCGCAGTTCATGGCTGAAAACCGGTGCTGGGAAAGGGAATTTTCAGGATACTGCAAATCGATTGCCGGCGCAGCATCAGGGCGCGGAGACGACCGTCTGCGGTGGTCTTTCCGGCTTCGGCTAAAACAGGTCCTTCATCCGGTAATACAGCATGCCGAGTGCGATCAGCTGATTACCGAACCACTGGCTTCCGGGCAGACGGAAATGCGGGTAGTCGGCAAACAGGTCGAAGACCTCCAGCGTGCCGCAGATCGCGTCCGCCGTGATCTCACCCAGGGTGTGCGTCACGTTGACGCCGTGGCCCGAATAGCCCTGGCAATAATATACGTTGCCCTGGATGCGCCCGAGCAGCGGTACCCGGTTCAGGACGATGCCGATCTTGCCGCCCCACTCGTAATCGATGCGCACGCCCTCGAGCTGCGGGTAGATCTTCAGCATGCGCGGCAGTATCGCGGCCTTGATGCTGGCCGGGTCGCGGCCGGAATAATTGCAGCGACCGCCGTACAGCAGGCGACGGTCCGGCGAGAGCCGGTGGTAGTCGAGGATTTCGTTCATGTCGCAGACGGCGAGATCGAGCGGGTTGATTTCGCGGGCCAGCGCTTCCGTCAGGGGTTCGGTCGCGATGATGAAACTGCCGGCGGGGAAAACCAGGTTGGCCAGATGATCTCGCTCGAGGCCGTGGTAGGCATTGCCGGCCAGCACCACGCTGTCGGCCTGGATGCGGCCGTTGGCCGTTACGACGCTGGGCCGCGGTCCATGCTCGACGCGCAGGACGGGCGACTGTTCGAATATCCGGGCGCCCAGGCCGTGGGCCGCGCGGGCCTCACCGATACAGAGATTCAGAGGATGCAGGTGACCGTCGTAGTAATTGACCAGGCCACCCGTGTACGCGTCGGTTCCCAGCATTTCGCAGGTCTTCGACCGGTCCCAGAGTTCCCAGGCGTGCGGAAAACGTCGCCGCTCGAGCTCGCCGGCCCATGCGTCCAATGCCTTCAGGTGGCGCGGTTTGACCGCGGTGTCGATGTAGCCGTCGCGGAGGTCGCAGTCGATGGCGTATTTCGCGATGCGCTCGCGCACGATGTCGTTGCCGCGCCAGCGCAAGTCCCACAGCATGTCGGCGATGCCGTCGCCGTATCTCTTCTGCAGCCGGGTCAGCCCCGAGATGCCGTTGATCAGCTGGTCGCCATTGCGGCCAGAGGCCCCCCAGCCGATGCGGTTGGCCTCGACCACGGCCACGGAGTAACCGCGCTCGGCCAGCGTGAGCGCTGTCGCGACGCCCGTGAAGCCGCCGCCGACGACGCAGATGTCCACGGACAACCGCTCCTGCAGTTGTGGATAGTCCGTGGTTTCGCTGGCGGTCGCAGCGTACCAGGAACCGGTGTGTTCTTGGGGCGGGTTGCTGCGATCCATTGCAGCGAGTTTACTGCATCAGGCCGCTGAAGAGCCGCTGGAGCATTGGCGCGCCGCGGCTGCCGCGTGACTCCGCGCGGTCGGTCAGAGACATCAGGCGTCGCGCGGCGCGAAAGCCCAGCCACCGCAGGGGCTCGGGTTCCCACCGGCGTTCGGAGTCCGGGGGGTTGACCCAGGGTGTACGGGTCCGTTCGCTGTCGCGCCCCGTGACGAGATCGGCCAGCGTCTGCCCGGCCAGGTGGCTCGCCGCCACCCCGTTGCCGAAGTAGCCGCCCGCCCGGCCGATACGGCTTGCGGAATCGAAATGGACGCTGGGCTGCAGGCCGCGCGCCACTCCCAGCGCACCACCCCAGGCGTGGGTGAAGCGCACGCCCTCGAGGTCCGGGAAAAAGCGCAGTAACGTCTGGCGGACCCGATCGAATACGGGGTCGCTGTCCTCGAAGCGATGACGGACGCCGGAGCCGTAGTAATATTCGCCGCGGCAGCCAAAGGCGATCCGGCGGTCCGCGGTCAGCTGGCCATAGGTGATGAGCCAGTCCAGGTTGCCGAAGCAGTAGCGACGATCGAAGCGAAGCCGTTCGAGTAACGGTTCGTCCAACGGTTCGGTCACGACCATCGTCGAGTGAACCGGGATCAGGCGCCGCCGGTCGCCCGGCAGCTGGGTTCCGTAACCCTCGGTGGCCAGCAAAACCGTATCGGCGATGACCTGGCCGCCGTCTGTGCGCACGCGGCCGCTGGCGAATTCCGTCACCTGGGTTCGTTCGTAGATGGTGACGCCAAGTTCCTCGAGTCGCTGGGCCAGCCCGCGGACCAGGTGCGCCGGGTGGATGGCCGCGCAATGCGGCGTATAAATTGCCGCCTTCGCGCCGTGGACTGCCAGGCTCGCGCGCAATGGATCGCCCTCGAGCCAGCGGAAATCCTCCTCCGCGAAACCCAGCGCGCGCAGGGCATCGTATTCGGATCGCAGGCGCCCCAGTTGGGCCTCGTTCACGGCGACCTCCAGCACCCCCGACTGTTCGAAATGGCAGTCGATGGACAATTCATCGGCCAGGCGCCCGATGTCCGCGACGGTCTGGAACATCAGTCGCTGCAGGCCCAGCGCGGAGTCCCGTTGCGCAGGGTCCCGATACCAGTGGTCGATTCCCGAGAAGAAGGCGGAGCACCAGCCGCCATTGCGACCTGAGGCGCCGAAACCGGCGATCTCCGACTCCAGGACCGTAATGTTCAGAGCGGGTTCCATCTGCTTCAGGTACCAGGCGGTCCACAGGCCGGTGTAGCCGGCGCCGACGATGGCGACGTCGCAGCGAACATCGGATTGCAGGGCAGGGCGGGGCTGCAATGGTCCGGGCAGCTGTGCATGCCAGAAGCTCAGCCCGCTGTAATCGGTTTGGTGCATTGTGTTCATCGGCCGGGCGGTCTCAACCGTGCTCCTGGCCTTCCTGGGCCAGAAGCAACTGACGCAACAAATCGCTGAGTTGTCGACGGCTGTGGTCATCGAGGCTGGCGAGTGCGGCGGACGCCATTTCGAAGCGTGCCTCTAATGCTTGATCGATCAGTCGGCGGCCTTCGCGGGAGAGCCGGACGATCACGCGCCGCCGGTCATCCGAATCGTGCAGACGGCGCACGAGACTGCTGTTTTCGAGACGGTCGATGCGGTTGGTCATCGCGCCCGAAGTCAGTCGGCTGGCTGCCGCCAGTTCCGTGGCCGCCATCTGGTATGGCAGGCCCTGCCGCCTCAGGGCCGAAAGCACGTCGTACTGCCACCACTGCAGACCGAAAGCCTGCAAGCTCTCAGCCGCCTGGTCACCCAGAATCTTGTCCAGGGCCTGGATGCGCAACACGATCCCCATTGCGTCGCTGTCGAGGTCGGGCCGCTGGTCGTTCCAGTCCTGCTGCAGGGCGTCTACCGAGTCCTGTGCCATAAGGCTCAGCATAACGTATTTGTCTCGTGATTAAATATCTTGACATCAAAGGAAAATGGACTTAAAAGTCGCGTTTGAAGGCGCGGTGCCTTTGAACGGAGATCCAAAAATGACCAAGAAAGCGAGGAAGAAGTTCAGGGAGCTGGATTTCGATCCGCTTGACGAATTCGACGATCTGTACGACGAGGGGCTCGATGTCAAAGAGCTTTCCAGGGAAATGCAGGGGTCCGGCTGGGACGACTACTTCGAGACCGAGGAACGCTTCAGCGCCCGCCGCAAGATCGAACGCCGCAACGACATGAAAAAGCTTTACTCGCAACTCGATGAGTGGGAGCAGTTCGGCGAACGGGCCGATTGGTAGGGTCGGCACGTTTCAGCTGGTCCATCACCTATTTTCGCAGTCGCGCGGCGGCGTCCATGGACATGCCGCCTGGCAGATCGCGGCTCAGGTATGGGTACGTCGGGTTTTGCGAGGTTCGCTGACAGGCATTTTGCGGCGCGATCTGGCCGGCCCGCGGCTGGAACGCTTGGGCGCCGGGGGATTCTCGATCTTGCGTTTGCGAGGCTTCATGCGGGCGGCTTTGCGGGGTTCTCTGGCCATTCGCCTGCATTAAAAGACCAAAAAATCTTTATGTCAAGATAAATCCGATCCGCCGATCACAGCCACTTTTGTCGGTGCAGAAACCACAGGATCAAACCCGAAACGCCCAGCATCAGCACGACGATGAGGATGAAGGAGCCTGGATACTCCAGGCCCGGCAGTCCCGCGACGTTCATGCCGAACAGGCCGGTCAGGAATGACAGCGGCAGGAAAACCGCGGCCACGATGGACAGCAGCAGCATGCGGGTGTTCTGTTCGTGCGCCAGCATCCCGAGGAATTCCTCCTGAGCCACCAGAGCCCGCTCGCGGACGAGGTCCAGGTCCTCGAGACCGAGGGTCAGGCGGTTGAGCTGCTCCCGCAGGTCGATCATCTCTTCCGTGCCGAACAGACTGTCCGTGCCGCGGGACAGGCGGTCGAGCGCCTCGCGCTGGGGCGAAAGGTAGCGGCGAATCTGCGCGGTCTGCCGGCGCAGGCGATTGAAATCGCTGGCCCGGTTGAGGCTGCTGTCCGCGCTGGCCTCATCCTCGGCAAGATCGATTTTCTCCTCGATCTGCTCGATAACCTCCGCGATGTAGTGATTCAGCCGATCGATCAGGTCGATGACCAGATGGCTGGGCGAATCCGGCCCCTCGGCACGGTCAATCGATTCCCGGATTTCCGCGAGTGAACGCAGCGAGCGGCGGCTTGCGGTGACCACGCGGCCGGGTTCCAGCCAGATGCGCACGGAAATCATATCCTCGAGCCGGGCGCCGGGATTCAGGTTGACCCCACGCAACATGGTCAGCACGCCCGGTCCGTGCTGAACGGTCCGGGGCCGGCTTTCGCTGTCCAGCATCGGGCCGATCACCGCGTAGTCCAGGCCGCTTTGGTTCAGCGCCCAGTCCGCGGTCTCCGCTTTGGAAAAATCGATGTGGATCCACACGTTCGAGCCCTCTCCAGCGCGGAGCGCTGCGGCCAGGGGTAGCTGACTGGCGCCGCCACGGCCGTCGAGCCGCAGCGCAACGATCCCGGCGACCTCCATGCGATCCTTTGGTTCGATCATCGGCCTTGATCCTCCTCTCCAGGCCCCGCGCCGGCCCATGTCCTGACCTCGATGGGTGTTCTCGCGTAGAGGTGCACGTCGCGCTGCGGAAAGGCGATGACGACGTCGTGCTCGCGGCACAGCTCGTCGATGCGGAAACGGATGTCGCTGCGGATCATGCGCAACTCGCGTTCGGCTGCCGCCTCGCACCAGAAATAGACGTCGAAAACCAGCGCATTGTCACCAAAATCTTCGAATACCACGATCGGGGACGGATCCGTCAGGGCCTCTTTCTGCTCCCGGACGGCCTGGTGCAGCAGCTTTTCGACCAGCCGGACCGGCGAGCCGTAGACCACCCCCACGCGGACCGTAGTGCGGAACTTGCGGTCGACCAGGGTCCAGTTGATGACGGTCCGTTCCAGCATCTGGCTGTTCGGCACCAGCAAGTGCACGCCATCGATGCGCCTGATGCGGGTCGAGCGGTTGCCGATCGCTTCGACGGTGCCGCGGTTCCGGTCGTCGAGTTCGACGAAGTCGCCGATGCGCACCGGCCGCTCCGACATCAGGATCCAGCCGCTGATCAGGTTGTTGATGATGTTCTGCGCACCGAAACCGACCCCGATGGCGACCGCGCCGCTGATGAAAGCCAGCGCCGTGACCGGGATGCGCAGCATCCCCAGCGCTGTGATGAACAGGACGACCAGAAGCACCCAGAACACGATGCGTTGAATCGTCTGCGCGACATTGGCATCCACCTTGGATTGGCGCATCCATCGGCCGAGCAAGCGCTGCAGCAGCCAGATCAGGAACAGGCCGGCCGCGATCACGAGGAACGTCAGCAGGACCTGGCCGGCGGTGACCTCGATGCCGGAACTGAGCCGGATCAGCGGGTAGTGCCAGATGCTCTCGAAATCAGTCATGCCAGCCTGGTGGCGAAGGGTGGGGGCGGTTCCCGAGCATTACAGCAGAGCGGGCCAGGCGGCGTCAATCAGGCGCACGGCGTTCCAGACGGGGCAACTCCTCGCCCTGCAGGCGTGCCACGATCACCGTGCAGCAGGCGTCGCCGAACACGTTGGTGGCAGTGCGCGACATGTCCAGGATGCGATCGAACACCAGCAGCACGCCGATGGCCTCGATCGGCAGTCCGATCGCCGTCAGGATGATGGCGATCGCGACCAGCGAGGCCGACGGCACGGCGGCAACGCCGATGGACGTGATCAGAGCGACGGTCACCACCAGAAACTGTGTGGTCAGGCTGAGCTCAATGCCGTAAGCCTGGGCGATGAACATGGCCGCCATGCACTCGTACAGCGCGGTGCCGTTCATGTTGACGGTGGCACCCAGCGGCAGCACGAAGCTGGTGTACTTGTTGGGCACGCCGGCGCGCACTTCCAGGTTGCCCATGGTGACCGGCAGCGTGGCCGAGGACGACGAGGTCGAGAATGCCGTGAGCAGCGCGGGCGCGACTGCCTTGAACAGCTGGATCGGGCTGCGCTGCGCGAACAGCCGCACGTAGCCGGGCAGCGTCAGGAAGAAGTGGATCATGAGTGCGGACAGCACGGCGACGCTGAACGTCACCAGCGGCCCGGCGGCGTCGAAACCCGTCTTGGCGACCACCGCGGCGACCAGCGCGAATACGCCGTAGGGGGCGAAGCCCATGACCCAGTGGGTGACCTTGAGCATGGTCTGGAACACGGCATTGGTCAGGCGGTACAGGGTCTCGGCCAGTTCGTGTTCGATCTGCGACATGAAATAGCCGAACACGGCGCTGAAGAAGATCAGCGCCAGCATCTCGTTGGCCGCCGCGGCCGCGACGATGTTCTGCGGGACGGCACTCAGCAGCATGCGGGGGATCTCGCCGAGCCCGCGCCCGGACAGCCGGGCCTGCAGTTCGTCCGAATTCCCGGCCAGGGCCAGCAGGTCGCCGGCCGGCTGGCCATCGACGACGCCGGGCTGCACGAGGTTGACCACGATCAGTCCAGTCACGATCGCGGTGCCGGTGGTGAGGACATAGAATGCGGCGGTCTTCAGTCCCATGCTGCCGAGGGAATCGGTGTTGCCGAGCCCGGCGACGCCCAGCGCGATCGAGGAGGCGATCAGCGGCACGATCAGCATCTTCAATGCATTGAGGAACAGTTGGCCGCCGAAATCGTAAACGGCCACCAGCGGCATCCCGTTAATGGTCACATCGATGCTCAGGTAGCCCACCCCGGCACCGAGCAGCAGGGCAATCAGGATCTTCCAGTGTATGGCGAGGCCATCCTGGTTGTTGATCTGGTTCGTGCTGTCGTTCTGGTTCATGCCGTCTCCGCTTGAGCGCTGGTTCCCCCAGCCCTGTTCGGGGGATGGGTCGTGGGGCGGCGCAGCCGCCGCTCGTTGCGCATTATTGCGCGGCGGGGTCCCGCATGGCAAAGCGTGGCCGTCGCGGCGGCCTCCGGCCGGTGTAGAATGAAGCCCGATACCGCAGACCTTGCGGAAGGCGTTCGGAGAGTTCGTTTCATGGCTGAGCGGTGGTGGCCGTCGTTGCTCGTGATCTGTCTGCTGCTTCTGCCCCTGGAAGAGGTGGCGGCTGCGAAAATCCGGGTCGTGATCGAAACGCCGGCAGGCATCCAGCAAAGAGTATTCCTGAGCCGCCCGCTCGGCCTGGCGCCAGACCGCCCCGTCGTCTTCGTCATGCACGGCAGCCGGCGCAATGCCTGGGAAGTCCGGGATCAGTGGCACGAACTGGCTGTCGAGCACGATTTCCTGCTGGTGGTGCCCGAGTTCAGCGAGCGGCACTTCCCGGGCGCGGACGGCTATGCCCTGGGCAACGTGGTCGACGCCGCAGGGCGCGCGCTGCCGCCGTCCGACTGGGCTTTCTCCGCGATCGACGCGGCATTCGACCAGGTTCGGCGGCGTTTCGGTATGACGACGACCGATTACGCCATTTATGGGCATGCGGCCGGAGCCCAGTTCGTCCACCGTTTCCTGTTCCACCTTCCCCGTTCCCATGTGGACCGGGCCGTGGCAGCGGGCGCCGACTGGTATACCCTGCCGGATCCGTACGTCGACTATCCGCTGGGCCTGAAGGGTTCGGGGGCCGGTCCGCCGCAGCTGCAGGAGGCCCTGCAGCGGCCGCTGACGGTCATGCTCGCAGGGCGGGACGCTGCCGACCGCGGCCCGACTTTGCTGCAGGTGCCCGAAAGCCTCGATTCGATCGCGGACCGCCTGGTTCGTGGACAGGCTTTTTTCGCGGCTTCGCGAGCAGCGGCGGCGCAGATGGCTGTGCCCTTCGCCTGGCGACTCGACGTGGTGACCGGCGCGGAAAGGGACAGCGGCCTCATGCCCCGCGCGGCGCTTGCCTGGCTGCTGCAGGAAAAGGCCCCGCCCGTGCCGGATCGGAAGCACCGGCCGCGGGCACGGTTACCCACGATGCTGCCGCAGACCGGACGCTAGCAGCGCGCCGACTCAGTCCTGCGAATCATCCCGCAGCTGGTGAGCGCGCGACAGCACGTAGGTGCGGATGGCCTCGGAATCTTCGGTGGTCAGCTCGTACGCCGGCATGCCGCGGGATGACAAGGCGCCCCCGATGACGATCCCGTTCCACTGCAGGTGCGTTTCGCGGCTGGCATAGCGCAGATCCGGCACGGTGCCGCCGAAGCGTGCCACCGTCGCCTTGCCGTGGCAGCTGTCGCAATGCGCGTCGTAAAGCCCGAGGCCTCGCGCCACGGTTTCGCCTGTGGCGTCCAGCGGCGGCAGTTCGGGCAGTTTGCGGGTTACCGGGGTCGTGTCGGGCATGGGGGCCCTGCCCTGGAGCGAAAAGGACATCAGCCGGGTTTTGCCGGTGGTCTTGCGGCCGGCCGTGAAGGTCGGATAGGCGAACTGGATGCCGCTGCCGGCACCGATCGGAACGAGTACGCGCTGACGGCCCGCGTACCGATAGCTGACCGGCGCGGCACTGATGGCTGAGGCGGTAGCGGCGGACCAGAGCCGCTCACCGGTCCGGGCATGGTAGGCGCTGAAGAGACCGTTGGCGTCACCCTGGAATACGAGGTTGCCGGCCGTGGCCAGCACCCCGCCATTGAGAGCGACCTCATGTTCGACCGACCAGCGGGCCCTTTGCGCGACGGGATCCCAGGCGATCAGCATGCCCGGCACATGGGGCCGGCCATCCACCTCGTCGAACATCTCGAGCGTGTCGTCGAACTCCCCGTCGCCATGCCAGGTGACCACGTCCGGCACGTTGACGGCTGGAATGTAGACCAGCCGCTCGCCCGGGTGATAGGCCATCGGCTGCGCGCCGTGCGCGCCCCACATGTTGGGCCATACCACGGCGCGGGTGCCGGGCGGCGCCTTCCAGTACATGCCTTCCGGGTCCAGTACCGGCCGGCCGGTCTCCATGTCGATGTGCGTGGCCCAGTTCACCTTGACGTAGTTGTGGGCCGACAGCAGTTCGCCGTTGCTGCGGTCCAGCACGTAGAAAAACCCGTTCTTGGGTGCAATCAGCAGGGTTTTTCGCGGCTGCCCGTCGATTTCCAGGTCGGCCAGCACGATGTTCATGGTGGCGTTGTACTCCCAGCTGTCTTGCGGCACGGTCTGGTAGTGCCAGGCGTACTCGCCGGTCGCGGCATGGACGGCGACGACTGAGGAGGTGAACAGGTTGTCGCCACCGCCCGGGCTGCGCAGCTCATGGACGTAGGGGAGGGCGCCGCCGGTGCCGAAATAGAGCAGATCGGTCTCCGGGTCGTAGGTCATCTCGTTCCAGTTGCTGCCGCCTCCGCCGAATTTCTCGAGCGCGTCCCCGCTCCAGCTTTCGTAGGCCATTTTCATGGCGGCCGTCGTGTTCTCCTCGGGACGGTGGCTCGGCACGGTGTAGAAGCGCCACAGGAACTCGCCGGTCGCGGCGTCGTAGGCCGAGACGTAGCCCCGGTTCCGCTTGCTCTGCTCCGAGCCGGCGTTGCCGACGAACACCTTGCCGCCGCCCACGTGCGGGGCGTCGCTGATGCTGTACCCCAGTTCGGGGTCGCAGGTGAGCTGTGACCATGCCGGATGGCCGCTGGCGCGATCGAGGCCGATCAGGCGGCAGTCCGAGACGGTCACCAGTACGCGGTCGCCCCAAACCGCCACGCCGCGATTGACCCGCCCGGTCCAGTCGTTCGCCTCCGTGAGGACGACCTTGGGGTCGAAGGTCCACAGAATCCTGCCGTCGCTGGCGTCGATCGCCCAGACGATCGAGAACGGCCCGGACAGGTAGATCACGCCGTCGGTGACAATGGGCGTGGCGGCGATGCCGTTGGGTGCGGGCAGGTCGATGGACCAGTCGAGACCGAGCCCCGCGACATTGCGGTCGTTGATCTCCGCCAGTGAACTGAAGTGTTCACCGTGGTAATTGCCGCCGTTCAGGTACCATTGGTCTGGCGCAGGCGTGTCGCACAGGACCCCGGTCGGCAGCAGGAGGGCTAGGATGAGAAAGGCTCGGCGCATCGCTTCACGATGATCGGGTCACAGTCGGGCATCCTAACCCAAAACCGACTTGCAGCGAAAAATAGCCCGGCCGATACTTGGCGGCTCAGGCAGTCGGAGCAAACGGTGATGCGGAGGATTCAACAGGCGTTCCACGAGCCGCAGGGACTCTGGTTTCACGGCGGCGCTTTACTGTATGGCTTCGGTGGCTATGTGCTC
>JBFFUJ010000035.1:0-14558 GCA_041571375.1 Lysobacterales bacterium | reverse complement strand
GGCTGGCATGCGGGCAACCTGCCAGTGCTGGAGTACGGCTTCCCCTCGAGCGTCACGGAGCGGCAGATGTATGAGCAGTTCCGCAGTTTCATGGCGGATATCGGCTACCCGCCGGAAAAGATTCGCGCGCTCACTTTTGCGACGTACGGTGACTATGCCAAGGCGTATCTCAATCGCGAGGTCATGCTCACCACCACCGGCTGGACCATGGATTACCCCGATGCAGAGAACACGATGCAGCTGTTCTTCGGCCCCAACGCCGCACCCGGTTCGAATATCGCCAATTACGATAACGAGGAGTTCAACCGTCTCTACCGCGCCAGCGCGACCATGCAGCCATCGCCGCTGCGCACCGCCATGTACCGGAACATGAACCGCATCCTCATCGACGACTGTGCCACCATCAGCGGCATCTCGCGCACGCTGATCCTGCTGTGGCGCAGGGAACACGCGCTGCTGCCCGACCGATCCTTCGTCGGTGGCTACTTCTTCCGCTTCGTGGACGTCAGCCCGGCAAGGGACGACGGACCCGGGGCACTCTAGCCATGTTCGGATACCTGCTGCGCAAGAGCCTGCAGGGTCTGTTGCTGGTTCTTGGTGTGACCGTCATCAGTTTTCTGTTGATGGTCTGGTTCGGGCCGGATCAGACCTACACGCTGGTGGGCAAAAACGCCAGCGCGGAGCAGCTTGCGGAGGTCCGGCGGGAACTCGGCTACGACCGGAGCTTTCCGGTTCGGTACGCGGACTTCCTCCGGGACCTGGCCATGCTGGACCTGGGCGTTTCCAATTCCTCGGGAGAGCGCGTAAGCCGCATTCTCGCGAGGACCGTGCCGATCACCCTGGCGCTGATGCTGCCCGGCTTCGTGCTGGGTAACCTGCTGGGTATCTGGCTGGCGATTGCGGCGGTCAGGCGCCAGGGACAGTGGGTCGACCGGCTGATTTCGGGCGTATCCGTGGTTGGAATGAGCCTCAGCTTCCTGATCATCATCATCGCGCTGCAGGTTTTGCTCAGCACGCCTTACGGGCTGAACTGGTTTCCGGTGCGCGGCTGGCAGGTTGGCGATCTACCCTCCTACCTGTACTACGTCGCTGTTCCGACGATCTGCCTGGTAGCGGTCACCATCGGTTACAACACGCGCTTCTACCGCGCGGTGTTCGCCGAGGAATACGGCAAGGACCATATCCGCACGGCCCTCGCTTTCGGCGCTTCCCCGGGGGTGATCATGTGGAAGCACGTGCTTCGAAACAGCGCGGTACCGATCATCACCCGGGTCCTGTTTTCCATTCCCCTGGTGGTGATCTCGGGCAGCCTGCTGATCGAAACCTACTTCGGGATTCCGGGTGTCGGCAAGGCGACTTTCGACGCCATCACCAGCGGCGACCAGCCGCTGCTCAAAGCCGTGGTTGCGCTGACTGCCGTTGCTTTCGTGCTGATCCAGACGGGAGTCGACATCCTTTACCGGCTGCTCGACCCGAGGGTGGCCTGATGGCGTACGCCCGGCGCCTCTGGCAGCGCCTGCGCGCCGACCGGGCCGGATTGATCGGCCTGGCCATCGTGACGCTCTTCGCACTTCTCGCACTCGGGGTGTGGCTGGGCATGATCGGGCAGGATTGGGCGGCCGCCCGCGGCGGGCGCTGGGAGCCCGCCGGGCCGCAGTTCTGGTTCGGCACCAACGTTGTCGGGCAGGACATCTTCGAGCGAGCCGTTTACAGCGTGCGAACAGCCTTTGAAATCGGCATGATCGTGGCGCTGCTGTCCACTGCCCTGGGCGCGGCGCTGGGTGCGCTGGCAGGCTGGAACAGCCACGGTTGGGCCGACGGGGTCATTCTGTGGGTCAAGGGGGTGCTGGATTCCATCCCCTTTTACCTGCTGGTCGCCGCGGTCGCCTTCGCGCTGCAGGGCAGCCCCTGGGCCATGCATGTGGCGATGGTGGGCACATTCTGGACCGCGACCGCGAGATTGGTGCGCGCCGAGGTGATGAAACTGAAACCCCGGGAATTCGTCCTGGCCGCCCGCGTGATCGGCCTCCCGGAACTGACGATCGTCCTGCGCCACGTCCTGCCGAACACGGTTCCCATCCTGCTGGTGCAGACCAGCATTGCCTTCGTCGCGGCGATCAAGACAGAGGTCATCCTGAGCTTCCTGGGCCTGGGAATCCAGCACGGCGTCAGCTGGGGCCTGATGCTGGCCGAGAGCACGCAGGAGGTGCTCGCCGGGCAATTCAACAATTTCATTGCAGCTTCGACGATGCTGTTCGTGCTCCTGATGGGCGTCAACCTGCTGGCAGACGCCCTGCAGGATGCCTACGATCCCAAGCAGGTGGCGCAATGAGCGGCCCGGTCCTGTCAATCAGTCGGTTAGCGGTCGGGATGAGGAGCGCCGATGGTGAGGTCGTGGCGGTCAACGGGATCGATTTCGAGTTGCTGGCCGGCGAGGTACTGGCCCTGGTCGGCGAGTCCGGTTGTGGCAAGACGAAGACCGCCGAGGCCCTGATGGGGCTCATCCCGCCCCGCCTGGGATGGGTGAGGAGCGAACGGATGCGGCTGGGAGAAACGGATCTCGCAAGCCTTTCGGAGCGCGCCTGGCGCAGCGTGCGGGGCTGCCGGATGTCGATGGTGTTCCAGGAACCGCTGACCGCGCTGGATCCTGTATTCCGCGCCGGCGAGCAGCTGGCGACGGTTTACCGCCGCCACCGGGGAATGAGTCGCCGCGAGGCGTGGCAGGCGGCCGCCGGCATGCTGGCCGATGTCGGTTTTGGCGACCCTGAATTCGCCATGCAATGCTACCCGCACCAGCTGTCCGGCGGAATGCGGCAGCGGGTCGCTGTGGCCATGGCACTCGCCTGCCGGCCGCAGGTTCTGATTGCCGATGAGCCGACCACCGCGCTGGACGTGACCACGCAGGCGCAGGTACTGGCCCGGATGGTGAGTCTGGCGGAAGCATCCGGCACGGCCATTCTGCTGATCACCCATGACCTGGGCCTGGTGGCTCAGTATTGTGACCGCGCACTGGTCATGCGCGATGGCGGCGTTGTCGAAGAAGCCCCTGTCACACAACTGTTCCGGCGTCCGGCCCATCCCTACACGCGGGAGTTGCTGGAGCTGGCGCGGGGGTATGCATCCTGATGCCCGGTCCGGCCATTCCCATGCTGAGTGTGCGTGACCTGGTCGTGCGCTACCGCTCGGCAGCGGCACGCGCCCGGAGTCTGCCGGCCGTGCGCGGCGTCAGCCTCGAGCTGGCATCGGGCCGCATCCTCGGCCTGGCCGGCGAATCCGGCAGCGGCAAGACTTCGCTGGCCCGGGCCATCCTGCGCCTCGTTCCCATCGAGTCGGGGCAGGTACGCTTCCGGGGCCTGGATCTGACCACGATGTCGACGCGGTCGCTGCAACAGATACGTCCGCGCATTCAGGCCGTTTTCCAGGACCCGCTCGCGGCCCTGAGTCCGCGTCGGACCGTCCTGCAGACCTTGCGGGAACCGATGGATCAATTCGAAGTGGGCCAGCCCACTACCCGCGACGACCGGGTCGGCAGGGTTCTCGAGTCCGTGGGGCTGGAGGCCGCCGTGAGGGACCGGTACCCGCACGAACTTTCAGGCGGTCAGCGGCAACGGGTCTGCTTTGCACGGGCGCTGGTCACCGAACCGGAGCTGATTGTGGCTGACGAGCCCGTTTCCTCGCTGGACTTGTCCGTGCGGACCCGCATCATCGAACTGATCGCGGATTTGCGCAGCCGGCTGGGTGTCGCCTTTCTCGTCGTGTCGCACGATCTTTCGGTCCTGCGGCGGCTGGCGGATGACGTGGCGGTCATGTATCGCGGCGAGTTGGTCGAAACGGCGCCCTCCCCCATGCTGTTCGCCCACCCGGCTCACCCCTACACGCGCTCCCTGATCGACTCCATTCCGGTGCCGGATCCGGCACACCCCCGTCCGTCGGTGATGGCCTCCGACCCGGCCGCCACCTTGACTCACCCTGACGGCTGTGTGTTTTATATGCGGTGTCCCGAGCGGATCGAGCGTTGCGCAAGCGTCAGGCCCTCGGAATCGGCCGTATCGAGCTCCAAACCGGAACACCGCGTAAAATGCCATTTATGGAAGCAGTGACCAGCACGCCCCATTCTCCTGTTAGATGTCGCACCCTGCTCATCGTGCTGTTGCTTTGCGCCCTCGCCTGCACATCGTGCGGTCCCCAGGTCATAGAGGGGCGACCGCCGTTTGTCGGTGTGTCCGCCATGCAGTTGGCCGGGGATACCCTCAACGTGCACTTCAGGATCTCGAACCAGAACGGGGTGCCCATGAACATCGAGGCCATCGACATGGGCATCACGGTCAAGGAAACGCAACTCATCCGTGAGAACCGGCCTTATCAGCTGGCGATCGATGCCAACAGCGCGGAGGAAATCCATGTCGGGCGCAAACCCGAACCCGCCATGCAAGACCTGCTGGCGGAGCTCGAAAACCGTGAGGTCGCCAGCCTTCCGTTCCGCCTTCAGGGCAGCGTGCAGACGGTTGAGGACGGGCTTCTTCGCTTCGAGCAAAAAGGTCACTTTTATCCGGTACCCGGCAAACCCGGCCACTTCCGCTCAGCCGTAACCCAGGCTGAAGAACTGCGCCGCGAAGAACTCCGATAGGCCGTCCTGGACCCCTCATGAGCCGGTTTGACGCCATCCGGCGAGCGTTTTAGGCTAACCGAGGGCAGGCGGCCACCCCGGCGCCCGGGCCGGCCGCTACATGGAGAGCGCTAACGCGATGGAAATCACCTTCGAACTGAGCGACGACGACCTCGAGTACTTCAGGGATATCATGCGCAAGGCTCTGGACCGGGCCGGCACACCGGAACAGGACCAGATCATCGGTAACGCGCGGGAGCTGCTGTCCCGGGTCACAGAGTCCGGCACCTCCGACTTCATCCTCGAGCGCATGAACCGCCTCGAAACGCTGATCGGCATGGTCCTGGACCGCGGCTGGGCACTGGAGGAAGAGGACCGGACCCGCGTCCTGCAGGCGCTCTCCTATTTCTGCGAACCGGAGGATCTGATACCGGACGACGTGCCGGGCCTCGGTTATCTCGACGATGCCATCATGATCGAACTGGTTTGCCGTGAACTACGGCATGAAACCCAGGCCTACCGGGATTTCTGCGTCTATCGCGCCGCTGAGTCCAACCGCCTGGGCCGGGAAGCCAGCGAACTCGAGCGATCGGATTGGCTCGAGGAGCGTCGCCAGCAGCTGCACTCGCGAATGCGGCGCCGCCGCAAGCGCGGCCGGGGCGGCGGCAACGGGCGCCGCTCCCCGTTCTCACTGTTCTGAGCGGTTCCGCCATGCGCTCGGCCGACTTCTATCGTGTGCTGGTGGCGGTCGAGACAGACCCGACACAATACTATGGAACCGGAGCCCGTCGCCCTGCGCTTCTGAGTGCAGCAGACGCTGAGCAGATGCTGGCCCACCTGGCCGCGGATCTGCAGGCCCTTTTGCCGGCTATTGCCTCTTGCAGCCTGGTTGCAGCGGGCGCGCTGTTCGACCAGACGCAGCTGCTGCAGCCGGGATATCCCGTATTCAGGGCGCTCGAGGCCACCGCTGTGGAGTCCAGCGGCGCTCGGTTCAGCCCCGGCCTGGTCAGCATCGGTGCCCGCGGCCAGAAGATGCCGATGGACGAACTGCAGCCATCCCCCACGGTTCCACTGGGCAGCCTGCAGTTGCTGCCCATGTTGATCCGCGGGCCAGAGGAGCAGCTGTCGCCGATCGCGACCGCGATGGAACATCGCTTTCTCGAGCAGGGTCAGTTGTCTGCCCACTCGGCGACCTGGCTGCAAACCGCTTTTGGCGTCACCATTCATCACGCCAGGTTCATGACGCTGACCGACCTCAGTGCCATGCTGCGACTGCAGCTGGAACACTTCGGCTTTCTGCCGCTGTGGGAGTTGCTGGACGCCGCCTTGTCCGGGAATCCGCAGCCACTCGAGGTCATCACGGCGGGCGGGCGGAGCTGGAAATGGGCCGGCGGTGCGGCGCACACTGATTTCGAGACTTTTGACCATTGGGCCAACGAGGGCCCGGGTCGAGGGCTCGGGACCGAACGCATGGCGCTTGCCGCGAGCTATGCCGACTGGACTCGCGAGTTGCGCCAGTACCTCATCACCCTCCGGGCGCATGGACTGAAGGTCAAGCTGCACGCCCCCGGCGAGGCTGAGCCCCTGACCGGGTCGTATCTGAAGGAATCCAGTGACCTGCTGCCGGGCAGCGATGTCGCCGCCGTGACCGAGCACAGCTTCGATGACCTGGGTACGATCGCCGTCACCGTGGTCGAAGGGGACCGCGTAGAGAATTTCTATCCGCTGAGCTCAGGCGGCCTGAACGATATTCATGCCGTGCTTCGCGGTCGCGTGCCTTCCGGCCACACGGTCGCCTTTCCCGGAACCATCCTGTACGATCCCGGATCACGGTGTCTTTGCCCTGAGGAAGGCGCCGTATCGACGCGTCACTGAGCCGGGATCATGCTTGAATTCCGCAGCGATCACCGCCATATCGCTCGTCTGAACCGTCGACACCCCTGGAAACAGCATGGAATTATCTGAAGCCGTCAAAGGCAAGATCGAAAACCTCGTTCAAGGCAACAAAGTCGTGCTCTTCATGAAGGGCACTCGCCAGCAGCCGATGTGCGGTTTTTCTGCGCGCACGGTTGCCGCGCTGGACAGCGTGCTGCCGGACTACGTCACGGTCAATGTGCTGGACGACCAGGACATCCGCGAGGGCGTCAAGGTCTATGGCAACTGGCCCACCATCCCCCAGCTGTACATCGACGGTGAACTGGTCGGCGGCTGTGACATCGTGCTGAACATGCTCAATACCGGCGAGCTGCACCAGCAGCTGGGCCTGGACGCACCGGACCGCTCGCCGCCCGAGGTCAAGCTCACCGACGCGGCCGCGGAGAAAATCCGCGAAGCCATGCAGGGGCACGAGGGCATCGCGCTGCACTTCCAGGTCGACGCCAACTGGGACAGCCAGTTCAACCTGGCGCCGCCGCAGGGACAGGAAATCGCCGCCGAATCGAACGGCATCAAGATCCTGATGGACATCGCCACGGCCCAGCGCGCCCGCGGTGCCGTGATCGACTGGGTCTCGACGATGCAGGGCGAGGGCCTGGCCATCGACCTGCCCCAGGCGCCGCCGCCGGTACGTCAGATGACCGTGCAGGAACTGGCCGAGGAGCTGAAGGGCGGCTCGGTGACGCTGGTCGACGTGCGCAGTGAGGCGGAACGGGCGCAGGCATCGATCGAGGGCTCGCTGGTCCTCGACCGGCCGACGATGGAAAAGCTGGAGGCCATGCCCAGGGACAGCGGCATCGCCTTCCTGTGCCACCACGGCAATTCCAGCATGGGCGCCGCCGAATATTTCCGCAAGAAGGGCTTCAGCAACATCAGCAACGTGGCCGGCGGCATCCACGCCTGGTCAATGGAGATCGACTCCTCGGTGCCGACTTACTGAGCACGCGCTGCCCAACCTGAATCGCGACCATTGTGAGGGCGAGCTTGCTCGCGGATGGGATTCCGACGCAATGGATGCGGCGGATACCCGGCTGCAGGACACGCTCAAGCCGTCCATGGGCGCTCGAAGCCCGCTCCCGGCGGGCTACGGTCCTGCACCCGGGTATCCGACACATCCGCCCAAGGAAAGATCGAATCGCGCACAAAGTGCAGGCAAAGAGGGTATTGCGGTTTTCGCCGCAAGGGGAAAGAAGCGATGCCCGGTTGCCGTCGCACGTGCGCTCCACCCATTTCCGCACCAAAAAATTCCCCCCTGTACAGGGGGGATTCGTTTAACTTCCGGTCGAAATTCCGGCTGATCAACAGTCGGAATCTTCAGTGTCGATCATGCCATCACAGTCGTTGTCCAGGCCATCCGAACAGCGGGGACCCTTCTCGTTGTTGTGGGTGGGAACGCATGCGGGCGGATCCGAGGTACATTGGCTAAATTCAAAGGTGCAGCTCGATGTGCACGACAGTGTGCCGTATGGCGTTGCGGGTGTGACGGTAGCGCAGGATTGTCCATTCAGATCGCTGCCGTCACAGTCCTCGCCGCTTTCTGCCACACCGTTTCCACAGACTGGAGTGGGCGGCACGTCGCAGATCGTGACGCCCGGCCCGTTGCCGGCTTCATCGTAGGGATCTGCTCCTGGTGGACCCGACACGTCGGAAATGCAGAACGTCACGGTAACACCTTTGTCCAAATCCTCGCTCGTAAACGTAACGGCACCGTTTGTCGTGGCGCCGGAATAAGGAATGGTGGGGTCAAAAGATCCACCAAAGCGTCCCGAGACCGTGTATTCCGATCCCGGGGTATTTCCACTCTCGTCAGCCACCGTCACCGTCGCCGTCCCGTGCTTATTGCCCTTGCCGATGTCGGCATTCACTGTGCCGGTGACCACGCTCGCGACGTGGACGCTCGGCGGTGCCAGGGTGGTCGTGGTGGTCGAGGTCGTAGTGGTCGTCGTCGGCAGCAGCGTCGTCGTGGTCGACGTGGTCGTGGTGGTCGGCGGCGGCAACGTCGTAGTCGTTGACGTGGTCGTGGTCGTGGTGGTCGTCGGCAGCAGCGTCGTGGTGGTGGTCGTTACGCCGCAGGAATTCGACTGGGCGTCCGGTCCTTCGAGCGTGACGTCGGTGACCGTCACCCGGTCGAAGCGGAACCCGTAACCATTAATGCTCGGATCGGTGCCATAGCGGATGTCCAGCCGCACCGGTTCACCGGCCAATGAGGCCGAATCCAGCGCCCCCGCGCTCCAGGTGCTCTTCGCCCAGGTCGCCTGTGCATCCGCCCAGCCGCCCTGGCCAGCAGTACCACAGGTCCCATTCGAGCCGCTGGCATTGTACACACGGCCACCATCCGGTGTGACCAGCGCGCGAGCACCACCGGCCTCAATGCCGACATTGGCACGGTCGTACCAGCCTCGTCCGGGGTTTTGTGTGTAGTAGGGCTCGATGTCGTAGTTGGTCCATAGCGACAGCGTCGAGGTTGCGGAGAGGAACATCACCGGCGACTGGATCTGGTCGCACTGGTTGTCGAGGTTCGCCGAGGATTGTTCGTACCAGGACGAACTTTCGGCGCCGCCACCCGAATTCGACCGACCGAAGGTGCCGGTGACGGTCTCCCAGCCCTCGGCGTCGCTCTCGAAGTCCCAGGTCTTGCTCGCCAGGAGCTGCAGATCGGTTTCGGTCGAGTTGACCGCCAGATCGACGATGTGCGGGTCTGACATTTCGTCGGCGGTCACTTCCACCTGGAAGGTCAGGGTCTCGCCGGGCGCGAGGCCGCCGGCAGTGAACGAGAAGCTACCCGTTCCGATATCACCATATGGAAGGGTTGAGGGCAAAATCGCCGCCGGGAACGCAGTTGTTGCGGTAACACCACCGTTCGATGGTTTTACGTCTACGATGCGCACGTTGGTGAGTGATCCTAGTCCGGTGTTCCGGACGTCGAACGTCATCGTGGCATTTTCACAGTTGTCCAGGTAGTCATCACTGTCGCCACCGGAGATTGAGCTCGAGGCCGAACTGGTGTCGATCGTGACACCCGGACCGGCAGCCGGAGTGACTGTTTCGCAGGCAGAAGCAGGCCCAAAGCAGGAAAGACCGCTTTTGGGGATGACAATGTAGGAATAATCGCGGCCGTTCTGCAGACCGCTGTCGTCCCACGAGGTGCCGGTAGTGGAACCGAGTTTGACCTTGCCGAATTCACAGGCGAATACGCCCTCGGTGCGGAACACCTCGTAGTTGGTGGCACCGGAAACCGCATTCCAGGACAGGCTCGCCCTCTGGTTGGACGCCGTGCCATTGACCGTTGGCGCCGAGGTTGGAACGCCCGAGCAGCCGGAATCCTGCACGATCGGCGTCTGGCAGGCGATCTCCTGGTCGTGGAAGGCCTCGAATATAGCCTGCATGTGCGGCGTGCCGTCGTTCAGATTGCCGTTGTCATCGTCGGCCGCAAGGTAGTTCATGTAACCGCTGCTGCCCGCGCATCCGCCGTAGGGCGGCCCACCCGAGAACCAGGTTCCGGTGTTACCGGCCGCGATGAAGGTCAGGCGGTTGACGATTTCGTGCGCGGTGTTGTCATCGTAGTTGTACGGCGCGCTTTGGAACTTACGCTTCCACAGCGACCAGACGGCCTCGGAATATACGTGCCCGATGCAGTGCACACTGCCTCCACACGTAGAATTGGACCAGCTGTAATCGTGCGGTTGGCCGGAGACATGTTTCTCGTAATCGATATCGCGCACGCCGCTACACTGGGTACACGGGTCACCATTACCGGAGCAATTGCTGGTTTTATAGAATTTGCGACCGATGCAGGAATCGTTCAGCCGCAGGGCCGTGTAGATGTCGGCAATCCCCTCACCCGAGGGGCTGGCGATGCCCGGCGTCGCGTCGTTGGCGTCCATGCCGTGGCCCCATTCGTGGTCGAACACCCCGGCGATCTCGCCGGTGTTCGAATAGGCAGACGAGGACCGGCAGAAATTGACCGTCCCGTTCCACCAGGCGTTGCCGGGACAATATACATCCGTTCGGTTCATGTTTGAGACGAGGCGTTGCTGCAGCCAGGTGTTGGATGGCAACTGGCCGCGCGCCATCTCGATGACCTTGTTCAGCTCGTAAAATCCGGTGCGCGAGGCGTGCGTATTGCCCGCGCCGCCAAAGCCGGGCGTGGCGCAGTCGGTGCCGCCCGAGATACCCCAGTCGAGCACGCCGCTCCCGCTCAGGCTCGATGAACCGCACTGGTCATTGATATTGACGTAGGGGCCATAGAAATCGGTTGTCACCGTGCCGGTGCTGGCGAAATTGCCGCCGGTATCGGTGGTCTCGCCGCCGACGCCGGCATACGGCATCGGCCAACCCGCCTGCTCGGCGCCGTCGGGCACGATGCCGTCGTTGGTCACCGGGTAAACTCCGCCTTTCACCTCGGCGTAGTGGTTGGTGTCCTCGAAAGCGAGCAATTCGCCCGTCTGTGCGTCGACCAGCGCCTCGAATCGACCGGCGCCGCCATCGAAACCAGGGCGGATGATCCAGGCCAGGCGGTAGTCGAAGCCGTCGCCGACGGCCACCTGTTTCGGGTTCAACCCCTGCGCCAGCGGCAGCAGCACCAGTTCACTCTTGCCCCATTCGCCACTGACCGCGTAGGGGTCGGCATGCGCCCGGACCGCATCGAGCGCGGCTTCGCGGGTAATTCCGGGGTTGAGCGACGCATTGATATCGCCCCAGTGGTGCGACCCGAACAGCGTCAGGTTGCCGTGGTTGATCGTGGCCGAGAGGTAGCTGCCGCGCACCGGCACGCCGTCGACGATGCGGGGCACGTAAATCTGGACCAGCGAGCCGTCGCCGTAGACCGTCGCCTTGCCCGGGCCGGCCAGCTCGCCCGTGTCGATGCGCAAGGGGTGGCTGTTCGCTTCAAGGTAGCCGCGGAACGCCTGCGCGGCCGCCTGGCCGAGCTCGAAATCATTTTTAGGCACGCCGAGCCCCAGGTTGGCCCAGCTAAGGCCGTTGCCCTGGCCGCGGCCCGGCAGCAGCGGCTCGGACAGCAGCAGGGTGGCCCAGCGGCCGCCGCGCCTGTCCACGAACGCCGCGTCGCTGCGCACTCCCAGGGCGGCCAGGTCGGCTTCGGCGTTGGCCGTCGCCTGCGCGGGAAGCTCCCAGGGCTGGCGGTATTCGTTCTCGATGTTCAGTTCGGGGACGCGGAATTCCGCCTGCCCGACGCCCGACCGGGTGGGCTCTTCAATGGCCTGCACCACCCCCGCGACGATGGCCAATGGCAACACCCACAGCACGATGTGCCGACTGACTCTCTTGACTGACATGATGTCTCTCCTCGTCCCTGTTCTGTGTCACTGGTCCAATTCAGACACATCCGCAAATGCAAATCTGCCCTGCGGCTGCTGAAAGCATCCTGACCAGGAAAAATGACTAGCCGCCGCGTTCCCTCGCAGACGTTTCGGGCTACTTTACACCGAGAATGGGAAGCTGATCAATGCCGTGCAGCGGGTCAGAAAGGCCGCTCAAATGACAGGTCCAGGTCCTTCCCGCGAGAACTTCTTTTCTTGCGCAGCCACCGGGGTCGGCGATGTCGATCGCCGAGGAAAAGGACCTGCTCACCTTGTTCCGGACCGGTGAATGCCTGTTTCTGCCGGCCGTGGCGCCGCCTGCACTTTCATCTTCCCTGCCGGCTCCGGGCGGCCCACCACTACCTCTGCTACAACGGCGAAACGCCCGCCCGGCTGACTTATGCCGCCGCCATTCAGTCCGCTGAAGCTTTTGATCTCGGTCTGCCGCTGCAGCCGCCCGGCGTCGCCCGCCTCAACGCCTGGTTCTGGGGCGGGCAAACCGTCGAGCTGAACCGTCGCCGGAGTGCGGTCACCCGGAAAATTCGGCGACGGCCGGCGCGTGGTCCGAGGGCCGTTCCTGCCGCCGCGGTTCGATGTCGACATAGCTGGCCGTGCAACGCTGCGCCATGGCCCCCGAGGCCAGGACCAGGTCGATGCGCAGGCCCATCTTGCGCCGGAACATGTTCATCCGGTAATCCCACCAGCTGAAAATGCCCTTTTCCTGTTCGAACAGACGAAAAGTGTCCTTCAGCCCGAGGTCCAGAATGCGCTGCAGCGCGTCCCGTTCGAGGCTGCTGCACAGTATCTTCTCGTGCCAGGCGTCGGGATCGTGCACGTCCCGGTCATCCGGAGCGATGTTGAAATCGCCCACGACCACCAGGTTCCGGTGCTGCTCGATCTCCTGTTCGAGCCACCGCGTGACCCGATCCAGCCAGTGCAGCTTGTAATCGAATTTCTCCGAGCCGACCTCACTGCCGTTGACCACATAGAGATTGACCAGCCGCACGTCACCCACGGTAACCGCCAGTATCCGGCGCTGGTGGTCGTCAAGGTCGGGAATGTCCGTAACCGGATCCGTTGCCGGTGCCCGGCTCAGGACCGCCACGCCGTTGTAGGTCTTCTGCCCCGAATACACGCTGTGATATCCGGCCTCCTCCAGTTCCGCAACCGGAAAGCGATCGTCCGTGAGTTTGGTTTCCTGCAGGGCCAGCAGGTCGGGGCCGGCGAATTCGAGCCAGGCGAGCACTTGCGGCAGGCGCACGTTGAGTGAATTCACGTTCCAGGAAGCAATCTTCAGCATGGCGCGGTCCCTCGATTCAGGTTTTCACCGGGTGTGCGGTTGATTCAGCTTACACAGCGGCCAGGAAAACTGCATGCGCTGCCGGTCGCGGGCAAGCCCGCTCTTACAGCAGGCCGTAGGAGCGTAACAGCGGCTCGCTGCTCGGAGGTCGGCCACGAAACGCAACGAAGGAGGCCAGGGCCGGCCTCGAGGCACCCACGGCCAGAATCTCCTTGCGCAGCGCCTCGCCGGCATCGGGGGACAGGACGCCCTCCTCCCGAAAACGCTCCCAGGCGTCGGCCGCGAGCTCTTCGGCCCACAGATAGCTGTAGTATCCGGCCGAATAGCCGCCGCCGAAAATGTGGCCGAAACCATTCAGGAATCGATTCCACTCCGGTACGTGAACGACTTCCAGTTCGTCCCGGATTTCCTGCAGCATACGGGTGGGATCCGGTGGCCGGTCAGGATCGTACTCGAGGTGCAGGCGCAGATCGCACAGGCCATACTCCAATTGCCTCACCAGCATCAACGCTTTCTGAAACCGATGCGAGCGCAGCAGCCGCCGCTTCAGATCATCGGGCATCGTCTCGCCGGTCTTGTAGTGGCGCGCATAGGTGGACAGCAGCGGATCCTCCCAGCACCAGTTTTCGAGCAACTGGCTCGGCAGCTCGACCGCGTCCCACTCGACGTTGTTGATGCCGTTGATCTGCGGCCAGTCGATCTCGGTCAGCAGATGGTGCAGGCAGTGCCCGAACTCGTGAAAAAGGGTCTGCACATCATGGTGCGTGAGCAGGCTGGGCTGGCGGCTGACTGGCGGTGCAAAGTTGCAGGTCAGGTAAGCCATGGGGCGCCGGATTTCGCCGTCCTGCCTGCGTCTTGACAGGCAGACATCCATCCATGCGCCGCCGCGCTTGCCCTTGCGTGCAAAAAGATCCATGAAGATGCCGGCAAAGCGGCTTCCGTCGGTATCCTCCAGCCAGTAGAAGCGCACATCGGGATGCCAGGTCTCGATCGACTCGTCGGCGACCAGGTGGACGCCGAACAGGCAGCTCGCAATATGGCGGAGCGCATCCAGCATGTTGTCGAGCGGAAAGTACGGCTTCAGTTCCTCATCGGAGAGGTGCAGTTCGGCCTGCCGGTAGCGCTCGGTCCAGTAGGCGATGTCCCAGGCTTCGAGGGGAAGCTCTGCCCCGGATTGTCTGGCGAACTCCTCCAGTTCGGCGAACTGCCGGCGCGCGGCCGGGGCGGCACGGTCCGCCAACTCCCGCAGGAAGGAAAGCACCCGCTCGGGCGAATCCGCCATCCGCCGGGACAGCGCGTACTCCACCCAGTTGCGGAAGCCCAGCAGCCTGGCCAGGCGGTAGCGGAGATCGAGTATTTCCATGACCAGCGGACCGTTGTCCCACTGCCCGGCGGTGGG
>JBFFUJ010000034.1:0-14560 GCA_041571375.1 Lysobacterales bacterium | reverse complement strand
TCCGCTCGCCGACGGCAGCACCTACCGTCAGCGCCTCGGCCGCATCGTCGAGCCAGTCCTCGGCCCGCACGCCGGACAGGGGGTCCCGCGCATAGCCATGTCCTGCCAGCCGCGTCTCAAACAGATTGGCGCCGAGCACGTCGGCGACCCGCTCGGCAACGGGCGCAATCTCCTGCCGGGTGGCCGAGACGCCGTGCAGGTAGACAACGGACAGATGCGTCCGGCTCCCGTGCCGGCCCGCATGCCAGCGCAGGCGTTTTTCGGTGTCGGGAATGATGTCGCCGGCGCGTGCGGCGTCGCGCTCGCGCGACGCCCGCCCGCGGTCGAGGTCAGCCGTGATGGCGGGAACGTCGGCCTCGTTGACCAGTTCCGGTGGCGCGGTCGCCACGGCCGCCGCGGCCACTGCCGCCAGCAGCAGGATCGCACCGCCCAGAAACCTGCGCCGGGGTTTCATGCCCCGGCGCATTCGGCAAGGTTTTGCCGGCAGGAATCAGAAGCGGGCCCTGAACGTAACGCCATAGGTACGGGGCTGGTTCGGGTAACCGCTGTAGCTGCCCAGCTGCGCGACCGCCGGGAAGGCGCTCTGCAGGAATTCGTCATCGGTCAGGTTGCGGCCCCAGACGGTGATTTCGACGCCATTGTCGAAGGCCAGGCCGAAGCTCGCATTCAGCATGCTGACCTCGCGCGAAGCCACCTCCGCCGGGACGTTCTCGATCACCTGGACCTCGTCCTCGTAGACGTACTCACCGCGGATGAAGGCCTCGGCGAGGCCCAGGGTGAAGCTGTAGGTGGCCGAGGCGTTCATGCTGAATTCATGGATGCCGGGCGGTTTGGTGCCGGAGAGGTCCTCGGGCCCGTCGACCCCGTTGCCGTTTTCGAACGAGTCATATATCGGATCCAGCCAGGTGCCGGAAAACGTCAGCTGCAGCGGGTCGATCGGCAACCAGGTGGCGTCGACCTCGAGACCCTTGGTGGACTGCTTGCCTGCATTGGCGAGCTCAAAGCCGGTGCCGGTAAAGATGTTGGACTGGAAGCCCTTGATCTCCTGGTCGAAGATGGCGACGGCCAGCCGGGTGCGATCCCAGTTGCCCTTGAGGCCGAGTTCATACACCCGCGAATCCTCCGGCCCGGCATAACGGGTGCCGGTCGTCAGGTTCGGGACCACGAGTCCGGCGGCCAGCAGGGCGGGGATGTCCGCCGCGAACGGGCGTGCGTCACGGGTGAGGTTCCACGAGGACGCTTTGAAGCCGGTGCCGGCACTCGCATAGACGTTGATGTTGTCGGTCGCCTGGAACGCAATGCGGGCGGTCCATGTGGTTTCATCGTCCTTCGTTCGGCCGGGCTCCACCGAGTTCGGATAATTGAGGAACGGCGGCAGGAACTGCAGCGGCTGGAAAGCCAGCAGCGGATTGCAGGCCGGTCCGGTTTCCGGGGTGCAGTTCACCCCGCTCAGGCCCAGCGCGATGGCTGCGAACTGCGGGTTGGCCGCGATGTTTTCGGGGGTCGGCGGCAGGCCGGTCAGGTTCAGGAAAAGGGCGCCAAAACCGATCTGCCGCATGTCCAGCGAGGAGAATACGTCCGTATTGGTCTGGTTCACGAAGGCCGTCTTGTCGACCTCGGTGTAGTTGAGGCCGCCTGTCAAAGTAACGCGCTCCGTCACGTGCCAGTCCGCCTGCCCGAAGAAAGAGATGGACTCGTCATCCTGGCCGGTGAACTCCATCGTTCCCTGGCCGGCCCCGAAAAAGGTGACGCCCGGTGGCAGCAGGCCGACCGACTGCATGAACTGCTCTAGCTGCGTCACCCCAAAGCCCGACAGGATGTCCGCGTAGGGCCGGAACGCGACATCGTAGGCGATGACGTTATCGTAGGAGACTTCCTCGTTGAAGTAGTACGCGCCGACCATCCAGTCGAGGCTGTCGCCGGACTGGCTCAGCCGGAACTCCTGCGTGAAGGTGTCGAGCTGGGTGTCTCCGGAGTTGACCCCGACCATGCGGGCGCTGGTGAAGTCGACGTCCGCGTTGTCCAGCCGCGACTGCTCGCGGTAAGCGGTGATCGAGGTGAACAGCAGGTCGTTGCCGAACTCGAAGTCGGCCTGCAGCGACACGCCCTCGTTCTCGATCTCGTTGGTGGGATCGAAGTCGTAGTAGTTCTCGTAGGCGAACGGATCGTTCGGTACGAGGTTGCCCCCGATCAGGCGAACCGCGATTCCGGTCGGGCCATCGAGCAGATTGGCGACGGCGCAGCATTTCTCGTCGAGCTCATCGTGGTCGGCGATCAGGCGCAGGCTGATGTTGTCGGTGGGCAGCCACAGCAGCTGACCGCGCACGCCCCAGCGGTCCCGGTCATTGATCTCGGTGCCGAGGTTGAGGTTCCTGAAATAACCGTCCCGCTTGTTGGAGCTGACCGCGAGACTGAATCCGACCGTGTCGGACAGCGGCCCGCTGACGTCCGCTTTGAGAATCCTCTGGCTGTAATTGCCGAGGGTCAGCGTGGCGCTGCCGCCGAATTCGTCCATGTTCGGCGCGGCGGTCACCACGTTGATGACGCCGGCCGATGCGTTCTTGCCGAACAGTGTGCTCTGCGGGCCGCGCAGGACCTCGATGCGCTCGAGGTTCGGCAGGTCGGTCAGCGCCGATGCCGAGCGCGAGCGGTACACACCGTCGATGAACACGCCCACCGAAGGCTCGATGCCGGGATTGTTGGCGCCATTGCCAAAACCGCGGATCAGGAAAGTCGTGTTGCCGGTGGTCTGCAGCTGGCTCACGCGCAGCGACGGCACCGCGGCCTGCAGATCGATGATGTCGTTGATCTGGGCTTTTTCCAGCGTTTCAGCATCCACCACCGACACGGCCACTGGTACTTCCTGCAGGGTCTGCTCCCGCTTGGTGGCCGTGATGACGATCTCCTCCATCGCTTCGGTCGACTCTTCGGCGAAAACGGGTGAGAAAAGCGTCAAGGCGAGTGCGCCGCACAGAACATGGATCGGATGTGCTTTAGCCATCAGAAATCCCCCGGTGTTGTGGTTGCATTGTTTTGATGCCCCTGGTGGCGACTCAGTATGCATGATCGGCGGATTGCCGTAAATCCTCCGCGCGATGCAACGCGGCGGTGTCGAAGGGGCGCGCCTCGTCGTCGCAAGGGTCCCGGGCCCTCGCAGCAGGGTCCACGTCGGGACCCCGCCACCGGGTCGGGATTGGCCTCATCAAAACAAGCGGGCCACGCAATGCCGGACCCCGCCATGTTCCGGTGCAGAACCGCGCGCCGTCGATTGCCTCGTCCGGCAGGCTCTCGGGAGGGTTCTGCGGTTCTATAATGCGGCGATGAATAATGCATTCGACCAGATCGCCCCGCTGGTACTGCGCAAGGGAGAGGAGCGCCGGCTTCGGGTCGGGCACGACTGGGTGTACAGCAATGAGATCGATACCTCGCGCACTCCGCTGCGCGGGCTCGCCCCCGGTCAGGCGGTGGAGATCCTGGGTCAGAGAGGCCAATGGCTGGCCCACGGCTACGCCAATCCGCGCTCCCTGATCGCCGTTCGCGTCACCAGCCGGCAGCGCGGATGCCCCTTCAGTCGGGCCGAACTGGAGCGACGCCTGGGGGCCGCGCTGGCTTTGCGCGAGCGCTTGTACCCGGGGCGGTGCTACCGCTGGGTGTACGGTGAGAGCGACGGCCTGCCCGGACTGGTGGTCGATCGCTACGGCGAGTTCGCCATCGTTCAGATCAACACGGCGGGTATGGAGCGGTGGCGGACGGAGATTGTCGAGTCACTGGCTGCGCTCGGCAGCCTTCGGGGCATCCGGTTGCGCTGCGACAGCCCGCTGCGAGAGCTGGAAGGCCTGCCGGCCTACACGGAGACCGTGCACGGCACGGTGCCCGAAGAGGTGGAAATCGCGGAAAACGATATACGTTATATCGTGCCGCTGGCCGAGGGGCAGAAAACCGGATGGTTCTACGATCAGGCCGACAATCGGGCGCGTGCCCGGGCCTTGCTCAGATCGGGGTTGGTCATCGACGGCTACTGCTATGTCGGCGGCTGGGGCATCGCTGCGGCGCTGGCGGGGGCCGAACGGGTCGTCTGCGTGGATTCATCGGAGCGGGCGCTGGATTATGTGCAGCGCAACGCCGAGCGCAACGGGGTCGCGTCGAAGGTCGGGGTAGTGCGCGCCGACGTCGAGGAGGCGCTCCGGGACATCCGTGGCAAAGAACGGCCAGGCACCCTCATCCTCGACCCGCCGGCCTTCGTCAAGCGCAAGAAAGACCTCGAAGCCGGCAAGGCCGCGTATGTCCGCCTGAACCAACTCGCGCTGGACTGCCTCCCGGCGGGAGGATTTCTGATCAGCTGCTCCTGCTCGCAGCATGTCGATCGGGATGCCTTTCTGCGCGTGCTGCAGACCGCGGCCTGCCGCGGCGACCGCGCATTGCGACTGCTGTTCGAGGGTGGCCAGTCGGCCGATCACCCGGTTCATCCGGCGATGCCCGAAACCCGGTACCTTAAAGCGCTGTTCATGTATGCCGCGGGCGGCCCGGGTAGCCTATAATCTGCGGCAGCGGCAGTCGGTCCAACGATCTGCCGTTGCAGCAACCCCAAGGGGCACGAAACCATGGCATATCTCCACGCCCGGTCCTTTATGGACAACTTCCTGGGTGGCTCCGCGGAGTGGTACAAGCGCACCATCCTCCTGTTTCTGGTGCTGAACCCCGTGTTGATGCTCCTGCTGGGCCCGTTCGCGACCGGCTGGATCCTGCTGGGCGAATTCATTTTTTGCCTCGCCATGGCCCTGAAGTGCTATCCGCTGCAGCCCTGCGGCCTGCTGGCAATGGAGGCGATAGTGATCGGGCTGACCGCGCCGGCCTCTGTGTTCCATGAAACCGAGCGCAACTTCGAAGTGATTCTGCTGCTGATTTTCATGGTCGCCGGAATCTATTTCCTGAAGGAACTGCTGCGCTTCATCTTTACCCGCATCTTCGTCCGGATCCGCTCGAAAACGCTGCTGTCCGTGCTGTTTTGCTTTGCCGCAGCCGTGCTCTCCGCCTTCCTCGATGCGCTGACGGTCACGGCCGTGATCATCGCGGTCGCCACGACCTTCTATGCGATCTACCACAAGGTCTCGTCGGGCAAGGGTTTCGATGAAGACCACGATCAGGCCGACGACACCGGCATCGGGGCCGAGACCCGGGAGGATCTCGATGCCTTGCGCGCTTTCCTGCGCAATCTGGTGATGCACGGTGCGGTGGGAACAGCGCTTGGCGGTGTCACAACGCTGGTCGGGGAGCCGCAGAACCTGCTGATCGGCGGCGTCGCGGGCTGGCCGTTCCAGGAGTTCTTTCTGCGCGTATCACCCGTGAGCCTGCCCGTTCTGGCGGTCGGACTACTCACCTGCCTGGCGGTCGAGAAGTTTCGCCTGTTCGGGTACGGCGCGCAGATGCCGGAAGCGGCACGCCGCATCCTGGAGGAGCATGACCGCATCGCCGATGCCCGGCGGACGTCCCGTGAACGGGCGCTGCTGGTCTCGCAGGCCCTGATCGCGCTGTTCCTGGTGCTCGGGCTGGCGCTGCACTGGGCCGAGGTCGGCCTGATCGGGCTCGGCGTCATCGTGCTGGCCACGTCGTTTACCGGAATCACCGACGAGCGCCGGTTGGGGCCGGCATTTACCGAAGCCTTGCCTTTTACTGCCTTGCTCGTCGTATTCTTCTGCATCGTGGCCGTCATCAATGATCAGAACCTGATTCAACCGGCCATCGACTACGTCTTCCAGCTGGACCCAGACGTTCAGGTGCCCGTGTTCTTTCTGGCGAACGGCCTGCTGTCCGCGATTACGGACAACGTCTTCGTCGCGACGGTGTACATCAACGAGATCGAAGCCGCGCTGCAGATGGGAGACATCAGCCGCGAACAATTCGAACTGCTGGCCGTGGCGATCAATACCGGGACCAATATCCCGTCGGTGGCTACACCCAACGGTCAGGCGGCGTTCCTTTTTCTGCTGACCTCGACGCTGGCGCCCCTGATCCGATTGGGCTACGGCCGCATGGTCCTGCTGGCGCTGCCGTACACGATCACGATGTCGGTCGCCGGCCTGCTGGCCACTGTGTACCTGCTGCACTAGCAAGAGATGTCCGCAAAAACCACCATGACGGAGCTGAGGACGTTTCTCGAGGCCCATCCGGAAATCGAGTCCTTCGACCTGCTGTTGCCCGACATCAACGGCATCCTGCGCGGCGTGCGCGCGCCGCGGGCAGACATGGCGGGCCTGTTCGAGACCGGCGTGTACATGTCGGCCAGCACCATGCTGCTGGACAGCCGCGGCAAGCTCCCCGAGGGCCTGTCCATTGGCCTGACGGACGGCGATCCGGACTATCCCTGCCTGCCGGTGCCCGGCACGCTCAGCCCGGTTCCCTGGACAGAGCGGCCGCAAGGTCAGTGCCTGCTGCAGATGCATGCCGATCGTTCGACGCCGTACTATTACGACAGCCGGCGGGTTCTCCAGCGGGTGCTGAATCGTTTCCATGAATCGGGCCTGACACCCGTCCTGGCCCTCGAGTTGGAGTTTTACCTGCTGAGCGACCGTGAGGGGCAACGCCTGGGTCCGCGCAAGATGCGAATTCCGGGCTCCCGTTTCGAGCAGGACACCCCACACCTGCACAGTCTCGATGAGCTGCATGACCTGGATTCGTTTCTTGCCGATGTCGAGAAATGCTGCGCCTGCCAGGATATTCCGGTCGGCACCACGATGTCGGAGGGTTCCCCCGGGCAATACGAGATCAACCTGCACCACGTGGCGGATGCCGAGAGGGCCTGCGACCATGCCATGTTGCTTCGGCGCCTGGTGCGCGGCGTGGCCCGGCGGCACGGCATGGCGGCCACGTTCATGGCACAGCCGTTCGGCCAGCTGGATGGCAGCGGCATGCATGTGCACCTGTCCCTGCAGGATGCCTCGGGACAGAATCTGTTTGCCGGAAACGCGCCCGCCGACCGGCCGGGCGCGTATGCGCCCGAACTGCGGCATGCCGGGGGGGGGCTGCTGGCGGCACTGCCCGAGTCTCAGGCCATCCTGGCGCCGAATGCCAACTCCTATCGTCGCCTGAGCCCGGGCAGCTTTCTGACGGCGGAGCCCAGCTGGGGCTACAATCACCGGCAGGTCGCGGTTCGGATTCCGCCCGCGGACGACGCCAATGTGCGTCTGGAGCATCGGCCCGCCGGTGCCGACTGCAACCCCTATCTGGTGGTGGCCGCCCTGCTGGCCGGCGTGCACCACGGCCTCAGCCACAGGGTGGAGCCGCCGGCGATCGTGCAGGAGGGTCAGATCATGGAATGGGATGACGGGGCTGGCCCTCACTGGGAGGGCGCACTCTCACGCTTCGAGGAGGCGGCTGTGCTGCCGGGCTACCTGGGGGCGGATTTCTGCCGGACCTATCTGGAGTGCCGTCGGCTGGAGGCCAGGCATTACCGCGCGCAGGTGCCCGATCTCGACTACCTGTGGTATCTGGGGAGCATTTGATGGCCACGCTCGCGCGCTGGACCATCTGTCTGCTGTCATGGCTGTACGCCGTCCATGCCGCGGCCTTCGAAGCGCCGCCCCTGACCCCGGAAGAGACCCGGGCGGCCGCGGCGGACTATCGGCAATACTGTGCCCTGTGCCACGGAGCCGATCGGGCCGGGGGCGCGCAGGACCATGCCCCCTCGCTGCGGTCACGGACGCTGATCAGCACCGGGTTCCCCGAGTACCTTCTGTTCACCGTGGCCTACGGGCGGCGCGGCACGCCGATGGCCGGATTCTTCGAGGAGATCGGTGGTCCGATGGATAACGGTGAGATCTATCGCCTGGTGCGCTGGCTCAAGGAGCAGACGGGGTTCACGTCTTTTGACCTGCCGATGGATCCGGTGCCGGGCGACGCGGGACGCGGCGCGGTTGTCTATGCGGAGCGTTGCGCGGCTTGCCACGGGGCCGGGGGCGAAGGGGTTTCGGCCCCCGCGATCGGCAACCCTGCTTTCCTCGCGCTGGCGTCGGACGAGTTCATCCGCTACACCATAGAACACGGCCGCGATGGAACCGAGATGCCCGCGTTCGCCATGGACTTGCCCCACGGGGACATCGACGCGGTCACGGCGTTCCTGCGCAGCCGGGAGACGCGCTGGGAGATGGCTCAGCCGGTACTGCGGCCACCCCCGGACGCGGATGCCTATGTGCTCAACCCCGATCGGCCGCCGGCCGAATTCCGTCTCCAGGACGGGCTTTATGTCCGGTCAGTGGAGCTGAACCGGGCGCTGCAGGACAAGCGGCGCCTGGTGGTGCTGGATACCCGGGTCATGTCGATGTGGCAGGTTGCCCACATCGAAGGCGCCGTTCCGCTGCCCTACTACGAGCGGGGATTCAGCGGCGTGATACCGCATCTGCCGAGGGACGGCACGCCGATCGTGGCCTACTGCGAATGTCCGCGGGCAGCGGCCGAGTCCGTCGTGCGCAAGCTGCGTGAGCAGGGGTTCGATAATGCCGCGGTGCTCTGGGAGGGCATCCAGGGCTGGATCGCGCTCGGTTATCCGGTGTTCGTCGGCGACCTGTCCATGCCTGACGGCTAGCCGGCTCCCGCCAGGTGACGGCCGCCATCCAGGTGCAGGAGTCGGCCGGTCACGTAGTGGCTTTCCAGCAGGTAATCAACGCCGTGCAGCAATTCCTCCAGGCTGCCTTCGCGTTGCATCAGGCTCTTGGCCAGCGCCCTGGACCGGTACTCTTCATCGTCGTCTTCGTTGAACAGCAGTAACGCCGGGGCAATGCTGTTGACCTTGACTTTGGGCGCCAGGCGCGCCGCGAACGACAGGGTGAGATTGTCCTGTGCGGCCTTGCTTGCCGCATAGGCGATGTGCTTGCGACTGCCGCGGCTGCTGACGTAGTCGCCGACGTGGATGATGTCCGCCCACTGTCCCGAGGAGGCTTCCAGTAGCGGGGCCAGGGCCAGGTTGAGCTGATAGGGCGCGCCCACGTGCACGTCCATCATCAGGCGCAGCACCTCGGCGGTAGGGATGTCACCCACATCGGGGAGCCAGTCGGATGCGTTGTGGATCAATGCCCGAAGGGCCATGTGATCAGCGCGCAAGCTGGCGATCAGGTGACGGATGTCGCCCTGGTCGTAGAAATCGCATCGATGCAATTCGGCTCCGAGTTCACGCAGTTCGCCCAGAACCGGGCGATCGCTGCGGTAGGTTCCGATCACGGGCCAGCCGCGTCGCAGAAAGGTCTGGGCCAGGTACAGGCCGGCGCGTTGACCGACGCCGGTGATCAGAACCGGCTCGCTGCTCACGGGTTGAGGAATTCGGCCCGTGTGTGGATGTTCTCCTTGAAGCAGCCACCCAGGGCCGTGGTGCTGGTCTGCGAGTTGGTGTCCATCACGCCGCGCGATTTCACGCAGTAGTGCACCGCATCGATGCTGACCGCTACGTCCTCGGTGCCGAGCAGGGCCTGCAGCGCCACGAGGATTTGCTGCGTCAGTCGCTCCTGCACCTGTGGGCGCTGGCCGAAGAAGCGCACGATCCGATTGATTTTCGACAGACCGATGATCCGGTCCCGGGGAATGTAGGCGACCTTGGCCACACCGTCGATGGTGACGAAGTGATGCTCGCAGGTACTCGTCAGGTCAATATCGCGGATCTTGACCATCTCGTTCACTCCCATCTTGTTCTCAATGAGCGAGAGCTTGGGGAAGTTGCGGTAGTCCAGCCCCGAAAAGATTTCCTGAACGTACATCTTTGCGATGCGGTGCGGTGTCTCGGCCAGGCTGTCGTCGCTCAGGTCGAGGCCGAGGGTGCGCACAACCTCCGCCATCAGTTCCCTGATGTGTTCGTACTTCTCCTGCGGCGTCATGCCGGTCTCCAGCATGGGCGTCTCGAGCCCGTTCCGGATCAACGTATCGCGGACGATGAGGGCTTCGGGGCTCAGAACGTCGTCCCCCGCGACAGACTTCCTGGCAATGAGTACGGGATTGGCGCTCATGATGCTCTCTCCAAATGTCTGGTCTGGTTGGATTCGTCCGCTTGATACTCGAGCGTCAGCGACACCGAGTCAGCAAAACGCAGTGCATGCGGTTTGTCGATCGTCACGCGGGAATTCAGGACGCTGGGGTCCTCGCTGCAGATCCGCAGCACGTCGTCAGCCAGTTTCTCGAGCAGCAAAAAGCGATTCGATTCGACGTGGCCAATGACCCGCTTCGTCACGTCCTTGTAATTCAGGGCCGCATCGACCTGGTCCCTCAATGCCGACCGCGAGGCGACATAGCGGATCTCGATGTTGATCACCACGTCCTGCTGCTTTTCCATTTCCTCTGGATTGAATCCAATGAAGGTGCGCAAGCGCAGATTGCGGATGTTGATCGTGGCAATGGCGCCCGCGCGCGCGTTACCGAAGTGGATTGCTGTGGCCATCGATTGATCCTTTTACGTGTACATAATTTGTACAAGGTTGGTTACGGTAGCACAAATAAAGAGACAAAATCTATACATTATTCCGATCACGGATTGGCTGGCGTGACGCCCGAGCTGGCAGGCCGCGCATTGGCGAAGCTGTCGCTGCAATGCCGAAGTGTTAATCTCAGGCTTGTCGACAGGTGAACTGGCGGGAGACGGCCATGGATCTGCTCGAAAACTGGCTTGCGTTAGCGGTTCGTTTTCTCCCGCTGGTGGTCACGCTGGCGGCAGTCACGTCGCTGCTCGCCTTTATGAACGGCTATTTCCGGCGGCGCTGGAAGGACAGCCCCCATCTGCAGTTCCGCTTCCAGCTGCTCATGCTGGCCCTGACGCTGGCCGGAGGGCTTGCAGTGATCATCGCGCTGCCGGTCGACGAGGTGCTGCGGGGGCAACTGCTGGGCCTGATCGGCATCCTTCTCAGCGCGGCGATCGCCCTTTCATCGACCACGTTCATCGGAAACATACTTGCCGGGGTCATGCTGAAGGTGGTGCGTAGCGCAGGGCCCGGCGATTTCATTACCGTCGGCGACCTGACCGGTCGGATTACCGAGATGGACCTGCTCCACACCCAGGTGCAAACCGAGTTTCGGGACCTCGTGACAGTGCCCAACCTGTTCATGGTGACGCAGCCATTGCACGTTGTCCGGGCCTCGGGGACCATCATCCATGCCGAGGTTTCTCTGGGCTACGACCTGCACCACGAGCGGGTCGCCGATGTCCTGTTGACGGCGGCCGCGAAAGTCGGGCTCAAAGATGGCTTTGTACAGGTCCGCAAACTCGGTGATGCTTCCATTTCGTACCGGATTGCCGGCTTGCTGGAGGACGTGCAGAGCCTGATTTCCGCCCGCTCCGACCTGCGCAAGGCGGTTCTGGATGGCCTGCACGATGCGGGCATCGAGATCGTCTCGCCCAGCTTCATGAACACGCGAGCTCTGGACGTGGAGCAGCGATTCGTGCCCCGGCCTGATGGCGCCCTGCGCCCGCGGCGCAAACCGGAGGCCCGAGCCGATGAGGTGGCTTTCGATGTCGCGCAGGAGGCCGCTTCAGTGGAGGAGTTGCGCAAGGCGATCGAGTTGCTCGACTCTGAATTGCGGGAGTTGAAGCGCAGCGAAACCGAGGGCGACAAAGCGCTCAGGCAACGCCTGGAGACCCAGAAGCAACGCCTGAGCGCGGACCTCGAAGCTGCCGAGGCGCGGCGAGCCACCGGGGAGCACAAAGCCTGAGATGTGGGTACAGCGGCTGCCGGTATCAGCGGCCCGCCAGCATCCACTTGCGCAGGCGGTTCGAGTCGCCGAAGGGCGTGAGTTTTCCGAACGAGTTGAGCAGCACGATCGAAACGGGCTCGCCCTCGATGGTGGCCTGCATGACCAGGCAACGCCCCGATTCGTTGATATAGCCCGTTTTGCCGAGTTCGATGTCCCAGTTCTCATTCTTGATGAGGCGGTTGGTGTTGCCGTAAGTCAACGGTCCGCGGCCCTTGTACGGATAGACATCGATTCGCCGGGTGGTACTGGCCTCACGGATCAGGGGATAGGTGCGCGCCGCGGTGACCATGATGGACAGGTCTCTTGCAGTGGACTGGTTTTCAACGTGCAGGCCGGCGGGATCGGCGAAGCGCGAATTGACCATGCCGAGTGCCTTCGCCTTCTCGTTCATTCCGGCGACGAACGCATCGTTCCCCCCGGGAAAAGTCCGGCCAAGCGCCGCGGCGGCCCGGTTCTCTGAGGACATGATCGCAAGCATCAGCATTTCACGGCGGCTCAGCCTGGCTCCGAATTCGAGCCGTGAACCGGTCAGTTGCACCAGGTCGCGATCGGCCTTGGTCACTGTGACGTGTTCATTGAGATCCAGACCTGAGTCGAGAATGACCATGGCCGTCATCAGTTTGGTGATCGAAGCAATGGGGCGGACCGTGTCGATGTCCTTGCCATAAATGACGTCGCCATTGGCGCCGGTCACCAGAGCCGATTCCGAGCGCAGATTGGGATTGCCTTCGATTTGCGCGAAACGAGAGGCCGCGAGAGTAGCGGGGCAGCAGGCGATCCACAAGGCCAGTAGCACGCAAAGGGGGTAAGCCGGGACATTCGCAGCCATGCGACTTCTTATCATTGTACTCTCCCTTTGGTTTTTCGAAGTTTAGTTTACATGCCACTGAAAATAAAGCGTTAAATCGATGTTGGAGGCATCGATCGTGCGGGCGGTCGTGGCTTGAGAGAGGTGGGGTTGTCTGCCGATGATCAAGCGGCAGTCGGGTCCCCGCTGGCCCTCGCCGGGGCTGGCAGGTCTGGGGTGGGGCTGAGACGGTCGCGAAGTACGGGATTCCGGAAAATGAGAAGGGGTCCGGCCCCCTGTTCGTGGGAAACCAGGACCCCTTCAGGTCCGATTGCTTACGCTTCGTTGGTTTGGATCCGTTTGGGCGTCCATCACCAGGTCCGCACCGACCAGCCGTGAATACGGTTGTGACCGGCATTCTGCAGCCTGCGCTGACGGCGCAAACGGCGTCCGCGGCTGACCTCTGTCCAGCGACCGGAGTTGGCTGCCGCGTCGGCCACAGCCACGTTGGTCACCACCTTGTCCGAAGCCACTTGCCGGGTTGCGTCCCGGCTCGGAAAGAATCTATCATTCGTTAACATTTGCTTTTCTCCTTTACGGAACTCTTTTTCCGTATTTTTTGCCTGAATGTAAGATATGTACAAACTGGCTTTACGCCTGTAGAGCCCGTAAAATGGGATCTACTAGTAAAAATTCTAGTTTCTGACGCAGAAATACACCAATGGTTTTCTTTAGTTTCAAATTAAGTTTTTCTTAACATTATGTCGACGATACCACTCAATGCATTGCGCACGTTCGAGGCGGTTGCGAGCCGCCTGAGCTTCGTCAAGGGAGCGCGGGCGCTCAATGTCAGCCCGGCTGCGGTGAGTTCCCAGATTCGTGCCCTGGAACAGCGCCTGAACCAGCCGTTGTTTCAACGCCATGGGCGTCACATCACCCTTACGGATACGGGCCGCAAACTGCTGCCGGGCGTGCAGCGCGGCCTGGCGGAGCTGCAACAGGCCGTGCAGGTCATCAGCCAGGATCGATCGGAGGGGGTGCTGAACATCAGCATGATGCCGACCTTGCTGCAGAAGTGGCTGATGCCGAGGCTTACCGAGTTCTATGACATCGAACCGCAGATCGACCTGCGCATCAACGCGGACAACACACAGGTCGACTTCCAGCACAGCGACTTTCACGCGGCGATACGCTTCGGACCGGGCAAATGGCCCGGTGTGAGGGTCGGCAAGATGATGGATGACTGGATCCTGCCGGTCTGCAGTCCCCGCCTGCTGCAGGAGATTGGGCCGTTGAAGTCGCCCGAGGAGATACAGCAACACGACCTGCTGTTCGTCGAGAGCGAGGTGTGGGATGCGTGGTTCCGGGTTCTGGGCGAGAGTGGGCGGGACAGCCACTGGCCCCTGCTGAACGACTCGCTGAGTATTCTGATGGCTGCCGAGCAGGGCCAGGGCATTGCGCTCAGCCGGTGGTCACTGGTCGCGCGCGATATCGCCGCCGGGCGCCTCGTGCGGCCCATCGAAACGGTCGTCAGGACGGACTGGTCATATTACTTCGTCGCGCCGCCTCACTACTACGATCTGCCCAAGGTGACCGCGTTTCGGGACTGGATCATGGGGCATTGCGATCGATTCGAACGACCCGAGTGAGCCAGTCGGGTCCGCCACTTCGCCGCACACGGCCCGGGCGGTCGCCGTTGGCGGCGACGCTGCGATCCGAGTCTGGTAAGATGCCGGCGGCGCGAGCCTGCACGGAGAGGTGCCGGAGTGGTCGAACGGGCTTGACTCGAAATCAAGTGTGCGGTTTTCCGCACCGTGGGTTCGAATCCCACCCTCTCCGCCACATCCTCACGCATATCGAGCGCCGTGTTCATACTCGGCGCACCACGACCTCAGGGAAGGCGTGAGCTACCGGGCGATCCTGGTGACCACGGCCGACACCGACGACCGCGTGGTCCCGGGGCACAGCGCCGGTACGCCGACAAGCAAACTCATCGAGGACTACGCCGACCGCTGGGCCTTGCCGGTCGAGAACCTCGACGTGGAACTGTCC
>JBFFUJ010000033.1:0-14627 GCA_041571375.1 Lysobacterales bacterium | reverse complement strand
GGCTTCAACCGGCCGGTTTCTCTGTTTGATGCGGCAAAAGAGCAACACGGCCGGCAAACGCCGGCCGTTGATCTTTGCACGTAACAGGCTTCAGAATCGCCAGGAATAGCTGGCCTCAACCTCCCACTGGTACATTTCGAAGGTCACGGTCTGTGACGGGTCGAAGTTCTGCGGACCGGTCTGGTCGATGTTGGGGGCGTACATGAACGCCATGTTGAACTGCCGGCCCTTGGTCCGCTCCAGCGTGAAGCCGGCCGTGATGTGGTGTTCCATGATGCCGGGGGCCAGGATGTTGAAGGACATCTCGGAGACCGGGATCGGCTGCTCACCATAGCTGTAGCCGAAGCGCCAGGTCCAGTCCTCTCCCGCCTGGTAGCGCAGGCCAAGCTTGAAGGTGGTCATGTCCTCCCAGCCGAAACCGCCGCCGTTGCTGCCGCCGAGGCAGTTCTCGAGTTCCATCCCGCCGAGACCGGTGGTCGGGCACTGGAAAAGTCCGGCAATCGAGTTGCCGACCGAATCGACTTCGCTGAACCAGGCGTGCTCGATATCGAAGCTCCAGGCCATCGTGTCGCTGGCGTGCCAGGTCAGGCCGACCTTCAGGTCGGGTGGCACGTCCATGTCGCCCTGCTCCGCGAACAGGTCCGCGTAGTCGTCGAACTCGTCCATCCAGATGTTGCTCTGGTACATCGCGCCGAAAGTGACGCTGTCCGACAGCGCGTAATGGATGCCGATCTTGAAGCCGTAACCGAAGGCCCAGTCGTGGCCGTTGTTCGACAGGTTGGTCGGCATCTGCGGCTGGCCGGTCTCGACGAATGACCGCGCATAAGTCTCGGTCAGCGGCGCGAAGGACTGCACGCCGGTGGCCTCGAACCAGTGCGCCACCAGCACACCGGTGATGCCGAAGGAAAAGCGATCGTTGACCTTCTTGGCCCAGGTGACGTCGAGGAAGGCCTGGTTGTAGTCGACGCCCGCGTCGCCGGCTCCGTAGGTCCCAGGGAACGTCATGGGGCCGAAATTCGGACCGGGACCGTCCGGATCGAAGGTGGCCGTGCCGCCCTTCCAGGTCGTGTTCATGCCGCCGCGGCCGTAGAACGACAGCGCGAAGGCATTGCCGTTGTCCAGCTGCTTACTCCAGGCCAGGTGCGGGATGACGAAGTAATTCTCGTCGCTCTTGATGTCGTTCGGCCCGATGGTGATGGCGCAACCCATGTTCGGAAAACATCCGCCATTGGCCATGCTCTCTGACGTCCGGTATTTGCGGATCGGGCTGAACAGCGCAGCGCCGACGATGAACTGGTCGCCGACCTCAGTGGCCACGGCCGGGTTGTTGGTGACGTCGATTGCGTCTTCCGGCAGCGCGATGCCGGCGCCGGCCATCGACTTGTTCTTGGTCCCGTTGCCATGCGTGAAGTACCCGTTGGTCGCAAAAGCGCTGCCCGACACGCACAGGCCAAGCATCAGCGCCAGGATGGAAAAGTGGTTAAGTGCCTTGTTCATGCTCAGAATCTCCCTCGACTGTGTCCCAGAACTTGCATTAAAGCATTCTAATATAAGCATTTGCAATCCGCCGTTGAGCTTGCGGTTTGCTTGATGAGGATTATTTGGTCTCGCTGACCGGCCTCAGCACAGCGCCCAATGCTCCCCGTCAGGAACAGTACAACTCGTGCAGCAGCGCGACGATGCGCGCGGCATCTTGTCTTGCGATCGAGTAATAGATCGTCTGCGCCTCGCGTCGCGTTTTCACCAGGCGTTCCTTGCGCATCCGCGCCAGGTGCTGCGACAGCGGCGACTGCGGGATGTCCAGCAGGGCGGCCAGTTCCCCGACCGACTTCTCGCCCGAGCTGAGATGGCAAAGCACCATCAGGCGGTCTTTGTGGCCCAGTGTTTTCATCAATTCGCTGGCCTTGCCCGCGGCAACGGTCATTTGGCCGGCGTTGATCTTCACCGGGTTCTGCGATTGGGTGTCGACGGCCTGTGCGCTGGAGGCGGCGGAGCATGCCATGGGTTTCTTTCCGAATCGTGGTTTGCGCTATCTTAACGTGCCGGCGCAACCTTGACACCTGCTGCATCGGGCCAGGACCATCTCAGCCGACTCGCTCCAGGCGGTGGAAGCTGAAGTGTTGCTCGCGGCCCGCGGGCGTCACATGCGTGACCCGCCGCTCTTCGCGCTGCTCGAACCCCGCGCCCAGTTCTGCCGCCAGGCCTGCGGCATCGTAGCGCACCACCGCGAGCCCGCTGCAGCGTGACGGCCCGTCGAGCGCGAAGGTGCCGATGATGGCGTGGCCCCCGGCAGGCAACGCCTTACGTAAAACCCCGATATAGCGCTGTCGATCGCCAGCATCGGTCAGAAAATGAAAGGCCGCCCGATCGTGCCAGACTGCAAATGTCCGCTCGGGTGTGTATCGCGTCACGTCGGCCTCAACCCAATGCACGCCTGCGGCGCGTGGCCCCAATCGCTTCCGTGCCAGCTCCAGGGCGGCACGGGAGATGTCGAGCACCGTCACGTCGTCGAATCCCCGATCCAGCAGATAATCCACCAGCACGGAGGCCCCTCCGCCAATGTCGATCACCGGGGCCCGACAGCCTCCGGCTGCGCTTTCGATCATTTCGAGCGAAGGTTCGGGGACGGCCTGGTGCCAGCTGACCTCCCGCGGGCTCCGGCTGCGATAGACCTCCTCCCAATGCTGCTTGCGATCCATGGCCCATTCGTCCCGGGAACGATTGACCCATATCATACGCCAGCAACAATTGAGGGGGCGGCCCCGCGGATTGCGCTACCCACGCTATGTTTTTTTTGGCTAAGCTAGGGTCTACCAGACCCAATCAGGACGTCCACGATGAAAAAAGCACTTCTCTCGATGCTGGCTTGCCTGCTGTTCGCTTCGGCCCTGGCAGCAGACACCACGTACCAGCCCTTTGTGCTGGCCTCCGTCAACAACGCAGGCCTCGAAGAGCAAACCGCCCGGACGCGAGCGGCGCTGGAAACGGCCGGTTTCCAGGTTGCCGGCCAGTACACACCACTACCGAAGGCCAACGTGCTGGTGGTGACCAGTCCGGACTTACTGGAGGTGGCCGCACGCACGGACCGCGGCGCGTACGCGGCGGCTCAGCGGATCGGCCTGACGGAGCGGGACGGCAAGACCGAGGTGGCGTTCGTCAACCCGGTCTACCTGCAGCACGCCTATCGGCTCGATGGGGACCTGCAGGGCGTGCGCGACGGCCTCGTCGCCGCCCTCGGAATCGTCGAGGAGTTTGGCGCCGACAAGGCCATGACCGCCAAGAAGCTGGGCAAATACCGCTACATGATCGGCATGCAGCAATTCGACGACCCGTCCGAGCTCCGGGACTTCGAAAGCTACGAATCGGCGCTGGCGGCCGTTGAAGCCGGGCTGGCCCGGGAAGGCGATGCCCTCAGCCAGGTGTATCGCATCGATATTCCGGGCAAACAGCAGGCCCTGTTCGGCGTGGCGATGAAGGCGACGGGTCAGAACGAAGACGAACAGGACATCGACGAGGCGCATCAGCTGGCGGTGGTCGACTTCGAAGGGCCCAGCAAAGTCGCCTACTTCCCCTACGAGCTGCTGGTCAACGGTGGGGCGGTCGAGGCGTTGCACATGCGATTTCGCATGGCGGTGCACTTTCCGGACCTCAGCATGATGGGCGCGCACGGCTTCACAAAGCTGATCGCTTCGCCCGGTGCAACGGAAAAAGCGCTGGAAAACCTCGTCCGGGGCGACTAATGCGGCCCGCGCCGGATCGCGCAGCGGCGCGGACTTTGTGGATAACGAGCGGAGAACGCCGATGAGGAGCCTGTTTCTCAACTTCTTCTTTGCACTGCTGATGGCAGCCCCGGCACTGGCCTGGTCGGCCGAGCCGCTGTGGATCGATGTTCGGACCGCCGAGGAGTACGCCGCGGGTCACGTCAGCGAGGCGGCCAACATCCCCTACGAGGAAATCGTCCAGCGAATCGGCGAAGTCACCGACGACCGGGACGCGCTCATCTATCTGTACTGCCGCAGCGGGCGCCGCTCCGGCATCGCCAGGGAAGCATTGGACGAGGCGGGCTTTCGCCATGTCGTGAACATCGGAGGGTTCGAGACCGCCCGCAAGGTGGCCGCGGAACAGAAAGCCGCCGCGGAGCAGAAAGCCGATTAGGGGACACGCTCAGGGCTTGATCAGCTCTGCCAGCGTGCGATTGAAAGGCGTCCGCAGGTAACTGACGCCATTGCCTGCGGGTTCGGGGGCAGAGCCGGCCAGGATGTTGACCTGCAGCGAGGGCAGGATCAGCCGGGGCAGGCCGAGACCTGCATCGCGCTCCCGCCGCAGGCTCACGAATTCCTCCTTGCTGCGGCCGATGCCCACGTGCGCATTGTGTTGCCGCGACTCCACAACCCGCACGGAGTGAACCGGCTCCCGGCCTTCGTTCGGGTAGTCGTGACACAGGAACAGCCGCGTCTGGTCCGGCAAGGCATGGATGCGGGCAATGGAATCGTACAGCTGCCCGGCATCGCCGCCCGGAAAGTCACAGCGAGCCGTCCCGGAGGCCGGCGCGAACAGCGTATCACCCACGAAAGCCGCATCGTCGACCAGGTAGGTAATGCTGTCTCCCGTGTGCCCCGGCGTTTCGATCACCCGGACCTCCAAAGACCCCAGTGAAATCGTGTCCCCCTCGGCCAGCAGCCGATCGAACTGGCTGCCATCGGTCGGCACACCCTGCATATCGAAGACCCGTGCGAAGTTCCGTTGCACCTGGCATATACCCCGGCCGCACCCGATGCGCGCACCGGTTCGTTGGCGAATGACCCCGGCCGCCGTCAGGTGGTCGGCATGCGCGTGCGTTTCCAGCACCCACTCGATGCGGTATCCGGCCGCGTCCGCTGCGGCCATCACGCCATCGATGAATTCGCTGTCCGCCTGGCCGCTGACGGGATCATAGACCCATACAGGATCGATTACCGCCGCCGCGCCCGAACCCGGATCCGCCAGCAGATGCGTCCAGGTGCCGGAATCGGGCTCGTAGAAAGGTTGGATATCCATGGCCGTTGTGTCGTTTTTGGCTTCTACCCCGTATCCCGCAGAGAATACCCTGCAGCCGTTACCAATTTAATCAGCTGAAGCTTATTAAGCTATTTGTAATTTAGATAAATTGCAAATACACTTCTGGTCATGAACGCGACCGGTGAGCCGCTGCAGAAACCCCATCTGGATTTCGATGCGATGCGGCGCAACGCCTCCGATGCCGTCAGTCTGCTGAAAGGGCTGGCCAACGAGAATCGCCTGATGATTGTCTGTGTGCTGGCCGAGGGCGAGATGTCGGTTGGGCAGCTCAATCAGCGGATCAAACTCAGTCAGTCGGCGCTTTCCCAGCACCTGGCCGTTCTGCGCGAACAGGGAATGGTGCAAACGCGCCGCGAAAGCCAGACCATATTCTACCGGCTCTCCGATACGGCGGCAGTGGACATCATCGAGTTGCTGCACGACGTCTACTGCAAGACCTGAGCCAGCACCCCTCACTTGCCGATACAGAAGGTCGAGAAAATCTGACCCAACAGGTCATCCGGCAGCATCTCGCCGGTAATCTCGCCCAGGGCCTGCTGCGCCAAACGCAGCTCCTCGGCCAACAGTTCCCCCGCCTGGCTTTCGAGCAGTGTCGAGCGGCCGGCCGACAGATGGCCGTCGGCACGCTGAAGCGCTTCGACGTGCCGCTGCCGCGCGGAGAAGGTGCCGCTTCCGGCGACCAGACCCGGTTGTTCAGCGCCGCCCGCAATCTCGCGGATCCGCTGCCTGAGCTGCTCCAGGCCCTTACCCGTTCTGACTGATAACCAAAGCCGATCACCCCCTCCTGTCGACTGTCGTTTTGCCAGTTCGTCGTCTCCGATAAGATCGATCTTATTCGCCACGTGCAGACAATGGACTCCTTCGGGGACGGCGATGTGGGCATCGTCATCCGCGGGCTTGGACAGGACACTGGCGTCCTCGACCAACAATACCAGGTCCGCGCTTTCCAGGGCCTGGCGGGCCCGCCGCACGCCCTCCGCCTCGATGACGTCCTCGGTGTCGCGAATGCCAGCCGTATCCGCAATGTGCACCGGTATGCCATCGAGATCGATCGACTCCCGCAGCACATCGCGCGTCGTGCCGGGGATTTCCGTGACGATGGCGGTATCCTGCCCCGACAAGGCGTTCAGCAGGCTCGACTTGCCCGCGTTGGGCGGCCCAATGATCGCCAGCACGATCCCATCCCGCAGCAGGCGCCCCTGCTGAGCCTGCTGCCGCAGCGAGCGCAGATCCGACCGCGCCCGGTCGAGGCGCTCCAGCACGTCGCTTTCGACCAGAAAATCGATTTCCTCTTCGGGGAAATCGATGGCCGCCTCGACAAACACGCGCAGGCCCGTGAGTTGCTCCTGCAGCGCATCGATGTGCCGTGAAAACACGCCCTGCAGGCTTCGCTGGGCGGCTCGCGAGGCCGCGTCGGTCCCGGACTGTATCAGGTCCGCAATGGCCTCTGCCTGGACCAGATCCAGTTTGTCGTTGAGGAACGCCCGCTCGGAGAATTCGCCGGGCCGGGCCGGGCGCGCACCAAGCTCCAGTACGCGGTGCACCAACCGCTGCAGGATGAAGAGCCCCCCGTGGCCTTGCAGCTCCAACACATCCTCGCCGGTGAATGACCCCGGTGCGGCGAAGTAGAGCGCGATGCCCGAATCGATGATTTCGCCGCCGGCGTCGAGGAAATCCGCCAGGGTCGCGTAGCGTGGCGCCGGCAACCGGCCGATCAGCTGAAGCGCGATGTCTTTAGCCGCAGGGCCCGAAACCCGGACGATTCCGAGACCGCCCGCACCCGGGGGCGTGGCAATGGCGCAGATCGTGTCAGTCGGCCGCTGCAATCTTGCGCGTGATGTAATACTGCTGCGCCAGGGACAGGCCCGCATTGGTCGCCCAGTAAAGCACCAGTCCCGCCGGGAAGAAGGCGAACATGATGGAGAACACGATCGGCATCATGGTCATGATTTTCTGCTGCAGTGGATCCATTCCGACCATCGGCGTCAGCCGCTGCGTCGCGAACATGAACGCCGCGTTGAGCAAGGGCAGTACGAAATACGGGTCGCGGACAGAAAGGTTGTCGATCCACAGGATGAATGGAGCCTGCCGCAGCTCGACCGATTCGAGCAGCACCCAGTACAGCGCGATGAAAATGGGAATCTGCACGAGAATCGGGAGACAACCGCCCAGCGGGTTGACCTTCTCTTTCTTGTACAGCTCCATCATGGCCTGGCTCATGCGCTGGCGGTCGTCGCCGAACCGCTCTTTTAGCTGTTCGATCCGCGGCTGCAGCTTGCGCATCCGCGCCGTCGAACGATACTGCGCCTCGGTCAGTTTGAAGAACGCTGCCTTGATGATGATGGTCAGGATCACGATGGCCCAACCCCAGTTGCCCACCACCGAGTGGATCTTCTCCAACAGCCAGAACAGGGGTTTGGAGAATACGGTGAAGATGCCGTAGTTCACGGTGTATTCGAGCCCGGCGGCAATCCCGGGGATTTCATCCTGCAGCTTGGGACCGATGTAGAGCAGGCTTTCGAACTCCGCCTCAGCGCCCGGTGCCGCCTGCCTGACCGGAGACACGTTGCGGGCAATGTACCGCGGCCAGCCCTCAATCGTAATGGCCTGGGTGCTGAACGTGGACTCCTCGTCAGCAGGCGGAATCCACGCTGCGAAAAAGTAGTGCTGGATCATGGCCAGCCAGCCCTGCCGCGTCGTCACCTGGTAGGATTCCCCGGCAATGTCCTCGAACGCGATTTTCTCGAACTTGTCTTCGGGATTGTAGAAACCCACACCAAAGAAGCTGTAGCGTTCCGGTTGGGTAAAGCTGGCCGCTTCCTCATCGTCAGGCACCGAGCGTTGCAACTGATCGTAGCGGCTGCCGGCCCAGGTTTGGGAACTGCCGTTAACGACCCGATACCGCACCCTGACATCGTAACGACCGGCCTGAAAGACCAGGGTCTTGACGACCCGCAGGCCATCCTCTGATGTCCACGTGAGCGGCACCTCGATCTGCTCCTGTCCGGGCCCCAGGGTGTAGTCGGTACGCTCCGCGCGGTACGGGCTGGTGTGGTTCGGCGCCGAACCGCGCGACAGAAGGCCCGATTGTGCGATGAACATACCCGGCCCGCCCGGTTGCAGCAGTTGGACCTTGGTTTCGGGGACTTTCTGCTCGACCGGATAGTCCAGTAAACGGGCGGACACGACGGTACCGCCGATCGGATCGATCTCAACCCCCAGCACATCCGTCCTGACCGTTATTCGCCGCGGTCCGGCGGCTTCTTGAGGGCCCTGCTCAGCCGTTTCTTGCACCTCGCCGGCCGCCACGGGCGCGGACAGGTCGATTGCCGGCACATCGACCGCATCCGAATCGGCCTCAGCGCCGGGCAGCCCTTCCGATACGGTGAAAGATTCGGAACTGGTTGGAATCTGGGCTCGCGGCGGCTCCGCGTAATCCCGTTGCCACTGGACCCACATCATATAGCCCAGCAACAGCAGGCCCATGATCAGAATTGGTCTCAGATTTGCCATCAAATTCACCTCAAGCCCCTGTCTGGGCAGGTTCGGCGGTCCCCGGTCACCGCCGCGTCGCGCCGGAATATTTCAGCTGCGGGACGGATTGCCCTCACTCCCGACTTTGCCCAGTATGCGGAGCCAGTGCGCTTCAAGTGAAGCAAATAGGCGCCCGTTGCATATGGTGACGCTGGCGCTGCGGGGCAAGACCACAAAATCGATGGCGGGCCCACCACCCGCAAAATGCCGTCGGAAACTCTCCCGGATCACGCGCTTGAGGCGGTTGCGCGCGGCTGCGCTCCGGGCCACTTGTCGCGAGACTGCCAGGCCCAAACGCGCCTGCCCCGCCGTTCCGCGACATGCCAGCACTTTGAACAGGGGATCAGCAGATACCTCCGGGTTCCGGAAAACACGGCGAAAGTCTCTGGCCCTCGTGAGCCTCGCTTGCCGTCCGAAACCGGCCCGGCGCTCCGCATTTCCCCCTTCGGATTTCGACAAGCCATCCTCCAGGATCATGTTGCTGGAGCCATCCGGGGGCAGGGCCCAAACCCGGGGCCCAACCCGGCCACAGACTCGAATCTATACCCAAGCCCAGACATCGCCCGGCGCGGAGGCTTCAGGCTGAGAGGCGCTTTCTGCCCTTCGCGCGGCGAGCCTTGATCACCAACCGGCCGGCCCGCGTCGACATCCTGGCGCGAAAGCCGTGTCTCCGCGCGCGCTTCAGGCGGCTGGGTTGAAATGTACGCTTCATGCTGCTGTTCCTTTTACCGACCCCTGACTGAACCGGGATCTGTATTCGTTCGGGGCCAAAAACTGCCGACCCGGACAACGGCCCAGACGACGGGCCGACCCTTCGGGTACGGACGGCGAACAAAAGAGATTAATTATAATTTCTGCCCGCCCGGGTGACAAGTTTTCCCCTTTGCGCCCACTGACTGTGGCCAAGTTATCCACAGGGGGGTAGACTTAGGCGCTCGGGGTGACGCGCCGCTGTACCGTCACCGGTTTGAGTGCTTGAATCCGTTCTCCGGTATGTCACAGACCTTTTGGCAAACCTGCCTGCAGCACCTGGAACGCGAGCTGCCGGCAGATGATTTCAACACCTGGATCCGCCCCCTCCAGGTGCGGCCCGCCAAGGGTCGGACAACGCTGATGTCTCCGAACGAGTATGTGCGTGATTACATTGCGACCAACTATCTCGAGCGCATCCGGGACATTTTCGAGCACCTCGGTGCCGCCCGCGAGTCCGTGGTGGTGGAAATCGGTCGGCACCACGACGCCGGGCCGGCCAAACCACGGGGCGCACTGGCGCCAGCAAGGCCCCACAGTGGACTGGACACGCGCTACCGCTTTGATAACTTCGTCCAGGGCAAATCCAACGAGCTGGCTTATGCTGCATCGCAGCAGGTCGCCAAAAAGCCGGGCTCCGCGTACAACCCACTGCTACTCTACGGCGGCACCGGGCTGGGCAAGACCCACCTGCTGCATGCGGCCGGCAACCTGATCTCGCGGAGCAACCCCGAGGTCAAGGTCATCTACCTGCATTCCGAGCAATTTGTCAGCGAGATGATCCAGGCCCTGCGGGGCAACCGCATCGACGCCTTCAAGCAGCATTACCGGAGCGCCGGGGCGCTGCTGATCGACGACATCCAGTTCTTCGCGGGAAAAGACCGGACACAGGAAGAGTTCTTCCATACTTTCAACGCTTTACTTGACAGCCAACAACAGATCATCCTGACCTGCGACCGTTACCCGAAGGAGGTCGACGGAATCGAGGCAAGGCTGCGCTCGCGTTTTGGGTGGGGCCTGACGGTGGCTATCGAGCCGCCGGACTTCGAAACACGGGTCGCGATACTGATGAACAAAGCTCAGGAGCGGGGCGTCGCCCTGCAGGAAGCGGTCGCTTTCCTGATTGCCGGGCGCATCCGGTCCAACGTCCGCGATCTCGAGGGTGCGCTCAACACGCTGTGCGCCAACGCGCGTTTCACCGGCCGCGCCGTCACGGAAGCTTTCGCCCGTGAGGTTCTGCGCGACCTGCTGCTGGTTCACGACCGACTGATCACGATGGAAAACATTCAGAAGTCCGTAGCCGAATACTACAAGCTGCGGGTAGCGGACATGCTGTCCCGCAGACGCACCCGGACCATCGCCAGGCCGCGGCAGATGGCGATGGCGCTCACCAAGGAACTGACCGAGCACAGCCTGCCGGAAATCGGCGAGGCTTTCGGGGGCCGGGACCATACCACGGTACTTCACGCTTGTCGTACAATTGAAAAATTGTGCGAAACGGATGGCCGCCTGAGGGAGGACCGCGCCAAACTGGTGCGACAACTCACCGCCTGAGGCCTTGCCGCGAGGCACAACCCGGAGCATTGTGGGCGACTTGTGGATAACATTGTAACAACCCGGCCCCACCGAGTTATCCACAGGCCGTCAACAGGCAGGCGGTCGGCTTGTTAGACCTCTTCGGGAATGTAAGGGAATGAAATAAAAGGGTATTGTTCGGTTTTACAGTTATCAACCAGGCTTACTATTACAATCGTTTATATATATAAAAACAAAAACAGTTATCGACCAAAAGGAAACCGGCTATGAAATTCAGCATCCAGCGCGAATCCCTGCTTCAGCCCATCAGCCAGGTCGTTGGCGTTGTCGAGCGGCGACAGACGCTGCCAGTGCTCGCTAATTTTCTGGTCTCGGCAAAGTCCGACCGATTGTCCATCACCGGCACCGACATGGAAGTGGAACTGGTGACCTCGGTCGCGGCGGACGTGGAGTCGGAAGGTGAGATCACGGTGCCGGCGAGAAAGTTGGTCGACATCGTGCGCATGCTGCCCGAGGAGGTCAGTATCACGGGCGTGCTGGAAGGCGACAAAATGACCGTTTCCTCAGGCCGGGGTCGCTATACACTGGCCACGCTACCGGCGACGGAGTTTCCTGCAACCGATCGCGTAGAAACACTAGAATTACTTAAAATTCAAGAAGTTAAGTTAAAGAAACTGCTTGATAAAACGGCTTTCGCCATGGCCAACCAGGATGTGCGCTATTACCTGAACGGCCTGTTGTTCGATTTCCACGACGGCACGCTGAGCACGGTCGCAACGGACGGGCACCGCTTGGCGGTGTGCGACCACGAAGCGGAGCTCGGCGTCGCGGATGAACGTCAGCTGATCGTCCCCAGAAAAGGGGTCATGGAGTTGACCAGGATGCTGACCGACTCGGATGATGTCGTGGAACTGGCTCTGGGGAAGAATCACATTCGCCTGGTGAAGGGCCGCACCGTATTCACTTCCAAGTTGATCGACGGGCGTTTTCCTGAATACAAAGCAGTCATTCCCAAGGGTACCGATCGGCATATCCGGGTCGACCGGGAGGCTTTCATTCACGCGCTGCAACGCGCCTCGATCCTGTCCAACGAGAAATACCGGGGCGTCCGGCTCGAGGCGGCCGGGAACTCGGTGAAGATCATTGCGCACAACCCGCAACATGAAGAAGCGGTGGAGGAGTTGGAAGCCGAACTGAACTTCGATCAGATCGCGATCGGGTTTAACGTGACCTACCTGCTGGACGCGCTGATGGCGATCGACGGTGATGGTGTCGTCATGGAGCTCAAAGATGCCAACAGCAGCTCGCTCATCACTGCAGATCCTGCGGCTCAGGACCGTCACGTCGTCATGCCGCTCAAACTCTGACTGGCCGCTCGCCGACTTCAGCCGGAACGCCGGGTGCGCGTGCGGACAGCAGCGCTTCCCGGCGTCGACAATGCTGAAGGGTCTCATTGATCATCCGCAAGTTACAGATTGAAAATTTTCGCAACCTGCGAAACGCGGCTGTTGAGCCTCACGAGCGGCTGAACTTTTTCCATGGAGCCAACGGGGCAGGCAAAACCAGTGTACTGGAGTCCCTGGTGGTGCTCTCCCGGGGTCGTTCTTTTCGTACGACGCAGGCTTCGGAACTGATCGGCCCCGAGGATGCGACCTTCCGCGTGTTCGTGATCGCCGAGGATGGGACAGGCCCCCACCGATTGGGCCTCGAAAGGTCCGGGCGCCGTTGGCGCGGGCGACGGGACGGCGCGGACCTCTCGCAATTGAGCCATCTCACGCGCAGTCTGCCGCTGGTGCTCATGGAGCCGGACAGCCACCTGCTGGTCAGCGGACCGCCGGAAGTGCGGCGGCGCTTTCTGGATTGGGGGTTGTTTCACGTGGAACCGGCTTTTTTAGAGGTCTGGCGACAGTACTCCAAGGCGCTGAAACAGCGCAATGCGGCACTGCGTCGCAAGGAACAGCGGATACTCGATTCGCTGGACGTTGTTCTGGCCCGATATGCGCAGGAGCTCAACGACTATCGTGAAGCGCACTGCGCTGGCATTGCCGGGGGCATCGCCGCGATGCTGCACGACCTGGGTGGTGGCTTTTCCGGGGTTTCGTTGCGCTATTTCCGGGGTTGGTCCGCCGCCAGTTACCTGGAGGACCTCAAAACCGGCCGCGCGCGGGATCTCGAGCGGGGCGTGACGTCGCACGGCCCGCATCGCGCAGACCTCTTGATCCAGTGCGGAAGCAATCCGGCACGGGCGGTGCTGTCGCGGGGCGAGCAGAAAATGCTGGCGGCGAGCTTGCTTTTCACTCAGGCTGAGTTGCTTTCAGCGACCGGGGAGACCCCCTTGCTGCTGCTCGACGATCTGTCGTCGGAATTCGACCGGGTTCATTTGGACTGCGCGTTGCAGCGAGCACTCGCCCTGGGCGGGCAGGTGTGGGTGACGGGGACCCAAGAACCGGGCACCGAACGAAGCTGTGCGGTGTTTCACGTGGAACGGGGCGAGGTGCGGAAGGTGGTATAATCCAGCATTGCAAAAAGCGTTGTGAAGACCCACTTTTGACGAGCACCGATGATCTTGCCACCGCTGCGATTTGCGGCCAGTTTTCAATGAATTGCCAGCCTGCTCCAGAGGAGGAGAGGGAATGACTGTGTCCAAGTACGACTCGAAGAACATCAAGGTCCTGAAGGGCCTCGACGCGGTGCGCAAAAGACCGGGCATGTACATCGGCGACACCGACGACGGCACCGGTTTGCACCACATGGTTTTCGAAGTGGTAGACAACTCGATCGACGAAGCGCTGGCTGGCCATTGCGACCTGATTCAGGTGACTATCCATGCCGATAACGAGGTGAGCATCGAGGACAACGGTCGCGGCATTCCGGTCGATCTGCACGAGGAGGAGGGCCGGTCGGCTGCCGAAGTCATCATGACCGTGCTGCACGCCGGCGGAAAATTCGATGACAATTCCTACAAGGTGTCGGGCGGCCTCCACGGGGTTGGTGTTTCGGTGGTCAACGCGTTGTCCGAGGAGCTCCAATTGCGGATCCGACGGGATGGTCACGTCTGGCGACAGACCTATCACCTGGGCGTGCCGAAGGGCGAACTGGAGATTACGGGCAAAAGCGAGGAAAGTGGGACACTGATTTTCTTCCGGCCCAGCCCGTCCGTGTTCACGAACGTGGAGTTCCATTATGACATCCTTGCTAAGCGACTGAGGGAGTTAAGTTTTCTCAACTCCGGCGTGCGCATCGAGCTGCGGGATGAACGCAGCGGGAAGTCGGATACTTTCGAGTACAAGGGCGGAATTCGATCATTCGTCGAGCACCTCGGTCGCAACAAAAACCCGCTGCATCCAACGGTGCTGCATTTTGCGGACGAAGCGAGCGGCATTGTCGTCGAGGTCGCTCTGCAGTGGACCGATGCCTACCAGGAAACTGTATTCTGCTTCACCAACAACATTCCCCAGCGCGATGGCGGAGCACATCTTGCGGGCTTTCGCGCCGCGTTGACACGCACCATCAACCAGTACATCGACGAAAGCGGCGCCCTGAAGAAAGACCGGGTCGCGACCACCGGGGACGATGCGCGGGAAGGCCTGATCGCGGTCTTGTCGGTGAAAGTGCCGGATCCCAAGTTTTCTTCGCAAACCAAGGACAAATTGGTTTCTTCGGAAGTTAAACCCGTAGTCGAATCCGTGGTGGCGGGCCGGTTGCGGGACTTTTTGTTGGAGAATCCGGCTGAGGCCAAGAGCATCATT
>JBFFUJ010000032.1:0-14645 GCA_041571375.1 Lysobacterales bacterium | reverse complement strand
GCACGCGGCCGACCCGGAGGAAGTCAACCGTCTGCCCGGTCGTCGGCAGCGCGTCCGAGTACGATTCGGTGGTGCGGCCGAACTCCAGTTCGCTCTGGTAGGCTTCGATGACGCGACGGTATTTCTCGGAGGCCGTGACCTCGGCCTGATCCATCATGTCCCTCAGTCGCTCCACGCGGGCCCTGCGTTCATCGATGCGGAACGGGATGTCGGCTTCGACGATCTGACCCAGCACATCGATCATTTCGAGCATCAGCGGCACGACCGCGCGATTGGTCTCCTCGAGGCCTGCGAGTTGCTGGTTGATCGATTCGACTTCCTCGCGCTGATCGGTCACCACCCGTTCCAGGTTGTCGTTGTAGACCTGCAGAGCCTCGACCTCCCGGACCACGGAACGGTACTCATTCAAAAGGTCCTGGGTCTGCTGCGCGAGCCGGGATACGCGTTGCTGCGAAGCCGCCCCGTCCCGATTGATCCCGGTCTCGATCTGCACCGACTGGTCCAGCGACTGGGCCGGCGAAGCCACCGGAACCAGGGTGGCGATTCCGATCGCCATCGCAATCAGCGGGAATCTCTTGCGTCGTGTTCTAAACATCAGATGGTTTCCAATGGTTTCCATACGCGGGTGGTCGTGGCCGGACGAACCGCCGCAAGGCGCTGCAACGGGTTCGGCCCGCATTCAGGGGCGAAAGAATAACCGAGGCGGTCGGTCCGATGCCACATCGAGGTCTATTTCGTCCATAATCATTACCGTCACCGAAGCCCTGCCAGACCCATGCAGACCACTTCCGCGTCATCACCAGAACCAGCGGGGGCCACCGTGTCCCGCCCCTGCAGCCTGGGGCGACGGATGCTCGCCATGCTGTACGACGCCGTTGCGGTCCTCGCCCTGCTGATGGCGGCGACGGCCCTGGCGATGCTCGCCGGCTTTCGCGAGCTCAGCGTGGTCAACGACCCGCTCTACGCAGCCTATCTGCTGGCCGTCTGGTTCGCCTATCTCGGTTGGTGCTGGCGCCGGGGAGGGATGACACTGGGCATGCGCGCCTGGAGGATTCGCATCGAAACACTCGACGGCCAGCGTCCCGGCCGGATGCAATGCCTCGGCCGTTTCCTCGCTTCCCTGTTGTCCGCCGCGCTCGGGGGAGCGGGATTTCTCTGGTCGCTGATCGATCGGGAGCAACGCTGCTGGCATGACGGGCTGAGCGCCACGCGGTTGCTGCGCTGCTGAGAACGATCAGACGGCCCGCCGCAGGAACAGGATGGCGGCTGTCCCGAGCAGCACAACGGGGGCGGCCACGGCCAGCACCGGCGACAGGTCGTAAACGCTGCCGAAATTCTGGAAGGCGCGACTGACGATCATGAACAGGCCGCCCACGATCATCCCGAAGAACAGCCGGACGCCCACATTGTGCGAGCGCGCCTGGCCGAACAGAAAGGGCATGCCCGCCAGCACCAGTGCGATCACCGTGAGCGGGAAGAACGCTCGCTCCCAGAAGGCGTCCTGGTACACGCGGTCATCGAGTTTGTTCTCGCCCAGGAACTTGATGTAGTCCCGTAGCGAGTACATGGACAGCAGGCTGGGACGCGTCACCGCTGAATCCAGCAATTCGGGCCGGACTTCGGTGGCCCAGGCCTGCTGCGGGTAGCGCGTCAGCGTTGCCCCGGTCTCGGTGAAGTCGACGCGTGACACATTGTCGAGCACCCAGCCGCGACCGTCATGGGCGGCATTCTCGGCCCGGGTCACCGAGGTCAGGTCCACGTCACCCGAGAAACGGTAAATGACGACATTCTTGAACTCCACGGACTGCTGGCCGCGATCCGCGTACAGCAGGGGCCGCTGGATGTTGACAATCTCCGGGCCGTCGCGCATCCACACCCCCCGGGGGCCGCCGATGATGGCCTGTCCGACCAACTCGCTGAGACGGAAGGCGCGGGCCTGCTGCTCGAGACGGGGGGCCAGCCACTCACCCATGACCATGACCGGCAGGGTCAGCAGTAAAGTGCCGATCAGCGCGGCGACGGCCAGCCGCAGGCGGGAAACGCCGGAGGTGCGGAATGCGACGAGTTCGTTCGAGGCAGCGAGGGCTCCGACGCCGACCAGCGTGCCGAGCAGGGCCGAGACGGGGAATATCTGATAGGCCGACCGCGGCAGCGTGAGCGCCACGAACCAGAACGCGTCCGCCACCGTGTATTCGTTCTGCATCGCCCGCAACTCGCTGAGCAGGCTGAACACCGGGTAGAGCAAGGTCAGGCCGCACCAGACCAGCAGCGTGCCCATGATGGCGGCGCGCCCGACGTAAATGTCGACCAGCTTCATCCGCAGCTACCCCTTGCCTGCGGCCCGACCCTGGCGATGCAGCCAGATGACGGCGACCAAAAGCACCAGCAGGTGGATCCACCACAAGCCGGGCAGCTGGGGAAAATCCCCCTTGGCCATCCAGCTGCGGCACATGTACAGCCCGTTGGCGTACACGATGTACGCCAGTATGCCGAGCACGGCGCGCCCGCCGCGGCCTTCGCGGGGCGCTGAGTGCGCCAGTGGAATGGCGAGCAGGCCCAGCACCAGGACCGCGACGGCCGGCGTCACCCGCCACTGCATTTCCGTGGCTTCTTCCGGATCAGCCGAATTCAGCAGCTGAGCGCTCGGGCGCGCTTCCAGCGTATCCGAGCGCGCCCGCTCCTCGGTCTCGGGCAACTTCAGGTCGTTACGGGCAAACTGCATCACGCCGAAGTCCAGAGCGCCCGCGCCGCCTTCCGTGATCTGTCCGTTTTCCAGGGTCAGAAAACGGTTGCCGGTTTCCGGGTCCAGCCAGTAGTAACCGCGCTCAGCCGCCCAGATCTGCTCGCGTTCGCCGTCCCTCTGCTGCATGAATACATGCTCGAGTGTCCGCCCGTCCTTCTGGACCGCCTCGACGTAGAGGATCAGATCACCCCCCCGCAACACGTGAAACTTGCCCGTCTGGAGCCCCCACTCCGCAGCGTTGCGAAATGCGTCCTCCAGCTTCTGCTGAGTCAGCGTCGCGGACATCGGCCCGAGAAACAGGCCGCTCAACAGCAGGAAACCGGCGATCGGCAACAGCAGGCCGTAGAGCGGCCGGATCATGAGTCGCCATTGGAAACCGCTGGCGCGCATGACTGCCATTTCCTGGTCCCGGTAGATTCTGCCGAGGCCCCAGATGACCGCGATGAATGCGCTGAGCGGGAGAATGGTCCCGAGAACGTCGGGCATCTTCAGCAAAACCAGGGTGCCGAGAAGCCCCGAGGGGATGCGTCCGCCGGCGATGTCCCGCAGCAATTCGCCGAAGGCCATACCCATCATGACCGTGAGCAGAACGGCTGCGGTCGCAAGAAACGTCCACAGCCATTCGCGGAACAGATATTTCTGGAGAATGATCAGTTTGGCCTCACGAAAAGCACCGTACCCCTGGCGCCCAGTTTAGCAGCGTTTTCCGGTAGAATGACGGGCTTGTCCAGGAATGACGAGGCCCGCCGCCCGCAGGCCCTGAAAACAAGCAGGAAACCAATCGATGAAGCTCAGCCTGAACGAGAACTCCCCGGTACAAATAGAGTGCGACTGCCTGGTCATCGGTTTTGCCGAGGGTGCGGAAATGACCCCCTCAGCGCGCGCCGTAGATCAGGCCAGCGGCGGATCGCTGTCCCGGCTGCTGGAGGACGGTGACATCCAGACGGGCATCGGCAAGACGCGCCTGCTGCACAACATCCCGGGGCTCGCGGCCCGGCGTGTCCTGGCGGTCGGGTTCGGAAAACCGGACAAGCTCGACCTGGCCCGATTCGATCGCGGCTGCCACGCGGCCGGCAGAGTGCTGCGCGACCATCCCCTGTCCGGCTGTCACGTGTGCCTGCACGAACTGCCCGTTGCCGGCGTCGATGCAGACAGGCGGCTGCGGCAGGCGGCGCTGGCGTTCCACCGCGCCAACTACCTGTACACCGTGACCAAACCGCTCAAGGACGACGCACCGGTGCCGCTGAAGCAGGCTTCTTTTCAGGGGGCGGACGCGCAACAGGGAACCCTCGACGAGGCCGAGGCCATGGCCACCGGTTTCGAGCAAGCGAGGATGCTGGGTGACTTGCCGCCCAACATCTGCAACCCCGCCTATCTCGCCCAGGAGGCGACCGCCATCGCGGGCCAGTACGAGAACGTCGAGCTGGAAATTCTCGAGGAGGACGACATGTCCGAGCTGGGCATGGACGCATTGCTCGGCGTTTCCAGGGGCAGCGCCAACCGGGCCCGGCTGATCGTGCTCAAGTACCGCGGCGCCGGCCCCGATCGCCGGCCGGTCGCGCTCGTCGGCAAAGGCATCACCTTCGACTCGGGCGGCCTGTCGCTCAAGTCCGGCGAGAACATGAAGCAGATGAAGTACGACATGTGCGGCGCTGCCGGCGTGTTGGGCGCCTTTGTTGCCTGCGCCAGGCTGCAGCTGAGCCTGAACCTGATCTGCGTCGTGGCTGCGGTCGAGAACATGCCGGACGGCGATGCGTACCGGCCCGGCGATGTGCTGACCAGCATGTCCGGCAAGACGATCGAGGTGCTCAACACGGACGCGGAGGGACGCCTGGTCCTGTGCGACGCCCTGACCTACAGCGAGCGCTTCGATCCCGAGGTGATCATAGATGTTGCGACCCTCACGGGCGCCTGTGTCATCGCGCTGGGTCACCACGCAACCGGATTGATGAGCAATGACGACGAACTGGCCGCCCAGCTCACCGATGCGGGCCAGGCCATTGCCGACCGCGCATGGCGGCTGCCCATCTGGGAAGAGTATCAGTCACAGCTGGACTCGCCGTTCGCGGACATGAAGAACGTGGGCGGAACGCCGGCAGGGGCTCTGACCGCCGGCTGTTTCCTGGCGCGGTTTGCCGAGGAGCAGCGCTGGGCGCACCTGGACATCGCCGGCTCTGCCTGGAAGTGGGGCGACCAGGACGGGGCCACCGGCCGGCCGGTGGGCCTGCTGACCCAATTCCTGCTGGACCACGCCGGACGCCAATGAGCGACGGCTGCCAGGTCGATTTCTACGTGCTGGAAGCGTCTGCCCCTTCCCCCGCCCACCTGGCGTGTCGCCTGTGCCTCAGGGCCTGGCAGGAGGGGTTTCGCGTGTCCGTTCTGGTGGCCGACGAAGGCGAAGCCCGCGCCCTGGACGACCTGATGTGGGACTATCCGGACGGCCGGTTCCTGCCGCATGGCCTGGCGGCCGACGAACCCGGGTCGCCCGTGGTCATCGTCCCGGGCGCCGGGGCGATCCCGACGGAACGCGACGTGGTCGTGAACCTCACGCCGGAGGCCGTGCAGCAGCCGACGCGGTTCCGGCGCCTGCTGGAAATCGTGCCCGCTGACGAGGCCCTGCGTGACGCGTCGCGCAACAAGTATCGCTGGTACCGCAGCCAGGGGCTGCAGCCGCACCATCACTCGATGCGGACTTTTTGAGAGGCGATGGACAAGAGTTACAACCCGGGCGCCATCGAGCAACGCTGGTACCAATTCTGGGAGGAGCGGGGCTACTTCGAGCCGCGGGGGGGCGACCACCCCTACTGCATCATGCTGCCGCCCCCCAACGTGACCGGCAGCCTGCACATGGGGCATGCCTTCCAGGACACCATCATGGACGCGCTCACCCGCTGGCAGCGCATGAAGGGCTCGGACACGCTGTGGCAGCCCGGCACCGATCATGCCGGGATCGCCACCCAGATGGTGGTGGAACGGCAGTTGCTGGCGCAGGGATCGTCACGGCACGACCTCGGCCGCGAACGCTTCGTGGAGGCGGTCTGGGAGTGGAAGGACCATTCCGGCGACACGATCAGCCGCCAGATGCGCCGACTCGGCGCTTCGGTCGACTGGTCGAACCATTGCTTCACCATGGACGAGCGGCTGTCCGACGCCGTTCGGCGGGTCTTCGTCAGTCTGTACAGGGAGGGCCTGATCTACCGCGGCAAACGTCTGGTGAACTGGGACCCGGTATTGCATACCGCCCTGTCGGACCTCGAGGTCCTCTCGCGGGACGAGAACGGCAAGCTCTGGCACATCCGGTACCCCCGGTGCGACGGCAGCGGCCACCTGGTCGTCGCCACCACGCGGCCGGAGACCCTGCTGGGCGACACCGCCGTGGCCGTTCATCCGGAGGACGAGCGGTATCTGGAACTGGTCGGAGCGGAGCTGGAGTTGCCGCTGACCGGCCGCCGCATTCCGGTCATCGCGGACCCCTACGTGGATCCCGCGTTCGGTTCCGGTTGCGTCAAAATCACGCCGGCGCACGACTTCAACGACTATGAGATCGGGCAGCGCCATGGCCTGCAGATCATCAACGTGCTCGATGAGAACGCCGCCCTGAACGAACAGGCGCCGGAGGCCTATCGCGGGCTGGACCGCTTCGAGGCGCGCGAGCGCATTGTCGCTGATCTGAGCAGTCAGGGCCTGCTGGAAAAGGTCGAAGAGCACCGGTTGATGATCCCGCGCGGCGACCGTTCGCATGCGGTGGTCGAGCCCTACCTGACCGACCAGTGGTACGTGAAGATCGCCCCGCTGGCCAGAGAGGCCGTGAAAGCGGTCGAGGACGGCCGCATCCGGTTCGTCCCGGCCAACTGGGACCGGACCTATTTCGACTGGATGGAGCGCATCGAGGACTGGTGCATCAGCCGTCAGCTCTGGTGGGGGCATCGCATCCCGGCGTGGTACGACGACGAGGGCGGCATCCATGTCGGCCATGACGAGGCCGACGCGCGCCAGCGTTCGGGCCTGGACGAGTCGATCCCTCTGCGACAGGACGAGGACGTGCTGGATACCTGGTTCTCTTCGGCCCTGTGGCCCTTCACCACCCTGGGCTGGCCGCAGGAAACCGACTACCTGAAGAGGTTCTACCCCACCAGCGTTCTGGTGACCGGCTTCGATATCATCTTCTTCTGGGTCGCCCGCATGATCATGATGGGCCTCAAATTCATGGGCGACGTCCCGTTCCGCACGGTGTACATCCACGGCCTGATCCGCGACGCCCACGGCCAGAAGATGTCGAAGTCGAAAGGGAACGTTCTGGACCCGCTCGACCTGATCGACGGCATCGAGCTCGAGCCGCTGGTGGAAAAACGCACGTCCGGGCTGATGCAGCCCCAGATGGCGCCGGCCATCGAAAAAGCCACCCGCAGGGAATTCCCCAACGGCATACCGGCTTACGGGACGGACGCGCTCCGATTCACGTTTGCCTCGCTTGCCACCACGGGTCGCGACATCCGCTTCGACCTGGGGCGTATCGAGGGTAACCGCAACTTCTGCAACAAGCTCTGGAATGCGGCACGCTTCGTGTTCATGCAGACCGAAGGGCAGAGTCTTTCCAGCGAACCCTCCGGCCATGTGGTCGACCGCTGGATCCTGTCACGCCAGAGCCGCATGCTGGAGGAAGTCGAAAACCAGCTCACGGCCTATCGCCTCGACCTGGCGGCACAGGCGCTCTACGAGTTCGTCTGGAACGAATACTGCGACTGGTACCTGGAGTTTGCCAAGGTGCTGCTGCAGTCTGGCGACGAAAGCTCCCGGGCCGGCACGCGGCACACCCTGCTGACCGTGCTGGAAACCCTGCTGCGGGCCCTGCACCCGGTGATGCCGTTCATTACCGAGGAGATCTGGCAGCGCGTCCGGCCGCTGCTGGGCATCGACGGTGACAGCATCATGCTGCGCCCGTTCCCGGAGGCGGAGGGGCTCGATGAGGCGGCCGAACAGGATGTGGACTGGATCAAGGGCGTCGTCCAGGGTGTGCGCCGTATCCGCTCGGAGCTGAACCTGCCGCCGGGCAGGTTGCTGGACCTCTGGCTGCAGGGTGGAGCGGATGCGGACCGGGAGCGCCAGCAACGCTTTGCCGACGTGCTCAGCCAGCTGGCGCGGATCGGCAGCGCGGAGTGGGTCGGCGACGATGCCGAAACGTCACAGTGCGCCGTGGCCCTGGTCGGCGATCTGAAGTTGCTGATCCCGCTCAAGGGACTGGTCGACGTGGAGGAAGAACTGGCGAGGCTGAACCGGCAACTCGAACGCGAGCGGGCCGATTACGAGAAATCGGCCAACAAGCTGGAGAACCGTCGCTTCGTCGACAACGCGCCGGCGGAGGTCGTCGAGCAGGAGCGCCAGCGACTCGCCACGCATCAGGCGAACGTGGACAATCTCGAAGCCCAGGTCCAACGCCTGGAGTCACTGCGCGACTAGGCGCCGCTCAGGCGCCCCCCAGTTCAAGCCGCATGACGAGCGCGTCCTCGCGCTCCGTTGCCGCGGAGGAAGCGGGATGTTGGCCATGGGAACGGGTCTCGGCCGAGTAATAGGCCGGGCGTCTGCCGACCTCGATGAAGCCACGGCTCCGGTAGAGGGCGATGCCCGCCGCGTTGGTGGGCCGGACCTCCAGGAACATGCTGCTGCAGCCTCTGGAGCGCGCAATGCGGAGCGCATTGTTCAGTAACAGGCTGCCATAGCCGCGGCGTTGCTGCCCGGGATCGATGCAAAGATTCAGCAGATGCGCCTCGCCAGCGGCATCGTTCTGCACACTGTAGCCGACCAGCTGCCTGCCGAGCTGCAGGCCCCAGCAATCGTAGCCGGCGCGGATGCAGTCACCGAAAATCCCCCGGCTCCAGGGGTGCGGATACGCGGCGAGCTCGATCTCCATGATCCGATCCAGATCACCATGATTCAGCGGACGGACCAGGGGGTGCGCGGATTTCAGTTCAGCGATCATCGGGATCCGGGCCCCCGGCCGCATCGTGCAGCGCGCCCCACAAAGCCTTTTTGGCCGGTCCGTTCCTGGCCAGAGTCCCGAGATCGGGCATCACGGAAAGACGCGAGGATCCGCACACCTCCGGGACGGCGCCCGCAAACAGCCGCTTGGCCGGCTGCCCGCCGAACAGGAGAATGCGTGTGATCAAGCGCCCCGCCACGAGTTCCTCCAGCGTTTCCCCAGCGGCCCCCGGATCCGGCTCCAGCCAGGCGCAAGCGGGCTCACCGCCCGCCGCGCGCAGCAGGTCACGCACCAACTCCGATTCCATATCGCTCGCGCGGGGGAAAACCATCAGGGTGCTGCCCCGGCCCTGGTTGGTGCCGAGCAGCGAACCGCTTTGGGCATCCGGGCGCTGCACCCAGACGTCCAGGCCCAACGCCTCCAGATAGGCGCGGCGTCTTGTTTCGTTCATGGCCGATCGGATTCCTGCTGCCCGGTCTTCGCCTTGCGCCTTGCCCGCCGGGTTTTCCATTGCAGCCGGCCCAGCACCGTAATGACCAGCCCGGAGAGGACATAGCCGACGCCGACGATCATCATCACGGTGGGCGGATCGATGGCCATCAGAACGAACAACAGGATCAGCAGGAACACGAAGCCGATCGGGATGCGATCGCCCATGGGCCAGGTCTTGAAGCTGAAATAGCGAACCCGGGAGAACATCAGCAGTCCGAGCAGCACGGTTTCGGCCCACATCAGCCATCTCACAGACTCTCCCGAAATACCCTGATCGGCGAAGAACCAGATGGTTGTGACCAGCGTCCCGGCCGCGGCCGGCGACGCCAGGCCCTGGAAATAGGTCTTGTCGCTCCTGGCCGCCTGCGTGTTGAAGCGCGCCAACCGGAGGGCGGCGCATGACGCGAACAGGAAGGCCGCCAGCCACCCCAGCTTGCCGGCCAGCGGGCTGATGTCACGGAGGCTGGACAGGGACCAGTTGAAGGCCAGCAGGGCGGGCGCCAAACCGAATGAGATCAGGTCCGAAAGGCTGTCGTACTGCAGGCCGAACTCGCTCTGGGTGTTCGTGAGCCGCGCGACGCGCCCGTCCAGACCGTCGAGTATCCCGGCAACGACCACCGCCACGGCCGCAGCGACGTAGTGACCATTGATTCCCGCGATGATGGAATAAAAGCCGGCGAACATCGCGCCGGTCGTCAACGCGTTGGGCAGCAGGTAAACCCCGCGGTGAATTTTCTTTCCGCCCGATTCCATGTCCCGCCGTGGCCGTTTGTGGTCTTTGCATCATAACAAAACGGGCAAGCCCGGCCGCATCTGTGTTATAAGCAACGGTGATTCATGACAGGGAACGCGTGATGAAACAGCCAGCACCCGGATCCACGCGCCATTCGGTCAAGTATCGCGGCGCGGTACCGACCCCGATCCTCATCCTGACCCTCTGCATGGCGCTCTCCGCATCCGCGGCCGAGGTCTACACCTGGACCGACGAGAACGGCGTGCAGCATTTCAGCGACACACCGCGCGAAGGAGGGGCCATGCAGGCCCTCGAGGTCGATGAGATCTATCGTCCCGGTTCCTCCGATGCCTATTCCGCTCCGGAAGCCGGGCCCGAGCAGCCCCCGGCGATGCCCGGGCAGACCGAGGCCGAAACACCGAAAACCGCGGCCGAGGCGCGACGCGAGGCAATGGCCAAAAACCGGAGCCAGCGCCGTGAGCAACAGGCGGAAACCGAACGCCTGTGTGCGCTGCACCGCCAGCGCCTCGAGCAGATGGAGCCGGCCCGCCGGGTGCTCTACACCGATGAGTCGGGTGAGCAGGTTCGGATGGATGACGACCAGCGCATGGCGCTGATCGACGAATCCAGGGCCTACGTCGACCAGAACTGCAAGGGCTGAACCGGGCCCTCGCCCGGTCTTCCGGTGCCACGGCCAGCGCTCGCCCGCACTACCGATCTGCCCGGCCCTGCAGGTACAATGACGGGTTTGTACCGCAGGACAGCGAAGGGATGAGAACCACCACTTTCCATCTCATGACCACCCGGGAAACCCCGGCGGACGCCGAGATCGTCAGCCATCAGCTGATGCTGCGCAGCGGCATGATCCGCAAACTCACCGCCGGCATCTACACCTGGACGCCGCTGGGCTGGCGCGTACTGAAGAAAGTCGAGCGCATCGTCCGCGAGGAAATGGACCGGGCGGGTTATCTCGAAATGCTCATGCCGGCGGTACAGCCCGCTGAACTCTGGAAGGAAACCGGGCGCTGGGACGACTTCGGCGACCAGCTGCTGAAGCTGCACGACCGGGCCGGTCGCGACTATGTATTCGGCCCGACGCACGAGGAGGTCATCACCGACCTCGCGCGCAACGAACTGCGCAGCTACAAGCAGCTGCCCGTCACCTTCTATCAGATACAGACCAAGTTCCGGGACGAAATCCGGCCGCGGTTCGGCGTCATGCGGGCACGCGAATTCCTGATGAAGGATGCGTACTCCTTTCATATCGACGAGGCCAGCCTCGACGCCACCTATTGGGAAATGTACGAGGTCTACTCCCGTATTTTTACCCGCGCGGGCCTCAGTTTCCGCGCCGTCCGCGCGGACTCCGGCGCCATCGGCGGCAGCCAGTCGCACGAGTTCCACGTTCTGGCCGATTCGGGCGAGGACCTCATCGCCTTCTCGACGGACTCCGATTTTGCCGCCAACGTGGAACTGGCCGAGGCGCTCCCGGCCGTCGACGCGCCGCCCGCCCCCGATGCCGAGATGCGCCTGGTCGACACGCCCGATGCGCGCACCATCGACGATCTGGTGACCCGGTTCGATGTTCCGATCGAATGCACGGTCAAGACCCTCATCGTCGAGGCCGCGCCGGATTCCGGCTCCGACTTCGTCGCCTTGCTGCTGCGTGGGGACCACACGCTGAACGAGTTCAAGGCCAGTCGACTGCCGCAGCTGGCCCGTCCATTGCGCTTTGCCAGCGAGGAAGAGATCCGCAGCGCGATCGGTGCCGGTCCGGGCTCCCTGGGCCCCATCGGGCTGCCGATCCCCTGCGTTGCCGACCGCAGCGTGGCCGTGATGGCCGACTTCACAACCGGCGCGAATCAGGACGGCAAACACTATTTCGGCGTCAACTGGGGGCGGGACGTCCAGCTCCCGCATCAGGCCGATCTGCGCAATGTGGTGGACGGTGATTCGAGTCCCGACGGCGCGGGTACCCTGCGGCTCGCACGCGGCATCGAGGTGGGCCACATTTTCCAGCTCGGCACCAAGTACTCCGAAGCCATGAACGCGGTGGTCCTCGGCGAAGACGGCAAGTCCCACGTCATGCCCATGGGCTGCTACGGCATCGGCGTCTCGCGCATCGTGGCGGCCGCGATCGAGCAGAACCACGACGAGAACGGCATCTGCTGGCCCGAGCCGCTGGCCCCGTTCCAGGTGGCCATACTGCCGATGAATGCCGCCAAATCCTACCGCGTTCGGGAAGCCGCCGAGCAACTCTACGCCGAACTGCGCGAGCAGGGTGTCGAGGTTCTGCTGGACGATCGCAATGTGCGGCCGGGCGTGATGTTCAATGACATCGAACTGATCGGCATTCCCCATCGGGTGGTGATCGGCGAGCGTGGACTGGACGAGGGCGCGCTCGAATACCGGCGCCGCGCGGCCGGCGACAATGAGAGCATCCCGCTGGAGGGCGCGGCCCGCGAAATCTGCTCGCGCCTGGGGCGCGACGGCGGCGACTAGCCCGCGACCAGCCCGAACCTCAGGCTGCCGACACCTTCGATTTCACAGTCGACCTGGTCACCGGGGATCACCGGACCGACCCCGGGCGGCGTCCCGGTGAAGATCAGGTCCCCTGCCCGCAATTCGAAATAACGCGACAGCTCGGCGATGATCTCGGGCACCGACCAGGTCATGTCCCGGGTGTTGCCCGACTGGCGGAGCTCGCCATTGACTGACAGGCGGATAGCGGCCGCCACGGGATGGCCGCCCTGCCCTGCCCGGCGCACTGCCGACACCGGGGCCGAGTTGTCGAAGCCCTTGGCGGCAGTCCACGGCCCGCCCCGCTGCCGGGCCGCAGCCTGCAGGTCGCGTCGGGTCAGGTCCACCCCCACGCCGTAGCCGAAAATCCTCGGCAACGCCTCCGCCGCCGGGATATTGCAGCCGCCCGCGCCCAGGGCCACCACCAGTTCGACCTCGTGGTGCAGATTCTCCGTCATCGGTGGAAAGCGGACGGTGGCCTCCTGGCAGACCGCATCCGGCGGCTTGGCGAAAAAGAAGGGCGGTTCGCGCCCCGAGGCCCCCATTTCACGGGCGTGATCGCGATAATTCTGGCCAACGCAGTAAATACGGTGGACCGGAAACCTCAGATCCTCGCCCGCGATGGACAGGGCCGGCCGCGGTCCGGCAGGGAAGGCCCATGCCGGTTCGTCAGCGGCGAGGTTCAACGGCGCGTTCCCGCACGTCGCGAAGCCGCCGCCACGCGAGCCCCAGCCCCAGGCAGCCTGCGATGATGGGATAAGCCCCTGCGGTGGCCAGCAGGTCCGGCCAGACCGGACCGGCGCCGTCGGCCGGGCCGCTGTTTGCCCAGGCGATCCAGCCCGACGCCAGGGCCAGCGCCACCACGATCAGGGCGCTGTCGAATACAGTCCAGCGCTGGCCAGCCGGAAGCAGTTGCCGGTAAATCCAGGCCAGGACCACGGTCACCGGCGACAGCAGCAGAACCGTGATCATCACAGTGCGCGGATGCCCACTGCTTCGCGAATCCGCGCCAGGAAAGGCGTCGCCCAGGCGCGGGCCTTGGCAGCGCCCTCGCGCAGGATCTCCTCGATCCGCGCCGGTTCGGCGATCAGGGCCTCGTACCGCTCGCGGCCCGGCAGCAGCTCCCGGTTGATGAGTTCGAAAGTCTGCTGCTTTGCATCGCCCCAGCCGATGCCGTCCCGGTACGCCTGCCGCATCGCCTCACGCTGTTCCCTGCTGGCGAACGCGGCATGGATGGCGAAGAGGGCCGAATCGTCCGGGTCCTTCGGCTCCCCGGGTTCCAGCGAATTGGTGACGATGCGCATGATCGCCTTGCGCAACTGTTTTTCCGTCAGCCACAACGGGATGGTGTTGTTGTAGCTTTTCGACATCTTGCGCCCGTCTTTCCCCGGCAGCACGGCAACGTGCTCGTCGACGACGGCCTCGGGCAGGACGAACAGTTCCCCGTAGTGATGGTTGAACCGCTGGGCAATATCGCGGGCCATCTCGAGGTGCTGCACCTGGTCGCGGCCCACGGGCACATGGGTCGAGTTGAACATCAGGATATCCGCCGCCATCAGCACCGGGTAGCTGAACAGGCCCATGGTGATTGCAAAGTCCGGGTCCTCGCCGGCGTCCACGTTCTCCTGGACCGCGGCCTTGTAGGCGTGGGCGCGATTCATCAGACCCTTGGCGGTGGCACAGGTCAGGATCCAGGTCAGCTCGAGGATCTCCGGTATGTCGGACTGCCGGTAGAACACGGCATGTTCGGTATCGAGCCCGAGCGCCAGCCAGGTCGCCGCGATTTCGAGGCTGGAACGCTGCATGCGCTCAGGGTCCTGATTCTTGACCAGGGCATGGTAGTCGGCGAGAAAATAGTACGACTGGACGTCTTCGTCGTGGCTGGCCTGGATGCACGGCTTGATCGCGCCAACGTAATTGCCGAGATGGGGGGTGCCCGTCGTGGTGATGCCCGTGAGAACGGTGCGCTGTTTCATTTAAAATAGCCCGCGGCCCCTCAAAAACGGTTATTTTAAGGGAAACGGGAAAGCAATTCCGAGCAAATTGCCGGTTGGCTCGGCGACTCCCGGCAGCCTTACTTCTCATGGACCCGATGGCACGGCACAAGGCAGTTGCAACCATACTCCCGCTCCTGATGATCCCGATGGTCCTGGGGGCGCTTCCCGGGCCCGCGCGCGCGG
>JBFFUJ010000031.1:0-14840 GCA_041571375.1 Lysobacterales bacterium | reverse complement strand
CTGCCGGGTGAAACGGGAAGCCGGTGAGAGTCCGGCACTGCCCCCGCAACGGTGAGCGAGATGACCCGCCAACGGGTCATTTGCGGATCCAGGCCACTGCACGAAGTGTGGGAAGGCGCCGCAGGGATTCCAGTCCGGCCACAGGAAAGGCCGGCGGGAGCCATCGCAAGTCCGGAGACCGGCCCAGTGTTTGCAGTTACCGCGTTGCGGAGGGCAACCTGGGTCTGAGGATTCCCTGACCCACCCCCGCAACGGTTGAAGGACGCGGGTGTGCGCCAAGGAACATCGATGACAGCCCCAAAGACGCTCGCCGCCGCCTGGTTGGCGCTATCCGGCTCAGGTCTGCTTCAGGCCGGCGAGTCGGACGTAATCGAACTCACCCCCCGGCTCGTAGTGACCCCTTCGCGGATGGTGCAGCCACTGACCGACACGCTGGCCGCGGTCACCGTGATCTCGCGCGAAGACATCGAGCTGTCCGCAGCCGAGGATCTCTTCGAGCTGCTGCGACTGCAGCCGGGCGTGGATGTCGTACGCACCGGCGGCGCCGGGGCCCAGACCAGCGTTTTCCTGCGTGGCAGCAACTCAAACCACGTCCTGGTGCTGGTGGACGGTGTTCGCGTGGGCTCCGCCAACACGGGCGCCTACGCCTGGGAGCAGCTGCCCCTGAACCAGATCGAGCGCGTGGAGATTGTCCGCGGCCCTCGCGGCAGCCTGTACGGATCCGATGCCATCGGCGGTGTCGTCCATGTTTTCACGCGCAGCGCACCGGAACCCCACGCCCGCGTCACCGGCGGCAGTTTCGGCACCGCCGAGGCCGAGGGCGGCCTTGGATATCAGGGTGAAAGGACGCGTCTGAGCATCAACGCCGGCTACCGCAACGTGGACGGTTTCTCGGCGCAAAACCCCAATGGCTTCAGTTACCATCCGGACGATGACGGTTTCGAGGGAGTGAGCCTGGGCGTCAACGGCGCCACCGAGGCAACGGTCGGAGACTGGGAGTACAGCGTGCTGGCCATGGACAGCCGTTCCGAATTCGATCAGGGCCATTCCGACGCTCGTCAGGTCATCGCCTCCCTCACCTTCAGCGGCCGGGTGTCCGAAGACTGGGCCTACCAGGTCCGCGGCGGCTACGTTCGTGATGACCTGTTTACCGATTTCGAATTCTATTCCACCGATTTCCAGTCCCGCCGCTACGAAGCGAGCTGGCAGAACCAGCTCCGGCTCGCGGCCGGCGGTCTGCTCAGCTTCGGCCTGGACCATTATCAGGAAAGTGGTCATTCCGCCGGTTCCTGGGACGAGAGCCGCCGCAACAACGGCGTATTCGGCAGCTATGATCACGCCAGGGGGCGCCTGCACCTGCAGCTGGGTGGACGCTACGACGAGAACAGCCGTTTCGGCGGAGAATTCACCGGGCAGATCGCCGGCGGCTACGATCTCAGCGACTCGTGGAAAGTCATTGGCAGCTACGGCACGGCGTTTCGCGGACCGAATCTCAGCGAGCAGTTTTCCCCTGGTTTCGGCGGATTTTTCGCCGGAAATCCCGACCTCGAGCCCGAATCGTCCCGTTCGGCCGAGGCCGGTTTTCGCTGGCGGCACGGCTCTCTCGGCCGCCTGACCCTCAGCCTCTACCGAACCGAGATCGACGACCTGATCGCCTTCAACGGCGAATTCTTCCAGGCCATCAACATCGAGCGGGCGCGCCTGGAGGGCTTGGAGATTGACTACGACCTGTCCTGGCAGGGCTGGAATCTGAGGGCCAATACCACCCTGCAGAATGCCGAGAACCGGTCGACCGGCGAGGATCTGCTGCGGCGTCCCGAGCGCAAGGCAGCCCTGGTTGTCGATCGGCGCTTCGATAACGGTTCGTGGATTGGATTCGAATGGATCTACTCGGGCCGGCGCTGGGACTTCGGTGGCATCGAACTGGACAGCTACCGGCTACTGAATCTCCGGGCCGGATGGACACCGGTGCCGGCATGGCGGCTGGAGCTGCGAGGCGAGAACCTCGCCGACGAAACCTACGAGCCGGCCTACGGATTCAATGGCGCCGGGCGATCGTGGTTTCTGTCCGTCGCCTGGGTCCCCTGATCCGCCTGCCGGGTCTGCTGTGGCCCGGAGCCATGCCCCCTGGGGCGGGGCTGTTGCCGGCGGATTGCCATCGGATGTTCGACTCGCCTTCGCTGGTCGAGAAGGTGAGTCAAGGCCCGGATCGGATGACGCCACAGCATGCGCGGGCCGGCAAAGCGCATGATCGCCCTTGCCTGCTGGCGCTGCGCAGGCTTGTAGCAGTGGATCGGACAGTTGGCGCAGGTCGGTTTGTCGGGCCCGTAGGGGCATTTTTCCAGCCGCCGCTGGGCATAGCTCATCAGTGATTCGCAGTCGGAACACAGGCCGCGCCCCTGCAGACCGTGGTGATGCCGGCAGTAGATGCGCGCCATGCAGCGAAACGTCAGATGTTCCCTCCTCAGTCGGCCTTGCAGTCGCTCCATACCCCGAGAATAAACGTATCTTCCGCTCATCTTTCTGACCGACGTCAAGGCGTCACCCAGTCTCGCGGTCGGCGAACACGTGCCGCCTGAAGGCCCCGACAGAACGGGGTCAGAACATGCCCGTCTCCAGCCGGGCGACCTCGGACATCATGCTGTGGTTCCACGGCGGGTCGAACGTCAGCTCCACCCGGACATCACTGACCCCTGGGACCAGCTCGAGCTTGGACTTCACGTCGTCAACCAGGATGTCGCCCATCCCGCATCCGGGCGCCGTCAGGGTCATCCGCACGTCCACTATGTGTCCCCCTGAGCCGTCAGGACGCATGTCGCACTGATAGACCAGCCCGAGATCCACGATGTTGACCGGAATCTCGGGGTCATAGACCGTTTTCATCTGCTCCCAGAGCAGACGCTCGACATCCTCTTCGGTGGCGTCTTCCGGAAGGCTGGGAGGCTTCACTGGCTGCTTGCCGATCGCATCGGCATCCACTCCGGCGACCCGGAACAGGTTGCCGTCGACAAATACGGTGAAACTCCCCCCCAGCGACTGCGTGATGTAGCCGACCGTGCCCGCCGGAATCGTCACGACATCGCCCAGCGGGATCATCACGACGTCGCAGTCGCGCTCAAAGGTGCAGGGTTGGCTGGTGTGGGAAAACATGGCTCTCGAAACATGCGGATTGGGGCATGAATTGTCAAGCCGGGCGCCATGCCCCCCTTCAGCCCATCTGGGACTGCTGGTAGTTCTCGATGCCGACGCGATCGATCAGGTCGAGCTGGGTTTCCAGCCAGTCGACGTGCTCTTCCTCCGAATCAAGAATCTGGTCGAAGAGGTCACGGCTGACGAAATCCTTGCACGACTCGCAGTGGGCGATGGCCTCCCGCAGGTCCGGGATGGCTTCCATTTCCAGGGCCAGGTCGCATTCGAGCATTTCGCGGGTGTGTTCACCGACCCTCAGCTTGCCGATGTCCTGCATGTTCGGAAGACCCTCGAGAAACAGGATCCGCTCGACCAGCTTGTCGGCGTGCTTCATTTCGTCTACGGATTCCTGGAATTCGTAATCCGCCAGCGCTTTCAGCCCCCAGTCCTTGAGCATCCTCGAATGCAGGAAGTACTGATTGATGGCGGTCAATTCGTTGCGCAATACGCGGTTCAGGTGCTCAATGACCTTGGGGTCACCTTTCATTTTCATTTTCTCCGATTGGCTGCAATTGTCGCTGACCCGGCAGGGGCCGCAAAGCCAATGATTCTACAAAATGAATCTTTATCGTGCCGGAATGAGAATCATTCCGGTCAAGGCAAGACGAGGAAGAGGTCAGTTACTCCCGACCACGCGCAGGCAGGCTATTGATTTCTGGACTCCCGCGTCGGCCAGGGCGCCGTCCATCACTTCGCGCGCCAGTCCTACGCAGCGACCGCACTGCGTGCTGCAGCCGGTTCTGGCGCTGAGATCGCTGAGCGAACGCGCCCCCTCGCCGACCGCCTGCCGGATGGCCGATTCCGTTACTGCACCGCAAATGCACACATACATGACTGCAGCCTAATCCAGATCAAATAGCCCTTGATTGACCTAGATCATAAATGCAAATGAGAATTATTGTCAATTGGACACTTCGCCGATAAAATGCGGCTCGTAAATAAGAATCATTCTCATTCTAAACGCATCGAGCGATATCATCACAAGGAGCCGCCCTACCATGCGTCGTCCGATTACAGGCCCAGCCAGCCTCCTGCTTTTAGCCCTGCCGCTTCTCGCCAATGCGGACTGTGCCGATCCCGCAACTGTCCACGCCCCTTTCGCCGGAGCCGACTGTGCCCTTCTTGAAACCGTCACCATTTTCGGCACCGCACAGTCGGCACGAAACGTGGCGGGCGGCGCGAGCATAGTAACCGCCGAGGACCTCGATGCCATGGGGACGACCGATGTGGAGCGCGCCCTGCGCCGCGTGCCCGGATTGTCGCTGCAGGTCGAAGACGGTTGGGCACTGCGGCCGAATATCAGCATCCGGGGCACCGCCTCGGAACGAAGCAGTCGCGTGACCCTGATGGAAGATGGCGTCCTGATCGCGCCGGCGCCGTATGCGGCCCCGGCGGCCTACTACTTCCCGACTTTTGGCCGCATCCAGTCGATTGAAGTCCTCAAGGGGCCCGCCTCGATTACCCAGGGACCGTACACAGTGGGCGGAGCCGTCAACCTGCAGTCGACGCCGATCCCGGACAGCAACCGGGGTTTCGCGCGCGGCGAATTCGGATCCGATTCGACCTGGCGCTTCCATGGCTGGTACGGGGGCGGCGACGAGCGGTTCGGTTACGTCGTGGAAACCCACCAGTGGCAGTCGGCGGGCTACCAGTCGGTCGACCGCAGCGACACGGATACCGGTTTCGAAAAAGAAGACCTGCTGGCAAAACTGAGCTACTCCTCGGACCCTGCCGCCCCGCTGTATCAGCGGCTGGAACTCAAATTGCACTATGCCGACGAGGACTCCAATCAGAGTTACCTCGGATTGACCGATGACGACTTCGGCAACGGTCCGCTCAGGCGCTACGGCGCCTCTCGAAAGGACCGCATGCAGAACGAGCACGGCCAGATTCAATTGAGCTGGCGCATCGAAACCGGAAGGGGCCTCGGCATGACCCTGACCGGCTACAACAACGAGACCGAACGGGCCTGGTACAAGACCGAGGGCGTGGACCTCGATGGCAGTAACGATCCGGAGTCGTTCAGGCGCACCAGTTGGGCCAGCGTGATCGCCGCCGTCAATCGGGGCGATGGGCTCGGTGCTTACAGCGCGGAAGAACTGCAAGCGGTGCTGGATGGCGCCGACACCCAGGAAGGGTCGATCCAGCTGCGAAACAATGCGCGCGAGTACTTCTCGCGGGGCCTGCAGTTCGTTTTCGATTGGTCCACGCAGCTCGGTTCCGCTTCTCACGCGTTCGAGGCCGGCCTGCGTTATCACGAGGATGAAGAGGACCGGCTGCAGCGCAACGACAATTACCAGCAGCTGAACGGTGATCTGATCCTGAACCAGTACGGCCTGGAAGGGAACGCAGGAAACCGGATCCAGCAGGCCACCGCCTGGGCGGCATACGTCTACGATCGGATCGAATGGGAGGCATGGACGCTGACCCCCGGCCTGCGCTACGAGAACATCGACCTGAGCCGCACGCGCTGGGACACTTCGAGCAGCCAGCCGGGCAGCCGCGATCCGGATAACTTCCGCGATTTTCGCGAGAATCAGGTCGACATCTGGTTACCCGGGCTGGGGGCACTTTATCACCTGAATCCGGATTGGCGTGTCGTGGCCGGTATACACCGCGGATTCGCGACACCGACCAATGCGCCCGGCGTCGACCCCGAGGAAAGCACGAATTACGAGCTGGGGGTGCGGTTCGAGGGGACCCGCTCGAACGTCGAGGCCATGGCGTTTTTCAACGACTACGATAACCTGGTCGGCATCTGCACGAATTCGTCAGGCGGTCACTGCGATCCCGGCGAGGCATTCAACGGCAACGGGGTGCACGTCCCCGGGCTCGAGTTCACTTACAGTACATGGTTCGAAACCCCGAATGGTTGGCAGGTACCGCTGCAGCTGGCCTATACCTGGATGAAGGCTGAGTTCCAGTCCTCTTTCGACTCCGATTTCTTCGGCGAGGTACGCAAGGGCGACCCGGTGCCCTACGTGCCCGAGAACCAGCTTTGGGTTTCGGTGGGGCTCGAGGGCGACGACTGGTCGCTCTATCTCACCGGAAACCACGTCGACTCCGTCTGCACGGAGGCCAGCTGCAGCGATTTCGAGCAGACCGAATCGGCAACCCTGTTCGATGCCGCGCTGCACTACCGGATCAGCGACCGCTTCGAAGTATACGGGCTGGTGGAGAACATGACCGATCAGAACCGCATCACGTCTCGCGACCCCTACGGCGCGCGGCCGGGCAAGCCACGGACATTCATGGCAGGTGTCAAGTTCGCGTTCTAGTTCAGGCTGAACAGCCGTTTCCCAGATGGGACTCGGCCATGGGTTCGAGCAGAGACAGTGCCTTGCGATAGACCGCCCGCTTGAAGGCGATCACGTTTTCGACCGGGTACCAGAAATCCACCCAGCGGTAGCTGCTGAACTCCGGCTCATCCGCCCGGTCGAGGCTGAACGCATCGTCATCGCCCAGGAAGTGCAGCAGAAACCACACCTGTTTCTGTCCGATACACAAGGGTTTGCTGTAGTGCCGCTGATAGCGCTTGGGCAGGCGATAACGCAGCCAACCCGGGGTCGAACCGACCAGATTGACGAGATCGGGCGTCAGGCCGGTCTCCTCGCGCAGTTCGCGATACATGGCCTCCAGCGGCGTCTCGTCGGTTCGCATTCCACCCTGAGGGAACTGCCAGCCGTCGCTGCCGGTACGCTGCGCCCAAAAGACGCGGCGATCATTGTTCATCAGCACGATGGCGACGTTGGGTCGGTAACCGTCCGGGTCGATCATAGGTCTGCTTGGCCTGTCGCGGCAGGCACGCTCCGAGAGCCTCGGCCCCGGTGCTTGCCTGCCCGGAACAGGGCGTGTGATACTTCAGTACTCCTGATTCCGGAATGTTAATCGTTTCTCCCCCATGATGCCAACGGCTCAACGCCGCCTGCTGTTCCTGCTGCTCGCCGTGCTCTCGGCCGGCAGCGTCCTGGTGGCCAGTGCCATGGGATCGGTGACACTGAGCTGGACTGACTGGTGGTCCGCATTCAGCGAACCGGGTTCCGTGCTGAGCGACCTGCTCTGGCGCATCCGCTTGCCGCGGGCCGCCGCAGCGTGGACAGTTGGGGCGCTACTGTCGCTCTCGGGGTGCCTGATGCAGATCCTTCTGCGCAATCCGCTGGCGGATCCGTACATCCTCGGGGTTTCGGGGGGCGCTTCGTTCGCCGCGCTGCTCGGTATGTCGCTGGGGCTCGCCGGTACGGTCCTGCCGGCACTGGCCTGGGCCGGCGCCCTGTTGTCCATCGGCATCGTGTTCGGATTGTCCCGTGGCGAAGGCCCCTGGAGCGGAACCCGCCTGCTGCTGACCGGCGTGGTCACTGCCGCCGGCTGGGCCGCCCTGATCAGTTTGCTCTTGACGCTGGGGTCCGATGGCAGCCTGCGCGGAATGCTGTTCTGGCTCATCGGCGACCTGAGCTACGCCCGGCTCCCGTCGTGGGCGCTGGTGATCCTCCTCGGCATCTTCGCCGCCAGCCTGGGCATGGCCCGAAGCCTGAACGTGCTCGCCATGGGGGAAACCACCGCGAGCTTGCTCGGCGAGCCGACCCGTAAGCTCCTGTGGGTCGTCTATCTGTTGGCATCGGTATTGACGGCGACGGCCGTGTCGATCGCGGGCAATATCGGATTTGTCGGGCTGATCGTCCCGCACCTGATGCGGTTGCTGGTCGGCTCCGATCACCGCGTGCTGCTCCCCAGCGCTCTGATGTTCGGCGGTCTGTTCCTGGTCTTTTCGGACACGCTGGCCCGGACCGTGCTGGCGCCGCGGCAATTGCCGGTCGGCGTGGTCACCGCGCTGCTGGGCGTACCGCTGTTTCTGCTGCTGCTGAACCGCGCACGGATCAGGCAATGACGGCGTGGCACGCATGAGTTCGCTGACCTGTAAATCGCTCGATCTGCGGATCGCCGATATCCGGGTGGTCAGGGAGTTCGAGATGGCCATCAGGCCCGGCGAGTTCTGGGGCCTGCTCGGTCCGAACGGCATCGGCAAAACCACGCTGCTCAAGTGTCTCGCCGGACTGACCGAACCGCTGCAGGGACGGGTATTACTCGAGGCGCGACCCATCCTCGAGCTGCCACGCCGACTGCTCGCCCGACAGATCGGCATGCTGCAGCAGCACACCGTGTACGTGTTCGATGCCAGCGTGATGCAGACGGCGCTGACCGGGCGCCATCCCTACCTCGGTTACTGGGAACGGGAGGGAGCGGAGGATCTTGCGCTGGCCAGGGACGCGCTGCGCGCGGTGGACCTGGAGGGATTCGCCGACCGGAGCGTCACCGGGCTCTCCGGGGGGGAGGCCCGGCGACTCGCTTTCGCCACGCTGCTGGTACAGGACCCGGAGATCATGCTGCTCGACGAGCCCACCAATCACCTGGACCTGCGCCATCAGGTCCACATCATGGGCATGATCCGCCAGCGGGTTGCCGACGGGGGTCGCTCCGCACTGGCCGCACTGCACGACATCAATCTGGCGGCGCGTTACTGCAGCCACGTCGTCATGCTGTTCGGCCGCGGGGACTGGTGTGCCGGACCAACGGAACAGATGCTCGACGAATCGAGCCTGGAACGCCTTTACCACTGCCCGGTCGAGCGCCTCGACAGCAGGGGTGGGCCGCGGTTTCATCCCAGGCCCGACTGAGCGGGGCGCGCGCCGCTTACTGTGGCGAACGGTACCGTTCGCGCATCCCGTTATAGATGCCGCCCAGCCGCCAGGCACCGAGCACCCAGAGCGCCATGACCGGCAGGTAGAACCAGGTCATCTGGGCAATGCCGAGGCCGGCCGAGCTGAGGCCCTTGAAAATCCAGCTGGCCGTCACGTCGCTGCCGCGATAGACGGCCGTGTCGATGAAGTTCTTGCTTTTGTATTTCGTCTCGCGGTCCACCACCGTGAACAGCATCTCCTTGGTGGGTCCCAGAACGCCGTAATTCAGCGTCCGCTGCGCCACCTGGACGGCCGCGAACAGCACCAGGCCCATGGAGCTGCCCAGGATGATGAAGCCTCCGGCCAGCATGGCCGGTATGATGACGAGCGTCTGCTGCATGCCCAGGTGCCGCACCAGCCTCGAGGTGATGAAGAACTGAAAAACGAAGGCAAGCACCTGAACCACCTGGTCCACGTGGCTGAAAAATGTCGTACGTTCCTCGAAGCCTGATATCTGCTGATCCACCAGCACCGCCAGGCCGTTGAACAGGAAGGTCGATACGAGGTTGTGCAGCAACATCAGGAGGCAGGCGAACAGCAGATACTCGGAACGAAAGACGTGCGCGGCCCCCTCCCAGATGCCCCCACCGATCACTTCGCTATGCCTGTGATGGTCGCTCCCACGGGCGTACCGGGCCAGCACAATGGCGAGCAGCGTCGCCACAGCCAGCAGGGTGGCGGCGGCCAGCATCACACCGGTCGCCCCGTGATGCGCCACCACCCCCTTCGTCACCGAAGGCGCAATGATGGCGCCGATGCTGCCTCCCGCCATAATGAAGCCGAACAGCCGCTGGGCCTGCCCCGGGCGGAAAATATCCGCCATGAAACTCCAGAAAATCGAGACGACGAAGAGATTGAACACGCTGAGCCAGATATAGAAGGCCCTCTGCAACCAGGCCGGCGTGTCGTCCCCCCGGAACCCCGTTGCGAACAGCAGCAGGTGCAGGATGAAAAAGGCATAGATACCGGGAATGAACTGGCCCCGGCGAAATCGCGACACCAGAAATCCGAATGCCGGGACAATGGCCAGCATGGTCACAAAAGTGCCGGTATACAGCCAGTGCAGGATGTCGCTGTTGTTGGCTGCGATGGTCCCGCGAACCGGGCGCAGCATGAAATAGCCGGCGAGCAGGAAGAAGAAGTAGAAAAAAGCGATCGCCAGCCGGGGCCACTCCCCGTGCTCGACCGTGACCAGGCGCTCGAGAAAGTTTCCGCTTCGGGTGGCCGCGGACGGTTCCGCCATCAATTATCCATGATGCTGACCGACTGTCCCGCCTGCAGTCGCTCGTTGCCCCGGATCACGACCCGGTCACCCGGCGAGATGGCGCCCACCACTTCGATTTCCTCGCCCTGCCCGATGCCTACGGTCACGCTGACCTGGCGAGCCTGGTTCTCGTCGTCCACGACGAAAACGCTCTGGCCGTCCGGCCGCAGCACCAGGGCGTCGCGCGGCACGGTCAGAACCTCGCGGCTGTTCGACGTCGGTACGGTCACCCGCAACGTCTGACCCACCGGAAACGGTGCTTCGTCCAGATCCAGGCGCAACTCGAACTGATGCGTGTTCTCGTCCCCCACGGCCACCACCGTGCGGACCCGGGCCAGCACGGTCCGCTCTTTGGACCGGACATCGAGCAACTGGCCGTTCCTGACGTATGCGAAGTACTCCAGCGGCACACGGGCGACCACCTCGAGGTTGCGCTGGTCAACCAGGCGCACGACAGTGCCGCCTTCGAGGGCACGCTCTCCCGGCGTCATGAGCCGCTCGACCACCATTCCATCGAATGGCGCCCTGAGCACGGTCCGGGCCAACTGGTCGGCCGTCTGCTCGAGCCGGGCCCGCGCGACCTCGAGGTCCCCGAGTGCAACGTCCCGGTCCGATTGGGTCTGCTCCAACTGGGTGATCGCCGCCAGGTTGGACTCGGCCAGCCGCTCGAACCGCTTCTCCTCGCTGTCCAGGAACCGGAGCCGCGCCTCGGCCCGTGTCACCTCTGCCTCGAGTTCGGTCAGGCGCAGGCGCAGCACCGTCCCCTCGATCTCGGCCACCGGGTCGCCCTCGTTCACCACGGTGCCGACGTCCGCCACATGCGTCAGGCGGCCCTCGACCTCGGCGGACAGCCGGGCGTCGTTGCGGCTGATCACAGTGCCCGGAACCATGGTGACCGGAGCCATGCTTTTCAGGCTGGCGACGGCCACTTTGACCAGTGCCGGCCCGCCCGGCTGTGCCAGCAGCCCGCCATTCAGGGCCAGCGTCGCGCAAGCGATGCCGAGCAGCATGGAGGCCGACAGCCTGTGGAACCCATTGGGAATTGCTGCGGAGCGCATTGTTCAGGCGGTCTCCGGCACGAGGTTGGCTGCAGGCTTCAGTTCCTCGCGCATGCGCAGCAGACTGGGCAACAGGATCAACGTGAACAGCGTGCTGACCAGCATGCCGCCAACAATCACAGAGGCCATACCCCGGTACAGCTCGGTGCCGGCGCCGCGCATCAGCATCAGGGGCAGCATTCCGAACACGCTGGTCGTGGTGCTCATCAGGATGGGCCTCAGTCGCAGCCGGACCGCACTCTCGACGGCATCGCGCCGACTCATGCCTTCGCGCTCGGCATCGCGCGCACGGTAGACGAGCAGAATCGCGTTGTTCACCACCAGGCCCAGCAGAATGATGAATCCGATCATCGTCAACAGGTCCATCTGCTGGCCGCCCGATGACAGCAAAGCCAGATCGACCATGCGCAGGGCCACGACGCCCCCCACGGTCGCCATCGGGATCGTCAGAATGACCAGCAGGGAGTCGCGGAACGAACGGAACAGGGCCGAGATCAACAGGTACAGGATGACTACCGCCAGCACGAAACTGCCGCTCATGCTCCGCAGCGCTTCATGCAGCGCCTCCGCAGTCCCCCGATACTTCACCGTACCGCCGGCGGGCATGCTCTCCATGATACTGGGCGCCACCTGCTCCTCGATGATGCTCAGCGCTTCCTCCATGGCCAACGAACTGGGCGGCTTTACCTCGAGGGTCAAAGTCCGACGGCGATCGATGCGCCGAATGTTTGATGGGCCCGCCGTACGCGTAACGCGGGTGAGCTCGCCAATCGTCTGCACGCCCCCTTTGGCCGTCGCCACGGGCAAAGCGGCCAACTCCTCGGGGGAATACCAGTTCTCGGAGCGCAGCACGACATTGTAACGGCGGCTGCCGTCGAAGTATTCGCCGAGGAAGGCGCCGTCGCCCATGGCCCGCACGACCATGGCCATGCGCGGCCGGTTCCATCCGACTTCCGAAATCTTCCGATCGTCAGGGATCAGCCGGATTTCAGGCTCGGACTGCTCGAGACCGGGCACCGGCCGCACCGTGGCTCCGGGCAAAGCCTGCAGAACAGCGAAGAAGCCCGCGCGGCCCGCTTCCATCAGCGACTCGAAGGAATCGGCCGACAGGTCGATATCGATTTTGCGGCTGCCACGGTGGCTGCCAAAAATCGGATCCCGGCCGGCAAAACCGAACATGTCCGGAAATCCGGTCATCACTTCCTCGTTGAAGACCCGGATCAGTTCATCCACCTCGTCGTCATTGACTGCCTCGCCACCCATGAAGGTGCCCCAGGCTTTCGCACTGCCGAGGAAATAGCTCCGGATCTGCGGCTGCTTCTCGCCCGTGAGGTGCGGCATGAGTCGGCCGTCGATGACCTTGACCAGTTCCTCGGTCGCAGTCTGGGTGCCCAGGCCAGGTGGGGTCACCATGAACCCCATGACAAAGTTCTTCTTGCCCTCGGGCAGGTAATCGGCGGGCGGCAACAAAAGCAGCACCAGTATCGCCGGGGTCAGGGTCAGGGCGCCGACCCAGGCCCAACGCCTGCGGGGTGAGTCGGTCCAGGTCATGATGTGGTTGGTGATCCAGCGCCACCAGCTGCGGTGATGGTCGTCGATGGCTTCGCCCTTGATCCAGGTCGCCGCCGCCGTCGGCAGCACCGTGACCGCGACCAGCAGCGACCCCACGATCGCCGCGGACAGGGTCACGGCGAGGTCGCTGAAGAGCTGCCCCGCTTCGTTCTGCAGGAAAATCACCGGCATGAAGATGGCCACCGTGGTCGCCGTGGACGCGATCAGCGCGCCCCAAACCTGATTGACGCCCCGCATCGAAGCCTCCACGCCGGTGAGCCCCGCCTCGCGCTGCCGGAAGATGTTTTCCAGCACCACGATGGCGGCGTCCAGCACCATGCCCGTGGCAAAGGCCAGGCCGGCCAGGGAGATGATATTCAGGGTGCGGCCACTGGAGTCGAGTACGATGAACGAGATCAGCAGGCACAAGGGAATGGCGAGAGCCACGATGACGGTCGCCCGGAATTTGCGCAGGAACCACCACAATACGACCACGGCCAGCGAAATACCGAGCAGCAGATTGTTGCGGACCATGCTGACCGAGTCGGAGATGTAAACCGTGTCGTCCGAGTCCTGGTAGATCTGCAGTCCGGCGTGGTTCAGTTCGTTTGCTGCCAGGTCGGCTACGACGGCTTTCAGATCGCCCATGACCTCGTAGATGTTCACGCCCGATTCCGGTATCACGAACATCGCAATGGATGGGCCTCCATTCTGGTGCAGCACATTGGTGGCATCCACCATGGCCATCTCGACGTGGGCAACATCCTGCAGCAGCACGGGCCGTCCTTCGCGCCAGTCCAGAACGAGGTCCCCCAGCGACTCGACGTCGTAACGGCCGCTGAAACGCAGGGTGTACTCACGGCGCCCGACCTCGTTCAGCCCTGCCGACACGTCGGCATTACTGCCGAGCTCAGCCGGTATTTCCGTCAGATCGAGCCCGATGTTGGCCGTTTTGAACGGGTCGAAGGTGATCCTGACCTCGTGCTGCCGACCACCGAAGGACCCGACGCGCGACACGCCCGCCACTCGCTCGAGGCGGGTGATGACCACTTCGTCGATGAAGTCCTGATAACTCTCGATCGGTCGCGGATTGTCCTCTCTGGCCGTGATGGCCCACCAGGCGATGACCTTGTCGAAATTGTCGCCCCCCAGGCTGACGATCGGCTCGTCGGCGTCCACCGGATAGCGCGGAACCTGGTTCAGGCGGTTCAACACCTCGATCAGCGCGCGGTTCATGTCGGAACCGATCTCGAACTGCAGGTTGATGTAGCCGCTGCCGTAGTTGGCGGACGACTGCATCTGCAACAGCCCCGGGATGCTGCGCAGCACGTCCTCCTGCGGCTCGATGATCTCCGATTCGATCTCGTTGGGCGCCGACGCCCGCCAACTCGTCCGCACCGTGATTTCGGGACGCGATATCTCGGGGGTCATCTGGATCGGCAGGCGTGCGAGGCTGAGTATGCCGAAGATAAAGAGCAACAGGCAGGCCACGACGACTGCAACCGGGTTTGCGAGAGAGATTTTGGTCAGCGTCACGGCCGGCTTACCATCCCCATCAGGGCAGGACTGCGAATTATACCGCGTCTTGACTGAAGTCAGGCTTCGATGAATTTTCTACGCAGTGGCCGCCCGGGACACTTGTGCTGGCGGCGGCATCGGATATGATGCAGAAGCACATCAATACGGCGACGTATGGAATTTGACTTCATCATCGTTGGCGCGGGCTCCGCGGGCTGTGTGCTGGCCGGCCGCCTGAGCGAGAATCCCAACAACCGCGTGCTGCTGCTGGAAGCCGGCGGCAGGGACTGGCACCCGTACATTCACATGCCGGCCGGGTTGGCCAAGGCCGTGGACATGATGGTTGCGCCATCGAGGCTGCCCGCCTGGTCCACGAGGTACTCCCAGAGCGCCAGAGCCAGGTAATGGGAAAGACCCACAGCGCCGGGCGCATGATGGGGCATGATCGTGCGCACGCGATCGTCGTAGGAGTGGGTGGTGCACAGCGCGGGGAAATGTCGCCGACCGGTCTCGAGGTTGTGGTTG
>JBFFUJ010000030.1:0-15132 GCA_041571375.1 Lysobacterales bacterium | reverse complement strand
GTGACGTTTCTTGGGCCATGGATCCGGGAAGTAGATCCGGACCCCGTCGAGGGAATCCGCCGGGATTCCCGAATGCAGCCACTCGACGGCGTCCGCGCAGACCACGCGCACGTTTTCCAGACCCTCCCGCTCCAACGCCAGCAGCAGGCGGCCAACGCCTGGCCGGTGCACTTCGACAGCGAGAAAATTCTGCTCCGGGTGGGCCCGGGCCATGCGCCAGGTGGCTGCACCGTCGCCAAAACCGATTTCCAGGATCACGGCATGCCGGTTACCGAACAGGCGGCGCAGGTCCAGAGGGCCCTGGTTCTCGTCGACACCGAATCGCGGCCATAGCTCGCGCAGCGCCCTTTTCTGGCCATCTGTAAGGCGGCCCGCGCGGCGCACGAAGGTACGGACGGGCCGCCGAACGGAGAGCTCCTGGTGCTCCCGTTCGGATTGCTGCGCTGGTTGGCTCATGACCGGGCCATTGTAGCAAGCGCCACTTGAAAATTGTTCCGGAAACACCCAAGCTGAGAGACATGTCGGATGCTAATGGACAGACCGGCAGCCAGTATCTGGACCACCAGATGCTGATCGCGATGCCGGGCATGGTGGACAGCAACTTCGCGGGCAGCGTCACCCTCCTCTGCCAGCACAATGACGCCGGCGCGATCGGGATCACCATCAACCGTCTGTCGAGCTTCACGCTCGGTGAAATACTGAACCAGCTGAAAATCGAATGCGGCGACGAAGCCATTCGGCAGCGACCGGTCCTCGAGGGCGGGCCTGTAGCCCCCGATCGCGGCTTTGTCCTGCACAATCCGGTCGAAGGCTATGAATCGAGCCTCTCGGTGGGCCACGACATCATGGTGACCACCTCGCGCGACGTCCTGGCGGATATCGCCTCGGGCAGCGGTCCCGATAAATATCTGGTGGCGCTGGGCTACGCTGGCTGGGGCGGCGGCCAGCTCGAGGGGGAATTACTCGCGAACGCCTGGTTGTCCGTCGACGCAGCCACCGACATCGTATTCGACCTCCCGCTGCAGAACCGCTTCACCGAGGCACTGGGCCGCCTCGGGATTCAGGTCGACCGCCTCCATTCGGAAGCGGGGCATGCCTGAGAACCGGTCGCGGCGCGGATTCATTCTGGGTTTCGATTTCGGCCTGCGACGCATCGGCGTCGCCGTGGGTCAGGCCATGACCGGCACGGCCAGCCGCCTGCAGACGGTGCGCAATGGCCGTCAGCCCGACTGGGCGGCAATAGACACCCTGCTGGAGCGCTGGCAGCCACAAGCCTTGCTCGTAGGGCTGCCTCTGGGTGCCGAGGGCGATGAAACCCCGATGTCTTCAGCGGCGCGGCGCTTCGGCCGCGAGCTGGAGCAACGCTACGGTCTGGCCGTGCACTATGCCGATGAAAGGCTGAGCTCACGGGCGGCGGAAGCCCGATTCGCGGAGCTCAGGGCATCCGGCGAATTGCGCAGAAAGAACGCAGATCAACTGGACGCCATTTCGGCGCAGATTATTCTGGAAAACTGGTTACAATCCGCGCATGGCTGACCTCCTAAATCATTTCACCCACGTCGGTGATTGCGACCGGGAGCAACTCGAGCAACTCCTGGAACTGGCCTTCTCCATCTCGCGCGACATCCGCTCGTTCGAGAACACGCGCACCGGACGCATGCTCGTCAACCTGTTCTACGAGCCCAGCACCCGGACGCGCGTCTCCTTCGAAGCGGCCGCCAAGCGCCTGGGAATGCACGTCATCAATATATCGGCCATCGGCAGTTCGGTGGAAAAGGGTGAATCGCTGGAAGATACTTTCTACACGATCCAGGCCATGGGGCCCGATTGCATCGTGGTCAGGCATCCCGAGGAAGGCAACGCGACCCGGCTGGCTTCGATCGCAGAGCCCGGCATCCATGTGATCAACGCGGGCGACGGCACGGCCGCCCATCCCACCCAGGCCTTGCTGGATGCACTGACGCTGAAGCAGACCTTTCCGGACTTCAGCAAAATCCGGCTGGTGATGGCGGGGGACATCCGCCACTCACGGGTCGCCCGCTCCGCAATCAAGATGCTGCGGCTGCTCGGCATCGGAGAGATTCGCCTGGCGGGCCCTGCTGAATTCATGCCCGGCAGCGAGACGACTGCCGGCACCCTGGTTTTCGATGACCTGGATGCGGCAGTCAGCGGAGCCAATGCCATCATGATGTTGCGCATCCAGAGGGAGCGCATTTCCGGCCTGCAAATTCCCGATGCCGACGAATACCACAAGGAGTGGGGGCTGACCGAACAGCGCCTCGGTCTGGCAGAGGACGGTTGCGTGGTGCTCCATCCAGGTCCGATGAACCGCGGCGTTGAGATTGCGTCCAGCGTGGCCGACAGCCCGCAGTCGCTGATCCGCCGGCAGGTCCGAAACGGGCTCCACACCCGCATGGCGCTTCTGCTCACCCTGACCCGCGCGCAGGCCTGACCGCAGGCGTGGCAGAGGTCCGGGGGTTTCCGCCCGTCAGCGGCCCGGGTGCCCGCATTCTGATCCTCGGCAGCATGCCGAGCCGGGAATCCCTGGCGCAGGGACAATACTACGCCCATCCGCGCAATGCCTTCTGGCCGATCATGCGCGCATTGCTGGGCCTGGAGGGCGAATCGTACCAGGAGCGGACCGTCGAGGTCGTGCGGCGGGGAGTCGCGATCTGGGATGTTCTACAGACCTGTTTTCGCCCGGGGAGCCTCGATTCGTCAATCGAGGACAGCACCATCGTCACCAACGATTTCACGGCGTTTTTTCAGGCGCATCCGGGGGTTCGCTCGGTATATTTCAACGGCGCGAAGGCGGCGGCGGTGTACCGACGCCACGTTCTGCCCCACCTGTCGGGACCACCGGCCCGATTGGATCTGATGCGCCTCCCGTCGACCAGCCCGGCCAACGCCGGCATGACCCTGGCGCAGAAAAAACAAGCCTGGCGCGTCATACTGGAGGAACGGGAGAGGAGCTGACGGCAGTGACGGGCGGATGAACATGCAGCGCATATGCGTCTATTGCGGCTCCAGCCCCGGGCGCTTACCCGAGTATCGCGAAGCCGCGCGATCTTTGGGATATGAACTGGCTGCCCGCGGGCTGGGGTTGGTCTATGGCGGCGCCAGCGTGGGGGTGATGGGTGCGGTGGCTGACGCCGTGCTGGAGCGCGGCGGCGAGGTCATCGGCGTCATTCCGAGCGCGCTGGCCCGGAAAGAGGTTGCGCATGACGGCCTGGCCGACCTGATCGTCGTTGGGTCGATGCACGAGCGGAAGGCGCGCATGGCGGAACTGTCGGACGGGTTCATCGCCCTGCCGGGAGGCTGGGGCACGCTGGAAGAGATCTTCGAGATGCTGACCTGGGCGCAGTTGGGCTTTCACCGGAAGCCCTGTGGCATTCTGAACGTAGCAGCCTACTACGATGGCCTGGTCAGTTTTCTTGAACGCGCGATCGAGGAGCGTTTCGTCCGCGAGGAATTCCGGCCGCTGATGCTGGTGGAGGAAGAGCCGTCACAGCTGCTGAACCGTTTCCGGGAATTCAAGGCCCCCCGGGTGAGGAAGTGGTTGGGTCCGGAGGAGACATGATACGGGTGCGGAACATAGACCACTTGGTATTGCGCAGTGCCAACGTCGACTCCATGGTCCGCTTCTACGAGGAGGTCCTCGGCTGCCGGGTCGAGCGGGCCCTCCCGGCGGAGATCGGCCTGGTCCAGTTGCGTGCCGGCGAAGCCCTGATAGACATCGTCGCAGTCGACAGTGAGCTCGGACGCGCCGGAGGCGGTCCACCGACGGCCGGCGGAAACAATCTCGATCATTTCTGCCTGCGCCTGGAAGCCTGTGAGCAACAGGAATTGCACGACTGGCTTGCCGCGCACGGCGTGGCCTGCGAATTCAGCACGCGCTACGGCGCCGAGGGTTTCGGTCCGTCCGTATACATCAAGGACCCGGACGGCAATACCCTGGAGCTGCGCCCGGGCGACTGACTTCATCGAAAAACCTGAAGGCGTGGCCGGCGCGGTTTGCTCCGTGCCCGGCCTCAACGGCCGTCCTGTCAAGGAAGGGGAAGGTCTTAGTCGACGCCGAAGGCGCTTTCGAATCGCCAGGTCCGGGTGATGTGCAGCACGTCGACACGCTCGGTGATGTTGTCCGGCAGCGGTGCATAGGGCGCCGCCAGTTGCACGATGCTGATCGCCGCCCGGTCGATTTCGGGGATGCCCGAGCTGCGCATGACGTCGACGCTCTCGACGGTGCCGTTCTGGTTGATTCCGACCGTCAGCACCAGATCGCCATGCAGTTTCTTGCGGCGCAATTCGCTGGGGTAATTCAGGTTCCCCACCCGCTCGACCTTTGACACCCATGTACTCATGTAGCTGGCAAATTCGTATTCCCGGGTATTGGCCGAGATGAACTGCCGGCGCGGCAATTTGGACTGCCACTGCCGCTGCTCGCTGATCTCGGGCTGCAAGGTGGCCATGTTCATGCTCTGGCGCATCAGTTGGGCCGCATCCGGGTACTCGGGCTGCGGCTGCTCCGGCGCAGTCAGTTGGCGGGCTTTGTCGGTCTCTGCTTCGACGGCCACGATCTCGCGAAGATCGAGCGAACTCACCGGCTCCTGCCGACGGCTCTGCATCATGTCCGATCCCTTCTGCGGTGACGGCAGGTCGGAGCTCACGGGTTCCGCCGGGCGCGATTTATCGGTGGTTTCGCCTCCACCTTGCTGGGAAGCCTGTGCCAGGTAATCCGCCTCTTCCGGCTCCGCTTCCGAGCGCCACTGCACCAGCACGACGTCCAGCGTGTCGGCCAGGCGCGGCAGCGGTCGCAGCGATATCCCGAACGTGACTCCGAACAGCACCGCGGCGTGAATGCCGATGGCCAGGACCAGGCAAACCATGAAGGGGTCATGGGTCCATCGGCGTTCAGGGGACCGGTAGGCTGCCACTGCTTACCCCCGGGGCGCGAGCCGCTCGCGCTCCAGTGCGTCGAACAGCTGGCCGGCGATATTCAATCCGAACTGCTCGTCGAGTTCGCGAATACAGGTCGGGCTGGTCACGTTGATCTCGGTCAGCCAGTCACCAATGACGTCCAGGCCCGCGAACAGAATTCCCCGTCTTTTCAGTTCCGGCGCAACCTGGCTGACGATCCAGCGGTCGCGCTCGGTCAGGGCCACGCCCTCGCCCGTTCCGCCCTTGGCCAGATTGCCGCGGAAATCACCTTCCCGCGGGATCCGGGCCAGGGCATACGGCACCGGTTCACCGTTCACCACCAGAATGCGCTTGTCGCCCTGCGAAATCTCGGGGATGTAGCGCTGCACCATCGCGAGTTCGCTGTCATCCCGGGTCATCGATTCCAGTATCACGTTGAGGTTGGGGTCATCCGGCCGCAACTGGAAAATCGAGTCCCCTCCCATACCGCCCAGTGGTTTGACCACGGACAGGCCGTGCTCGCGCACAAATGCCTTGATTTCCGGGGCCCGGCGGGTGATGAGGGCCGGCACGCAGCACTGTGGGAACTGCATCGTGAAGCACTTCTCATTGGCGTCACGCAACGCCTGTGGGCGGTTGACCACCATCGTGCCCGCCCGCTCCGCCAGGTCCAGCATGTAGGTGCTGTACACGTAGTCCATGTCGAAGGGCGGATCCTTGCGCATCAGCAGGAAATCGAGCGTCCGCAGTTCCCGGCTTTGGGGTCCGCCCAGGGTAAACCAGTCCTTCGGATCGTCCCGCACCTGCACAAGGCTCATGCTGCCGAACGCGGTTCCGTCGCGCACCGTCAGGTCGGAGGGCTCCATGTACCAGAGTTCGTGTCCGCGCCGCTGAGCCTCCAGCAGCATGGCAAATGTGGAATCCTTATAGGTCTTGATGCCGCCGATGGGATCCATGACGACCCCGGTTGCGAACCGCTTGATGGATTGTTGCGAAGCCTCGCTCATTGCACCTTCCGTGATTACGGCGCCGGTCACCCGCCCGCGCCGTTTGCCGGAATCCATTATTCACCGTCGCGGACATCCGTTCCAGCGCCTCGCCCCGAACCGCGAACCGGCAGCACTTGCAAACTCATATCTTAGCTTCTTTTCATAAGCCGTTGTTACTACTGGGGTCTGGCCTGAAAAGTACTGGACTAATAATCATGGCGCAATTAATATCAGGGGAAGAGCGTTCGGCACCAGGGAGGCCGGCGCCATGTTCAGGACACCGAACCAAGGATGGAGCCATGGCTGAACAGAGCACATCAGGGGAGATGAACGGTACGTCTGCCCGTTCCCAACTGCGTATTCTCGTCGTCGACGACAGCTCGACGATCCGGCGCTCGGCCGAGTCCATGTTGAGTCAGGCCGGCTATGACGTCGTCACCGCGGAAAACGGCTTCGAAGCGTTGTCGATGGTGGCCCGCCACAACCCCGACCTGATCTTCGTGGACATCATGATGCCGCGCCTGGACGGTTACCAGACCTGCGCCATCATCAAGAACAACGAGCAATACCGATCCACTCCGGTGATCATGCTGACCAGCAAGGACGGTCTGTTCGACCAGGCGAGGGGTCGCGTGGTCGGCTCTGATCTCTACCTGACCAAGCCATTTACCAAGGAGGAACTGCTCGCCGCGGTGGCGCAACACGCGTCGGCCTGATCGACCGTACGACATCGACGTTCCGAAAACAGGGATGGTGAAGGGACAGATGACCACATTCAGCAAGAACGGGGCATTCGCCAAGTTGCTCGAGTACGAGCGGCGCGGCACCCGTTTCGCTCCGGGCAGCGAAGACGGAAGCGGTGACTCCGAAGAGTGGAGCGGGGTGACTTTCAGCCTGGCGGGTCTGCGCCTGGCCTGCAATATCGACCGCGTCAGCGAGATCCTGCCTTGTCCCCAGCCCACCCCGGTCCCGGGCGCCAAAGACTGGATCGTTGGGCTGGCGAATGTCCGCGGCGAATTGCTGACAGTCATTGATCTCGCGAGCTACCTCACCGGCACGCGAACGGCCGTGCGGAGCAGCAGCCGCCTGCTCGCGACCACCCTGAACAAGGCGCCTATCGGACTGCTGATCGACGAGGTCTTTGGCCAGAGGCATTTCCGGGATCGCGACGCCGTTCCCGCCGAACTGGACGAGGGCTCCGCGCTGAGCTCGGTGGTCAGCCGGCAACACCAGCTGGGCGCCGAAACCTGGAACGAGCTCGATCTCGACAAGCTGTTCCACTCGGCGGATTTTCTCCATGGCGCGGCGCAATAACATGGCCAAGAGGTCGGGTCACTCGAGGCAACGGGGCTTTTTCCAGCGGGGGGAAAAGAGGCAACCAACCATGACCTCCAGCAAGTTCAAGCCAACGACGCAAAGGTCCAGCCGACTGTTCGCCATGCTGGGGTTTCTGGGCGTGCTGCTGGCCTTCGTCGCCGTCACCTTTTTCCTGCTGACCCGGGACAGCCGCGTCGAACGGGAGTGGATTCGGCTCTCGAGTGACCTGCAGGTCCATTCGCAGCGCCTGGCCAAATCGGCAGCCGAAGCCGTCGACGGCAGTCGAGCGGCATTCGGGCAGATGGCCGACTGGGCTGCGGCAATGGCGGCAACGATGAGCGCGCTCGAGGAGGGCAACGCGGTTCGGGGGCTGCCCGCATTGCCTGGCTCCACGTCACCGACGCTCGCGGACCTGGGTGAGTTCTGGTCGCGTATGGATGCGAACACCCGCAGCATTCTCGACCGGGAGAATACGGTGCTCGATCTGGCATCGGCCAGCGACAGCTTTATCGGGGCGATTCCGGGTATCCAGGACCTGACCGACAAGGCCACCCGGGAATTGACCCGTAACGGCGCATCCGCTCAGCAGGTTTTTAGCGCCGGGCGGCAACTGGTGCTGTCCGACAGGATGCTCCGCCACATGAAGGAAATGTTGCGCGGCGGTGCCGATTCCATGGCTGCGGCAGACAGCCTGAAACAGGAAACGGAATACTTCGAGCAGACCATGAACGCCCTGCTGCGAGGCAGCAGCCGACTCGGGGTCGAACAGGTCACGATCCCCAGCGCACGCGACGCGCTCAACCGTGCCCAGGCACGGTACGAGGACACGCGCCCGCAACTGGAAACCATCCTGGCCTCGACCAGTGACATTCTCGCCGTGCGCGGAGCCGCCGACGAGCTTTTTGTCGACAGCATGGGCATGTTCGTCCTTTCCCGACAAGTCGCGGATGAAATCCTGGCCGCGTCGGAATCCCGTCTCTGGCCCTCACTTTGGTCCGGGTCGCTGGCGCTGATCGTCATCGTGGTCGCGATCGCGTTGATGGTGCGGACATTCCTGAGCGCCGAGCGGCGGCGGGCAATCGAGGCGGGAATGCAGAATCAACGCAATCAGCAGGCCATCATGAGACTGCTGGACGAAATGAGTTCTCTGGCCGACGGAGACCTCACCGTGCACGCAACGGTCACCGACGACATGACCGGCGCCATCGCGGATTCGGTCAATTTTGCGGTCGAGCAGCTGCGTGAACTGGTCACCGGCATCAACATCACCGCCCAGACCGTTTCCGAATCGGCCCAGGAAACGATGCAGACCACAGGAGAGCTCGCCGAAGCCTCCGGACAGCAGGCGGAGCAGGTGCGCGTCGCCACCGACACCATCAACGAGATGGCCGGCGCCTTCGACGGCATGGCCACGCGCTCCCGCGAATCCAGCGAGGTCGCGCAGCGCTCCGTAACCATCGCCCACAGTGGTTCACAGATGGTGCAGCAAACCATCCGTGGAATGGACACCATACGCGACCAGATTCAGGAAACGTCCAAACGCATCAAGCGGCTGGGAGAATCCTCCCAGGAGATCGGCGACATCGTCGAATTGATCAACGGGATTGCGGAGCAGACGAATATCCTGGCCCTGAACGCAGCAATCCAGTCAGCGTCCGCCGGCGGCGCCGGCCGCGGGTTCGCCGTAGTTGCCGACGAGGTTCAGCGGCTGGCGGAACGGGCGACCAACGCCACTCGCCGGATCGAGATGCTGGTGCAGAACATCCAGGCGGATACCTCGGAGGCGGTCATCTCGATGGAGTCGACCACCTCGGAAGTCGTCGCAGGCGCGGAAAAGGCCGAGGACGCGGGCGAGGCATTGAAGCGCATCGAAACGGTCTCCAAGGACCTGTCGCAACTGATCGAGTACATCGCCCAGGAGGCACAGACCCAATCGCAGGTGGCCACCGAAGTTGCCGGCCAGATGAACAGCATCCGCGATGTGTCGATCCGGACCTCGGAAAGCAGCAAGAAGACCGCCCTGGCAATGGGCCGCCTCGCCGACCTCGTGCGCAAACTCAGCGACTCTGTGGCAGATTTCAAACTACCGGACGGCAGGGGGTTCAGTCATGATGCTTGAGGGATCGAACAGCTGTTCCGCCATCCGCTGGGTGCGGGAAGACCTGGATGCGTGCCTGGACAATGTGCGCCGTAACCTCGAGGCCTTCGCCAACGACCGCACGCAACGTGAGCCGCTGGTCGCGGTCCAGGAAGAGCTCGAACGCCTGAACCTCACCTTCCTGACGATGCGGCAACGGGGCGCCAGCATTCTGACGGACGAGATGATCGCAGTCGGCGGCCACATGCTGCACAACGGCCACGCGGATTGCGATGAATCGCTGAACGCGTTGACCGACGCGGTCGTCGTTTTGCCGTCCTATCTGGATCGCTTGCAGGCCGGTCACGAGGACCTGCCCATCCTGCTGCTGCCGACCCTCAACGAACTCCGCGCCAGTTATGACGAGTCCCTGTTGTCGGAGGGTACGCTGTTTGCGCCCGGACTCGACGTCATCATACCGGAGCTGAGCGGCAGCGAAGCCGACGCGATTGCGAGAATTGAGTTCGGCGCGTTTTCCCGGCGCACCAGGAGCCTGTACCAGGGCGCGCTGCTGGGCTGGCTCAAGGAACAGTCGAAAACCGCTTCGCTGGAGCCCATGCAGCAGGTCTGCCGATCGCTCTACACGCGCCTTGGCCGCAATGAACTGCGCCGGCTGTGGTGGATCGCGGAACGCGCCATGCAGGGTCTCCGCGATGGTTCCATCGAGAACGATCTGCCTTTGCGCCGGTTGTTCGCCCGACTGGACCTGACCCTCAAGGCCATGGTCGACGGCGGGCCGGAAGGGCCGTCTTCCGACACCGTGACCGCGCTGTCACGCGCCCTTCTGTTCCATGCTGCCCAGGCCCGCCCCGGCAGCAAGGCTACGGACATCCTGCGCGAGCGCTTCCACCTGGAGGAATTGATACCGGACCGGGACGCGCTTCTCAGGGCCCGCGGAGCCGTGACGGGCCGGGATGCCGGCCTGTTCCAGTCCATCGGCGAAGCCGTGCGCGAGGAACTGGGGCTGATCAAGGATACCCTCGACATGGAGTTGCGGACGGGCCACGTGGATGCCGAGCAGAGAGCCGCCAGCACGCGCTCGCTCGAGCAGCTGGCCGACACACTGGGCATGCTCAACCTCCCGGTGCCGGCGAAGGCCGTAGAGGACTTGCTGCCGGCTCTCGCCGAAACGGGCGGCGTCAACATTCGCGATCTCGACTCGCCCTTGCTGGCACTCGCGCAAAAGCTGATCGAGGTCGAATCGCTGCTCGATACCCACATGCGGCTGTTGGGGGAGCCCGTCGAAACGGACAAAACCTCGGAACCTGGCGTAATGTCGGCGGACGACCACCAGCAGATCCTCGGGGCGCTTTTCGACCAGTGCATCGCGACCCTGCATGAAGTGCAGGAGGCCATCCGGCAGCGCCTCGGGGGCGAAGCCGAGGCGGACTTCGCTACCGGAATGCAGCATATTGCCGGCGCACTGGCTGCCGCAGGCCAGTCAGAGTCCGCAGCGCTGACGGAAAAACTGACCAACGCGCTCGACGAGGCGCTTGCACCGAACGCCCCGGCCGAAGGCGATGCGCCCGATATGGAAACGCTGGCCGACGCGGTGGCAGCGCTCGAACTCCATCTCGCCGGTCGCCGTGATCAGCAACAGGACGCATCGCGCTACCTGCAGATCATGCACCAGCGTCTCGGCGGACTCCCCGAAGCGGAAGATCGCGGCGAGCCGCAACCCGAGACCTATGTGGCGCCGCCCCAGGTGGACGCTGAAGAACCGCCGGCACAGGCCGGCCAGGAGTCGCTTCGGTCGTCGGACAGCGGGATGGACCCCGCCATGCTGGCGATCTTCCTGGACGAATTCGACCTCGTTCGCGAGCAACTCGACGATCTGGTCGGGCAGTGGCTGCAAAACCGGGATGATGCGCAGGTTCTGGCTGAAATCCGGCGTGGATTCCACACCCTCAAGGGCAGCGGCCGGATGGTCGGCGCCCGGGAAGCTGGTGAATTCGCCTGGCGCTTCGAGGAATTGCTCAACCGGCTGATCGAGCGGCCGGTGGAGCGTGACCCGACTGTGCTCGAGGTCGTGCAGCGGGGCGTGGCTGCGCTGCCGGCACTGCGCGCACGCATGCTCGGGGAACCGACAGACCTGGAAGACGCCGCCGTCGAGGCCCTGCAGCGTTGCGCGCAGCAATTGGCCCTGGGCTCGGCGCCCGATCCGCAGGCCCTGAAGAGACTGCCGCCGGTGCCTGAAGCGCCCGCTGGCGGCGAAGACGATGCACCGGAGGGCGCGGGCACCGGCGATGCACCGGCGGAAACAGAGGCCTCGCTCGAGCAGCTGCTCGGCCCGCCGGAGCTGGATCCCGCGCTGCGGCACCTGATGACCGGCGAGATCCGCAGCCACCTCGGCGAACTGGAGGCCTTCGTTGAAGGTCTGAACCGGGGCATGAACCAACCGGTGGACCCCGACCTCGTGCGCTCGGTGCACACCCTCGCGGGCAACCTGTCCATGGCACCCCTGGGCCAGGAAGTTGAGGTCGCCAGGGCCCTGGAACAGTATCTGGAGAACCGCCTGAACAGCGAGCGGGCGGTGACGCGAGCCGCAGCTGTCAGCCTGCAGGCCTGTCTCGACAGGTTCCAGCAACGGCTGCGCATCCTCGAATCTGACGGTGCTACGGCCTTCCCGGTTGAAGACGAGGCGCTGATCGTCGAACTGTCGCAGCTCGCGGCGAAGGAAGACACGCCCCGACACCCGGTGGCCGATGAAGACCGCGCATCCCCCGCAACGGCGGAAGAAGTGAGCGGCCCCGAACCGGCCGCGGAGACGCCCGATCCGATCGGGCAGCCGCCGGCCGCCGATGCGGCAGCCCTGGAAGTGGAGGACGAGGGAATCCTGTCGATATTCCTGGAGGAAGCGACAGAAGTCCTGGAACGCTGCGATTCCCTGCTGAACCGCTGGCGGGACAAGTTGACCGACCGCAAGCTGGTGCAGAGCCTGCAGCGAGAAATCCATACCTTCAAAGGCGGCGCGCGCATGGCCGGATTGGAGGATCTGGGAGAATTCTGCCATGCCATGGAAACATTGCTCGAGCGCATTGCCGGCAACACGCTCGACGCAACAGTGGCAGCGGTACAGGCGCTTGAGGAAGGCTGTGACAGCCTGAACCTGTCGATCGAGCAACTGCAGTCACGCCGCATGCCGGACGTCGGCCCCGCAAATCGCCAGTTCCGTAACAGGGTGACCGCACTGCAGCCGCAGGCCTCCGGATCCTTGAGCGGCGCCGCAATGGCCGGGGAACACCCGCCGGCCATCATCCCTGAAGCGGATCGAAGGGACCCCGGGGGAGCGGGTCAGGCGGAGGGTGCCGCCGCGATCGAATCGGCGGCAGAGGCCGCCGGCGCAGATGCGGGCCGTGCATCGGCACCCGCAGACGAGCGTCGCGAAACCGCCGCGCCCGCACCGAGTCAGACTGCCCCGGCCCAGCAAACAATGCCCGGTTTTCGAGCGCGACCGGCTCGCGAGTTTCGCGAGATCGAAGACCGGCCCGTCCCGACGGCAGAGGATGCCGCGGGCGGCGCCCAGATTCGGGTCGCGGCCGACTTGATGGACAAGCTGGTCAATTACGCCGGTGAAATCAGCATCTATCGCTCACGTCTCGAGCAGCAGATGAGCGCGGTGCGGTTTAACCTCAAAGAGGTCGACGCCACGGTGCATCGGCTCAAGGAGCAACTCCGCAAGATGGACATGGAGAGCGAGGCACAGATGATGTCGCGCTACCAGAGCGCCTCCTCCAGCAAGGCCGCATCCGACTTCGACCCACTCGAACTGGATCGCTTCTCCAACATGCAGCAATTGTCGCGAGCCCTTGCCGAGTCCGTCAGTGACCTGCTGAACCTGCACGAGATGCTCGATGACTCCGTGCGCCAGGCGGATGGCCTGCTGACCCAGCAGTCTCGGGTTGCCACGGATCTGCAGGAAGGCCTGATGCAGACCCGCATGACCCCCTTCGGCCAGGCCGCACCGCGGCTGCGGCGGGTGGTCCGCGCCGCGGCGACCGAGACCGGCAAGAAGGCGCGGCTCCGGCTGCGCATGGCTGGCTCCAGCGACCACCTGGACCGTAACGTGCTCGAGCGGATCACAGCGCCGCTTGAGCACATGCTGCGCAACGCCGTCGCGCACGGCATCGAACCCCCCCGGCAACGCCGGCGAGCGAAGAAGGCCGAAGAGGGCGAGATCACCGTCACCGTGGAGGCCGAAGCCACCGAATTCGTCATCCGTGTCGAGGACGACGGCGCCGGCATCGATCTGGAGGCGGTGCGCAAGCGAGCCATCGAGCGCGGACTGCTCAATGCGGAAGACGAGGTGCAGGCACAACGCCTGGTTCAATTTATACGGGAGAGTGGTTTTTCGACGGCCAAGAGCGTCACCGGCCTCGCCGGTCGCGGAGTTGGCATGGACGTCGTGAACAACGAAATCAAGCAGATCGGCGGCTCGATGGAGATCGAAACCGCGCCGGGCCAGGGCACGCGATTCACCATCCGCATCCCCTTCAGCCTCGCGGTGATGCAGGCGATCGGCGTGAGTGTCGGAGATCGCCTGTTCCAGATCCCGCTCAACAGTGTGGCCGGCGTGGCGCGCGTGGCGCCAGCCGAATACACGGCACTGCTGCAGTCTGAGGCGCCCGCCTATCACTTTGCCGGCGAAGCCTACCCCCTGCTGGAACTGGAGCCGCTGCTGGACGCCCCTCCGCTGCCGCTGGAGAACGACAATGTCTCGCTGCTGATGATCCGCGCCGGCGACTGCTCCGCTGCGATTCGGGTAGCGGCCCTGCAGGGCCATCAGGAGATCGTGGTGAAGCCGGTCGGCCCGCAGATCAGCAGTATTCCGGGCATCCTCGGGGGCACTATTGCCGCGGACGGCCAGGTCATGATCATTCTCGACATGGGCCCGCTGATTCGCCGCGGCCTCGAGAGCGCCGCGCGTCCGAGCGATCCCGTGCCCGCCGCCAGAGAGGAGGTTCGGCAACCTCTGGTCATGGTGGTGGACGATTCAATCACGATGCGCAAGGTCACCTCGCGCGTGCTGGAAAACCACGCACTGCAGGTCATGACCGCCCAGGACGGCGTCGATGCCATTGAAAAGCTGCACGATCAGGTTCCCGACCTGCTGTTGCTCGATATCGAAATGCCGCGGATGGACGGCTACCAGTTGCTCGAACACGTGCGCTCCGACGCCCGCCTGAGACACGTCCCCGTGGTCATGATCACCTCACGCGCCGGCCAGAAGCATCGCCGCAAAGCGCGGGAGGCGGGCGCCAATGCCTATCTGACCAAACCCTATCAGGAGCTCGAATTGATCGAGCGCGTCAGTGAAATGCTCGAAATCGACCTGCTGCCGAAGAGGACGGATTGACATGAAGGGACCCCAGCACGGCAGGAAGAAGCCGGCCAGACGCAAACTGAGGACGGAGGGCAAGGTCCCCGAACTCCGCTGCATGGTGGTCCCGGTAGACGAACAACAACTGCTGATGCCCACCTCCGTAATGGAGGAGGTCATCGATTACCAGGATCCGCTGCCGATGGAATCCGCGCCGTCCTGGTTGCTGGGTCACATCGAGTGGGATAACCGGCGGGTGCCGGTATTCAGTTTCGGAGCGCTGATCAACGCCACGGATGCCGGCCGGACTCCGCAGCGCTCCAAAATCATGATTCTCAAATCCCTCAACGGGGCCGGCCGGGTTCCCTACCTGGGGATCTTGCTGGATGACCTGCCGCGTCCGCTGACCGTCAAGCCGGAGGACCTGCTGGAGACCGGTGATGAACAGAAAT